>CAZSYT010000003.1:82444-86990 GCA_964610905.1 uncultured Acidimicrobiaceae bacterium
GCCGGGGCCTTGGCGGGGGCCTTCTTCGCCGACGCCTTGGCCGGGGCCTTGGAGGCGGTGGAGGAGGCCGGGGCCTTGGCGGGGGCCTTCTTCGCCGACGCCTTGGCCGGGGCCTTGGAGGTGGTGGACGTGGCGCTCGCCCGACCCACGGCCGTCCTCGACGCAGCCGCCCTGGCGGTGGCCGCCTTCGGCCCGGCCGCCTGGGAGGCCGAGCGCTTGGCCGTCGCGCCCTTGGCTGCCGTGACCCCGGACGCGGCCCGCTGGGGAGCCGTCCCCGAGGAGGCCCCGCGGCGTGGGGCAGCCGATCGGGTGGTGGCGGATGCGCGTGTGCTCACTGGCTTCGTGACCCTCTTCTTCGTCGTCGGGCTCGGCCCGGGGGGCGCTCGGTGCGCCGGGACGGCCGGCGTCGACCCGGTACGCCCCGCACGGGCTGCGACCGCCCTGGTGCGGGCCGCCGTCGACTTCCGTGATGGTGGCACGTGGCCCTCCTCGGCACCGCCGTACTGGGGCTACAACGACCGGATGCCCGGTCCTGTTCCCTCCACCCGTGGGTGAGCCGGCGACGTTAGCGCGCCCGTCCGGGGCAGGCAATACGGCGGACGGGCACGGGCAGGGCACCCGGCGGCGGCGGCTCGAGGCGCCGTCGTCGGCACGCGCGCACCGGCGCGAGGCCGCCGAGCTGCGCTCAGACGGCCCTGACCTGCGCTTCCGAGGACCCGGGCGCGCCGGCGTGGGACGACTGCAGCGGTGCGGGCGGACGCGGTCCGGCAGGCGTCGCGGCACCTGGTGCCGGCGCGTCGGAGCGCGGCCGCCCCGGAGCGAGCGACGACGCGGGCTTCACGTTCTCGTCGACCCACCGCAGCACGTCGGTCAACGCGCCCCGCAGGCGCGTCCGCTCGCCTTCGAGGTGACGGGCCATCGCCTCGACGTCGGTCGACAGCTGGGACTTGATCGCCTCCAGCCGGCCGATCTCCTCGCGCAGACGGCGCTCGGCCTCCGATGCCAGCTCCGTCGCCTTCGCCTCGGCGTCGGCGACGAGCGCCCGGGCGTGCTCCTCGGCGTCGGCGACCAGCTTGCCGGCGTGCGCCTCGGCGTCCGCCTTCGTCTCGTCGACGAAGCGCTGGGCGAGCAGGAGCGTGCGCTGGAGGGTGTCGTCGGGGACGGCCGGCTCGGCCGGACCCGTTGCCGCCTGCTCCTCGAGGGCGGCCTCGAGCTGGGCGATCCGCTCTCCGGCCTGGCGGAGCCGCTCGCCCATCTGGCGGATCTGCTCCTGGAGGCCCTCGGCCTCCACGGCGGCCTTCTCGAGGTACTCGTCGACGTCGTCACGGTGGTAGCCCTTCAGCGTCTCCCGGAACTCGACGGTGCGGAGCGAGTCGAGGGCTGACTGCGAGGCGTCCATGCCGTCATGCTACCCGCACCACCGCACCGAGGCGGGGCATGGCCGCCGGGAGTCGGGGCACCCGGGCACCGGTCCGGCAGCGGGCGCCGCTGCCAGGTCCCGAGGTCAGCGAAGGAAGAGCGGGATGAGGACGATCTCGATGACGAGCACGACCACGAGCACCGACAGGTCGAGGCCTACGCCGCCGATCGTCGCCGTCGGGATGACCCGCCGGACGACGTTGAGCACGGGGTCGCAGATCGCCGACAGGCCCCGCTCGAGCGTGCGCACGGGGGACCCCGGCCTGGGCCGGAACCAGCTGAGCAGCGAGTAGACGATCAGCGCCACGACGTAGAGCTCGAGGACGTAGCCGATCAGCTGCACGCCGGCCCTCCGGCAGCGGGGGTTGGGCCGTCGGGCGTCAGGACGAGACCAGCCCGCGCTCGGCGAGACGTTGGCGCTCCTCGTCGGAGACCTTGACGTTGGAGGGCGTCAGCAGGAAGACCTCCTGGGCCACGCGTTCCATCGTCCCCGACAGGGCGTAGGTGACCCCGCTGCAGAAGTCGATCATGCGCCGCTGCAGGTCGCGCTCGACGCTCTGGAGGTTGACGATGACCGGCTGGTTGCCCATGACCCGGTTGGCGATCTCCTGCGCGTCGGCGAAGCGCTGGGGCGCGACGACGTGCACGCGGGCTCCGGCGGCCTCCGGCGTGATGGGCCGGACCGTGGCAGGCCGGGCCGTGATCAGGCTCGTGGGAGCGGCCGACGGGGGCAGGTCGTCACGGCCGAGCGCCCGGATCCGACTGGTCGGTGCCACGACGGTCGGCTCCTCGGGCTCGTCGAGGACCAGCGAGCGCTGGGGGGCACGCCCCACGACGGCCGGGCCACGGAGGTCGTAGTCGTCGTAGTCGTCGTAGTCGTCGTCGACGAGACCGAGGTAGGCCATCGTCTTGCGCATGAACGAAGCTGGCATCGGCGGTTCCTCCAGTCACGATCCTACTGCGCCCGGCCGCGCAAGGGTGGACGCCCGCCGAAGAGGGCGCGCCCGACACGCACCAGGGTGGAGCCTTCGGCGACGGCCAGCTCGAGGTCGTCGGACATCCCCATGGACCGCTCGGGCAGCGAGAGCTCGTCGGCGAGCCGGCGCACCAGGGCGAAGCCCTCGCGGGTGCGCCCGGAGGCACCCGGCGCACCCACGGCCATCAGCCCGGCGACGGGCACGCCCTGGTCGCCCAAGGAGCGGACCAGGTCGGCGACGGCGCCGGGCGCGCAGCCGCGGCGCCCCGGCAGCCCGGTCACGTCGACCTCCACGAGCAGCTTGGCGTCTCGACGGCGCCGCGCCACGGCCACGCCCTCCTCGACCCGGGTGACACCGTGCCACCACGACACGACGGGAGCGAGCCGTGCCACCTTGTTGCGCTGGACGGCCCCGAGGAAGTGCCACGAGAGGCCGGGGTCCGGGACGGCGGCCTGCTTGGCGAGCAGCTCGGCCGCGTAGTTCTCCCCCACGTCGCCGAGCCCGGCGGCCCGGGCGGCCTCCACGTGCTCGGGCCCGAAGCCCTTGGTGACGGCGACGACCCGGACCCGCGACGGGTCGCCGCCCGCCGCTTCGATACGGGCGCGGACGGCGGCCAGGCGTCCCGCCACCAGCGCGTCGAGGTCCGCGGCCACGCGTGCTCGTCCCGGGCCGGCCTCACCCGGCCGCGCCGTCGGACCACACGACCAGCGCCTGGCGACCCCGGTCGCAGCGGGCGCGGTGGGAGAAGTCCCGGCCCGAGCACGCCGTGCACCGGTCGACGTGGGCGGCGAGGACGGTCCCGGAGCGCTCGAGCGCGGCAGCGACCGCAGCGGGCAGGTCGAGGGCCGGACCACCGTCCGCGGCCCGGCCGCGCACGCCCGGGCCGAGGGTCCGGGCGACCGCGTCGACGTCGTCGGGCGAGAAGGCGTAGCACTCCGGGTGCACGCAGGGCCCGAGCGCCGCCGCCACCTGCGTCGCCCCGCCCGCGACCAGCGCTTCGACGGCACGGTCGACCACGCCGGCGACGAGCCCCCGCCAGCCCGCGTGCACCGCGGCGAAGCTGCCGTCGTCGCCCGAGAGCGCCACCGACGCGCAGTCCGCGGTCAGCACGGCGAGCACGGCGGCGGACCCGGCCGGGGCGACGAGGGCGTCGCCCTCGGCGCCACTCGGGTCGGTCCCCGGGCGCACGGCGCGCGCGGTGGCCCCGTGCACCTGGCGCAACCAGGCGACGGGCCCCGCACCGGGAGGGGCTCCCGCGTCCCGGGCGAAGCGAGCCAACGCCGAGACGTCCGTCGCCGGACCCCGTCGTGCGTCAGCCGGGAGCGGACGGAGGTCACCGGCCGTCCGGTCGGACCAGGCGGCGATCGCACCGCCCGGCAGCGGCACCGTCGCCGCGCCTGTCTCGGGCGGGGACGTGCGCTCCGAGGCGCGCTGGGTGCCCGTCGTCGCGCCCCGCCTCAGCGCAGGAACGACGGCACGTCGAAGTCGTCGTCGCCGATGTCGAGGTCGTCGTCGGGCGTGGCGAAGATGTCCTCGTGCGAGTTGTCGAGGCCGAGGACGCGGCTCCGCCCCTCGTCACCGGCTGCCTGGGCGGCGGAGACCGGCCGCCCCTGGGCCTCCCAGCGCTCGAAGCCCGCGGCGATGACCGTCACGCGGACCTCGTCGGCCAGCTCCTCGTCGATCACGCTGCCGAAGATGATGTTGGCGTCGGGGTGGGCGACCCCGTGGATGATCTCGGCGGCCTCGTTCACCTCGAACAGACCGAGGTCGGGACCGCCGGCGATGTTGAGGAGGATGCCCCGCGCCCCTTCGATCGACGCCTCCAGCAGCGGGCTGGTGATCGCGGCCCGGGCGGCGTTGACGGCTCGCCCCTCCCCGGTCGACGACCCGATCCCCATGATGGCCGTGCCCGCGTTGGACATGATCATCTTCACGTCGGCGAAGTCCGTGTTGATGAGTCCCGGCACCGTGATCAGGTCCGTGATGCCCTGGACGCCCTGCATCAACACCTCGTCGGCCATCTTGAACGCGTTGACCATCGACGTCTTCTCGCTGGACACGCTGAGCAGCCGGTCGTTCGGGATGATGATCAGGGTGTCGACCTTCTCCTTCAGGTTCTGGATCCCCTGCTCGGCCTGGACCGACCGGCG
>CAZSYT010000004.1:0-8314 GCA_964610905.1 uncultured Acidimicrobiaceae bacterium
CGGGAGGGGGCGGCCGTCCGCTAGCGCGAGCGGCGCAGCTGCCCGACGAGCGTGCGGAGGTCTCGACGAGCCGACCGGAGATCGCCGCGGGCCGTGCGGAGGTCGCCACGAGCTCGGGTGAAGACCGCCTTCGAGCCCGCGGCCCCGGACGGCTGCACGGCGAGCACCGAAGCCGCCACGCCCTTGGTGGCGGCCTCCGCCGCCGTCACCTCGGCGGTGGCCCGGGAGAGGGTCGACCGTGCCGCCGACACGTCCCTGCCGGTGCTCGCCACGGCGGTGATCGCCTGTTGCACGGACGGCTCGAGGTCGGTGGCGACCCGCTCGGCGGCGATGGCGCGGTCCGCGGCGACGGTGAGGCGGACCTGCGGGGCGACCACGCCGAAGACCCGGTACGTCCGGACCATCGACCGCTCGGCTCCGCGCAGCTGCGCGCACGTCGTCGCGGCGGCGACCGTCGACCCCAGCTGCCCGATGCCCGCCGTGGCGCTCGACAGGGTTGCCGTCAGCGCAGCCCGGTCCGACGCGGTGAGGGCGCCGGCCGCGCCGACCTCGGTCCGGAGCGCGGCCAGGGTCGCCGTCCGCACCGACAGCTGGGCCTCGAGGTCCCGTTGCGCCGAGGGGAACGTCGCCGGCGTGCAGGCGCCCGCGGGATGCTGCGCCGGCGAGGGCGACGCCGCCGGTGGCGAGCCCTGCGGGGCGGCGGCGAACGCCGTGGCGGGGACGGCGACCGCCGCGGCGCCGACCGCGGCCAGGGCGGCGAGCCGCGCGGCACGACGCCCGGGCGCGTGCCCGGCGGCTCCCGGCTCGGCGGATCGTTGGCGGGACCAGCTCATGGCGGAGGCCTCCTCGGTCGTTCGGTGGGCACCCCCATGGTGGGACGCACCTGTGCGTGCCTCGTCAGGAAGGTGTGAGGGTTCGGTGAAGCCGTCGGCGGCGGCGCCAGCCCACGAGGGCGAGGACCACCGTCGCCACCACGGCGGCGGCGGAGATCAGCTCGCCTGACGTCTCGGCAGCCGTCGTGCCGTAGCGGAGGGTGACCCGGTGGGACGTGGGGACGACGACCATCAGGTTCGGGGCCACGCGCCAGGGGCCCTGGGCTCCTTCGGCACGCCAGTTGGGGAAGTACGACACCTTCACCTCGACCGGCACACCGACCCGGCTCACCCGGAACGACACGGTGCTGCCGGTCTGGCGCACGTCGGCGACGGTCGTCGCCGGCTCGGGGACGACCGGCGGGTGCCGGTCCCCGGTCGGGACCCGTCTCCACGAGGCGGGGCCACCGGTCGCGGGCACGACGTCCCACCGGCTCGGGTCGAGGTACCAGGCGAGGCTGGGGCGCAGCCAGTGGGTCTGGGACTGGCCGACCGTCCACACGACGGGACGGTTGGCCAGTGGCTGGACCAGCGGGGCGCGGGCCACCCGGTAGACCTTCCACACCGTGTCGAGGGCCTGGCCGTCGTAGGTGGACTGCCACGGCCCGGTCTGCCCGACCAGCGTCAGCGCCGGGTCGGCGGCCGCCTGCTGCTCGACCGAGGGCGACGAGGCGAGGAAGTACCGCACGCCGAGCAGCTGGAGGTGCTCGACGCCGAGGGGCACGTCGAGCCCGCCGTAGGGGAGGCCGACCATGGCGTCGGAGGGCACCGCCGAGAGCTCGTTCTGGTCGATGAAGTGGTAGGGCGTGGTGGCCGACGACTCGAAGAGGAGCCCCTCCATCGAGTCGATGCACCCGTGCGTCCAGTACGGGAGCAGCATGAGCGACATCGTCGTGCCGAACCGGTTGAGGTCGGGGCTGTACTCCCACATGGCGCGCCCGCAGCCGTCCGTCGCCCCGACGTGGGCCATCAGGTCGATGACGGCCCGGTACTCGGGGTAGGCGGGCTTGCGCTGGTAGCCCGTGTAGTTCCACGTCGCCCAGGCGCTCGGCTGGTCGGCGCCGACCGTGACGCCCACCCGTGCCAGGGCGCTGGCAGGGAGGACGAAGGGCGGGACGACGACGAGGCACGCGGCGGCGAGGGCGACGAGGGGCCCGCCCACCGCGCCGGCCGCCGCGGTGGGCGGCACGGGACGGCGGAAGCGGCTGACGCGCATGCCCGGCTGCCAGCCGGCTCCGCCGGACGGGGGCGAGGTCAGCCGGTCGCGCACGGCCGTGCTCCACTGCTCGTAGCGCCGGCGCCGCAGCCAGCGGGCCCACGCCGAGACCACCTCGGCGACGGCGAGCCCCGCCATCAGGTCGAGGCAGAGGAACCACAGCGGCAGGAACCGGACGTTGTAGAGCTTCCCCTGCGGATCGAGCACGACGGCGGCGGCCGACAGCCCCCCCATCACCGCCACGAACCAGCCCACGCGGTTGCGCCGGACCACCGTGGCGACCATCCCGACGGCGGCCGCGGCCTGCAGCCACCGGTCGGACGCCGGGAAGAGCAGGTGGGGGAAGTTGCCCACGTTGACCCAGCCCATGTTGGTCGTGTACGGGAGGTCGACGGCGAAGGGGAGGAGCCACCACGCGGTCAGGCCCATCCCCACCACGCCGACCACGGCGCACCACCAGAACCGCCGGACCCACCGCGCCAGCGCGGCACGGCGCGCGGGCGTCGAGCGTCGGTCGAGGAGGGACCGGAGGACGACCACGAGGTCGCGGTCGAGGAGCAGCCAGAGGACGGTCCCCGCGATGACGAAGAACGCCGTGACGAGGTGGCTGAGGACGGTGGCGGCGAGGAAGAGGGCGGTGAGGGCGCGGTGGCGTCCGGTGCGCAGCCCCGCCGCCACCAGCCCGAGGGTGACGAGGGAGAGGGAAAGGCCGAGCGAGTAGGCGTACTCCCCCGCCAGGGTCGAGAGCAGGTTGCCGCCGTCGATGGTGAAGCTGGGCTCGAAGAGGAAGGGGAGGGTGGCGGCGGCCAGGCACCCGGGGCCCGGGCCGCGCAGGCCGGCGAGCCGTCCGAACAGGTAGGCGGCGACGGGAAGGGTGAGGGACCCGAGCGCCGTGACCAGCTTGAAGGAGACGTCGTAGGAGAGGACGGCGTGCAGGGCGACGGCGACGAAGCCGGGGAAGGGGAAGTAGAACGTGTAGCCGGGGAACCCGTCGTACCACGCGGGGTCCCAGCCGGAGACGCGCCCGTGGGCGAGCAGGTGGGCGAGGAACGCCGGCATCATCACGTGGGCACCGGTGTCCCCGCCGTCCGTGGTCGTGTTGGCGAGCAGGAGCGACGGGTGGAGCTGGGTGAGGACGACGACGGTGACCCCGACGACGGCCACGGCTGCCGCCCACGCCGGCCACGCCGGCCGCGTTGCCCACGCCGGCCACGCTGCCCGGGCCGGCTGCGTTGCCCGGGCCGGCCGCGTTGCTCGGGCCCGGCGACGGCCCCCGGGCGTCGGAGCGTCCCCCTGGCGCGCCGCCGCGTCGGGCCGATCTGCGTCGCCCGGAAGCGGAGAGGCCCCGGACACCGGAGCGGCCCGGCCCACGGCTAGAGCACCAGCCCGGTCCCGGAGTGCAGGGTGGCGACCACGGCGACCAGGTTGAAGGACGCGTGGGCGACCATGTTCATCCCGAGGCGCCCGGTGCGGTAGGAGACGGCGGACAGGACGACGCCGAAGGTGGCCAGCCCGAGCAGCTGGAGCGACTCGGCGTGCGCCAGGCCGAAGAGCACGCCGGTGACGACCACGGCCACCACCGGGCCGAGCCGGCGCCCGAAGCCGCCGAGGAGGCGCACCAGCGAGCGGAGCAGGAGGCCCCGGAAGAACAGCTCCTCGAAGAACGGGGCGCCCACCACGGTGGCCACCGCGATCACGGCGAACCCCAGGCCGTGCGATCCCCCCGTCAGGCGCTGGCTGGGCGCGTCGAAGCGCTGGTTGAAGTGGGGGACCAGGTGGGAGATGGGAAGGTAGATCAGGACCACGAGGAACTGTCCGCCGACCCCGATGGCGATGCCGGCGAGGTCGACGGCCCGGAACCGGAGCCCGACGTCGCGGACGAGGCGGCCCGTCCCCCGCACGGCGCTGGCCAGCCAGGGACCACCGGCGAACCCGGCCCACAGCCCGAGCAGCGTCGAGACGATGTACCAGGTCGGAGGTTCGCTGAGGCGAGCCACGGCACCGAGGTCGTTCAGGTTCCCCGTCGCCGCCGCTGTCACGGCGGCGAAGATCGCCGCCACCACCTGGCCGACCACGAACCCCAGGGCGGCACAGAACAGCCACCAGCCGGCCGAGGCACGTGTCGTCGGTGCCGCTCCCTGGGCCAGTTGCTCGGCGAGCGACCCCTCGCCGTCCCCGGGCGCCTCCCCGGGGACCGGCCACGGCGGTGGGGCAGGCCCGGGCGGCGCACCACCGGGCGGGGGGACCCACCCCGGCGGGGGGACCCACCCCGGCGGGGGCGGGACGGCACCGGGGGGCAGCCACGGCGCACCGCGCCCCGGAGACGGCGGGCGGCCGGCCTGGTCGCTGCCCTCGAGCCCGTCGGTCACCCCGTCACGTTACCGACCGGGGAGCCGACGGCGGGGGCGGCCGGAGCCCGGTGCGATGCGCCAACACCACCACCCGGCGCATAGCATGGTGCGGTGACTCCGCCGAACCCCGACTTCCCCGGTTCTCCCCCGTCGGGGGGGCAGGGCCAGGGTCCGAACGGCGCCAACCGCAACCGGTTGCTCCTCTACCTGTTCGTGGCGGTGGCGCTCCTGGCCGTCTTCGTCGTGCCCTCGTTGATGCACACGTCGAAGGCGCACCAGCTCACGTACAACACGTTCCTCAACGACCTGCAGTCGAAGCAGGTCCACGACGCCTCGGTCAACCAGTCGACGGGGGTGATCACGGGGACGCTCGCCAACGGCACCAGCTACACCGTCAACGGCCCCAACCCCGTACAGAGCTCGGAGATCGAGGCGCTCAAGCCCCTCGGCAACAACTACTCGCTGGTGACCCCGTCGTCCAACGACCTCCTCAGCATCCTGCTCACGTGGGTGCTGCCGTTCGCCGTCATCATCGGCCTGATGGTGTACATGAGCAGGAAGGCACAGGGACAGATGGGAAGCATCATGTCCATCGGCCGCTCGAAGGCGAAGCTCTACTCGACCGAGCGCCCGTCCACGACCTTCGACGACGTCGCCGGGTACCCCGGGGTGAAGCTCGAGATCAGCGAAGTCGTCGACTTCCTCAAGACGCCGGCGCGCTTCAAGGAGATCGGCGCCCGGATCCCCAAGGGCATCCTGCTCGTCGGCCCCCCGGGGACGGGCAAGACGCTCCTCGCCCGCGCCGTGGCCGGCGAGGCGGGGGTGCCGTTCCTGTCGGTGAGCGGCTCGGACTTCATGGAGATGTTCGTCGGCGTCGGGGCCAGCCGCGTGCGTGACCTGTTCCAGACGGCCCGCAAGCAGGCGCCGGCCATCGTCTTCATCGACGAGATCGACTCGATCGGGCGCAAGCGTGGCGCCGGGCTCGGCGGGGGCCACGACGAACGCGAGCAGACGCTCAACCAGATGCTCTCGGAGATGGACGGCTTCGACCCGACCGAGGGCATCGTGGTCATGGCCGCCACCAACCGGCCCGACATCCTCGACCCGGCGATCCTCCGACCCGGCCGCTTCGACCGGCAGATCGTCGTGCCCCTCCCCGACCTCGAGGAGCGCCTCCCCATCCTGCAGGTCCACTGCAAGGACAAGCGCGTCTCGCGCGACGTCGACCTCGAGCTCGTGGCCCGGGGGACGCCGGGGATGAGCGGGGCCGACCTCGCGAACCTCGTCAACGAGGCGGCGCTGCACGCGGTGCGCCGCGGCTCGAAGACCATCGAGAACGTCGACTTCGAGGCGTCGCGCGACCGGGTCCTGATGGGCCAGCGCCGCGAGAGCCTCGTGCTCTCCGGCGAGGAGAAGGAGCGGGTGGCCTTCCACGAGGGCGGGCACGCCGTCCTCGCCTACGTGCTCCCCGGCGCCGACCCCGTCCACAAGGTCACCATCCTCCCCACCGGCATGGCCCTCGGCGTGACGATGCAGCTGCCCATGGAGGAGCGGCACATCCACCCGCGCCAGCAGATCGAGGACACGCTCGCCGTGCGGATGGGCGGGCGGGCAGCCGAGCTCCTCGTCTACGGCGACCTGTCCACCGGTGCGAGCAACGACCTCGTGGGCAACACCGAGCTCGCCCGCAAGATGGTCCGCGAGTGGGGCATGAGCGACAAGATCGGCCCCATGGCGTGGGGGTCACAAGGACAGGTGTTCCTGGGCGACGACCTCATGCACACCCGCGACTACTCCGAGCACACGAGCCGGGTCATCGACGACGAGGTCGAGCTCATCCTCCGGGCCCAAGAGGAGCGCGCCCTCGAGGTCCTCTCCCGGCACCGGGGCGGGCTCGACGCCGTGGCCCGGGCCCTCCTCGACCAGGAGACCATCGACGGGGAGACGGTCGGGCGCCTGGTCGACACGGCCTACGGCCGCCCCGTCCACGAGAACGGGGCGAAGCAGGCCCCGCCCATCTTCTCGCGCGGCGAGGGCGCCCCCGACGGCGCCACGGGCACCGTGCCCACCGGTGCCGCCGGCACGGACGACGAGCGTGCAGCGGTGACGCCGGCGGCCAGCCGGGCGGCAGACGGTGCTCCCGAGCGACCGAGCACGTCGGGGACGACGGCGGGCCAGCCCGGCACCGACGGCGACCCGACCACCGGGCGCCAGGCACCGTGGCCACCCCCGCCGCCGCCCGGTGGCCACTGGGCACCACCCCAGGCGCCGTGGCCGCCGCAGGGGGCACCGTGGCCCCACAGCCAGTCGCCGTGGCCACCGCCGCCTCCGCCGGCGCGCTGAGACGCGGCACACCGGGGACCGTCGCTCCGAGGCGGCCGGCGTCCCCGCTCGGTCAGGGCCCCCGCCGGTCCACGTAGGGCAGGGCGACCGCCACGACCACACCGGGGGCCCCGGCGGGCAGCGCGTGCTCCTCGACGACGACCGGGGCACCGGCCTGGACCACCACGGGGCCCGTGCCCGTCAGGAGGGCACCCGGCACGACGCCGATGCCGTGGCCGGCGACGACCAGCCGCCGAAGCGTCCTCCCGGTCGCGAGCGAGACGACCGACACGTCGACGGGCGCCGTCCCCGGGTCGGCGACGGCGAGGCCGGCGACCGCGGCCCCCGCCACCGGCGGTGACCCGACGGGAGCCGGGCCTGGCACGAGCCACCTCGCGGCCGGTGCGCCCACGCCCGACCACGAGCCGGTCCTCGGCGGCGCGGCGGCCGGCGGCGCGCTGACCGTCCTCGCCACCACCACGGGCGAGCCGGCGGTGACCACGACCCCGAACGGCGTCGAGGCGGGGAGGCCGCTCGTGGCAGAGAGGGCGACCGTGACCAGCGCCCGACCGGGCACGACGACCCGGCGAGGCACGACCGACGCCTGACCGAGCTCGAACGCGACGGTGGTGGTGGTGGGGGTGGCTCCGGGGTTGGCCACGGCGAAGGACACCGCTCCCCCGGGTGCCGTGGCAGTGTTGGCGAACGACCAGGTCGTCCGGGCGCTGCGGGCGCCGAGCCACAGCGACAGGCCGGCGCCGCCCGCCCACTGCTCGAGCTCGTCGGCCACCACCGAGCCCGACTGGGTGGTCACGAGGGTCGCCACCGCCGGGGCGTTCTGGACGTACCTGCCGACGTCCTCGCTCACGAGCTGGCCCGGCGCGAGGTCGATCCCCTGGTAGGGCGCGGGAACGACCGCCCCCGAAGGCGTGACGAACGTGACGTCGACCACGGCAGGCGCCGCCGTGGGGTCGAGCAGGGACAGGGTGAGCGAGCTACCGCCCGCCGTCGAGCCGCCCGCGAACACCAGCGACTGCGCCGGCCTGGTCGCGCACGGCGCGGCGGCCCAGCCGCCGGGGCCCCGGACCACCTGGCTGGCCACCACGCCTCCTCCGGCGAAGACGAACGACGCCGCCATCGGACCTGGCGCGACACCCGGGGTGGGGTCGACGGCCACCGTCGAGCGCGCCGGCACCGTGACGGCCGTGGCGTGGCCGGTCCCGCCTCCCGAGCGCCCGGGGACCACCGTCCGCATCGCCCCCTGCACGGGTCTCGCGCTCGTGTTGGTCAGGTAGACGGCCGGCACCGCTGGCTGGCCCGACCCGGCCGTGCCACCGGCACAGAACGCTGCCGAGGCGCTTGCCGACGCGTCGCCCACGACCGCGGTGCCCACTGCCTCGGCGGGGGCGGGCGCGGTCCGACCGACGACGACGTCGACGACGCCGCCGAGCACGACGGCCGCCACGACGACCAGGGCGAGTGCTGGGCGTGCCCGGTCGGGCCGCGGGGCCCGGTGAGACGGCCGCACGCTCACGCCGGACCCGGCACCCCGG
>CAZSYT010000004.1:8414-20991 GCA_964610905.1 uncultured Acidimicrobiaceae bacterium
GCCCGTCCGGCACCCCGGGCCCGTCCGGCACCCCGGGCCCGTCCGGCACCCCGGGCCCGTCCGGCACCCCGGGTCGGCGCCGGGGGGAGAGGGCGAGGGGACGCCGGGCGAGCGCGACGGCCCATCGCGGCCGGCCCCCGATCGCCAGGGCGACCACGGCGAGCCACGCGAGGACCACGTAGGCGGTCGCCAACGGCGGGAGGGCGCCGGCGTCGAACGCCAGGGTGACCGAGCCGCCCCGCTTCAGGGCGTAGGCGGAGACCCAGCCGAACTGCACGCGCTGCGGTGCGCGGCCTGCGGGTCCAACGAGGTGCCAGCGGGACGCCGGAGCCAGGGCCGCCAGCACCGTGCCCCGTGCCAGCGTGCCCCGGAAGCTCGTGGCGGCGGGCCGCCCGGCGAGCACCGGCGTGGCACCGGGCACGACCGGGCTGCCCGGCACCCGGTCGACGAGGGTGGGGACCGCGACCGTGCCGGGAGCGGTGCCGCTCGAGACGACCTCGGAGCGCATCGGGACCCACGCCAGGTTCTGGAAGACGGTGATGCCGGCCTGCGAGAGCACGGTCGTGAGGTCGAGCTGGCGCGAGAGCGCAGGGAGGAGGGAGGGGGGCAGCGGGAGCGCCTCGGGCTGCTGGAGCCCGGGGATCACCGGTGCGAGCGCGTCGACGACGGCGACGTAGCGCACCCCCGCCGGGGCCAGCATGCTGCCGAGCTGGTCGGTCAGCCCGGCGCTCGCCTCGGTGACGGCGTCGGCGAGCCGTGCGGCCGGCCCCGGGGCCGGCGCGTCCCACAGCCACGCCGCGTCCGGCGACCCGCCTTCGGAGGTCGCGTAGGCCAAGCCGTGGCCGGCCGGCCACGACGCCTGGGTGAGCGCACGCGGGTCTCCGAGCCACAGCACGCGATAGGCACCGGCCCGCTGCTGCGCCGACATCCAGTTGACGGTCTGGGCGAAGTCCGTCGTCGGGAGGTCGAACCGGCCCGGCAGGGCCGACACCAGGGTAGGCAGCGCGCCGACGGCCACGGCCGCCGCCGCCACGGCGGCGGCGAGCTGGCGCCATCCGAAGGCGGCGACCCGGAGGTCCTCCTCGAAGGCGACGACGCCGACGCCGATGGCCACGGCCAGCCCGGTGGCGGCGGCGGTCAGCACCACCGCGGGCTCGACGGCCACCACGCCCGTCCAGCCGCGAGCCGACGCCCACGCCGCCATCCACGCGGCGACGACGAGCGCCCAGCACCTCCCGGCCCACGCTGCCCGGGCCGAACGTCCGAGCAGGACCGGCAGGAGGGCCGCCACGGCGAAGCCCCAGGCGAGCGGGGAGTCACCGACCGGCCCGAGGGCCAGGCGGGCGACGGCGCCCCAGCCCGGCGCGCCGACCGAGGTGGTCGGCGTCCCGAACACCGTCCACGCCTGCCCGCCGGCGCTCGCCACCCCGACCAGCCACGGCAGGCACAACAGGGCCGTGACGACCGTCGCCCCGACGGCGGCGACGGCCACGCGCCTCGCCGCGGCGAGGTCGGCGGCGACCAGCGCGGCGACCACCAGCACGACGCCCGTCCCGACCACGAGGAGGGCGGCTGACGGCACGAACGAGACGAGGACGGCCTCGAGGAGGCCGAGGCGCACGACCGTTCGGGCGAGGCTGGCACGGCGCCCGTCGTAGGGGGGGCGGGCGGACGCCCCGAAGAGGAGGCCGAGGACCCACGGCATGCCGGCGTAGGCCACCAGGGCGCCGAGGCGGCCTTGGGCCAGCGCGTCGTACGGCAGCGGCAGCGCCAGGTAGGCGACCCCGGCGACGGTCGCCGCCCGCTGCGAGCCGAACGGCCGCACGGCGGCGACGACGCCCCACGCGCCGACGGGGAGGCACCCCAGGACGAGGACCTTCTGGGCGAGGCCCATCGCCCCGAAGAGGACCGTGCCGAGGACGCCGACGAGGGCGAACGCCGGCGTCGCCGGTTCCGCCTGGCCCACGCCGGCGGGGTGCCAGCCCGCGGCGAACTGGGCGAACGTCGCCGACCAGCTGGGGAAGGGCACGAACTGGCCGACCCTCGGGATCGAGCCGGTCAGGACACCACGCAGGCCGACGACGACCACCAGGGTGGCGGCCAGCCAGACGGCGGTCCGGGCCTGGGCGGACAGCGCGCCCCGCCCGCCGCCCCCCGCTCCCGCCCCGGTCTGGTCCTCGGGCGCACCGGGCTCGCCGGAGAGCTCCTCGCCGGGGGCCTCGAGCTCGTCGAGGTCGACATGGGCGGCTCGGAAGCCGTGCTGGACGAGGCGCTGCCCGTAGGACGCCAGGCGGGCGCTCCCGCTGACCTGCAGCGCACGCACCTCGCGGTCGCTCAGCTGGCGGGAGGTCCGCACGGCGCGGCGGGCTGCCCGGAGGGTGCGCAGCCGCCTCAGGTTCCACCGCCAGGCCCGGAGCACGTCCAGGGCGCGCTCGCGGTCGCCCGCCGCCGTGGCCACGACGACCTCGGCCAGGGCGAGCACGGCGACCTGGGGTGCCACACGCACCAGGTGGCCGGCGCTGTAGCAGGTCAGCACGGCCGCGAGCTCGTGGCGGCGCTGGAGCTCGCGCAGAGTGACCGGGCGGGTGCCCGCGCGCACGGGGCCGACCAAGGACTCCTCCAGCGGGCGCCGGCCGGCGGCGAGCTCCTCGCGGTGGCGGACCACGGCGTCGGGAGCGACGATCACCCGCGCCCCTGCGACCTGGGCCCGCCACGACAGGTCGAGGTCCTCGCCCATGGCCACGATGTCCCGGTCGAAGCCGCCGATCGCCGCGAACAGGTCCGCCCGCACCAGCGTGCAGCCACCGGGCGCCACGAACACGTCCCGCACGGCGTCGTGCTGGCCGTGGTCGATCTCGTAGGGGTGGACCCGGTCGACGACCGAGGCGCTCTTGTCGAGGGCCATCCCCACGTGGAGCAGGCGGGAGGGGTCGTCCCAGCTGACGAACTTCGGCGAGACCACGCCGGCGTTCGAGCGGAACGCCTCTTCGACCATGCGGTGGACGGCGTCGGGGGCGAGGGCGACGTCGTCGTGGCAGAAGAGGTAGTAGGCAGCGCCTTCGACCATGGAGCGCACCTCGTCGGCCGCGGCGGCGAAACCGACGTTCGCCTCGAGGCGGCGGACGAAGGCGGCGGGGAGGTGCGCGGCCACCCGGTCGGCCACGGTCGGCCCCCCGTCCTCCTCGCTCGCCACGTCGAGCACGAGGACCGACAGCTCGGGGTAGTCCTGCCCGGCCAGCGAGCTCAGCGCCTCCTCGAACCACCCGCCGGGCTGGTGGGCGACGACGACGGCGACGACCGGCGGGGCCAGGGGATCCATCAGGGGGCCGAGGCTACTGGCACGGCGCGCACCGCCGACAACGCACCAGGTCGTGACGGCACGGTGCTGCCGGCCCCGTCCGAGGGGGCCTGTGCTTGCAACTGTTTATCAGACCGTATACACTTGCATCACGGCGCCGCCACGGCGCCCCGCACGCAGGAGGACCCATGCCTCGCCTCGACCGATCGCTCCCCACCCCCGACCTCGACCAGGCAGCTCGCGAGCTGGCGCACCGGGCTCGGGACGCCGCCTACGTCGCCATCGGTGCCAGCGTGCTGGGCTTCCAACGCCTCCAGGTGCAGCGACGCGAGCTCGAGGCTCGCCTCGCCGAGCCGCGTGGCGAGGGCCACGGCCGCCTCGCCGCCGTCCGGGACGACCTGACGAGCGTGCTGTCGGCCGTCGACCAGCGGGTCGAGTCGCTGATCGAGCAGGTCGAGTCCGCTGTCGCCCCGCTCGAGGAGCGCCTGCCCGAGCCGGCTCGCGACCTCGCCGCCCAGGTCCACGAGCGGGCACGCGACGTGCGTGCCCAGCTGCGCGGGCGGCTCGGGCCCGCCGCCTGAGCGACCGCCCCGGCCCAGGTCCGCCCCCGGGCGGCCGGGGCGCACCCCTCGGCGTCGTCGCTCCCCCCCCTCGACGGCGCCGGACGCGGCGAGGCGAGACGCCTCCCGCAGCGGACCGGTCCCCCTCCGATCCGCCGACGACGGGCCCGCTGGTGCGGGCCCGTCGTCGCGCCCGGCCCCGGTCGGACGAGCGGGAGCGGCGCACCCGGCCTCAGCCGGCGGCGAGGACCCGGCGGTCCCAGTCGTCGAGGACGTCGGCGAGCGTGTCCTCGAGGCGGAGCTCGGGCGCCCACCCGGTGGCCCGCTGGAGGCGGCCGGGGTCCCCTCGCAAGACGGGGACCTCGACCGGGCGGACCAGCTCGGGATCGACCTCGAGCTCGAGCGACGCCCCCGCCAGCGCCACCAGGCGCTCGGCGATCTCTCTCATCGACACGTCGCTTCCCGAGCAGACGTTGTAGACCTCGCCCGGCTCCCCCGACTCGACGAGGGACCGGTAGGCGCGCACGACGTCGCGCACGTCGGTGAAGTCCCGCCGGGCCGACAGGTTGCCGACGGCGATGGCGTGCTGCCCGCCGGCACGCGCCTCGACGACGCGCTTGGCGAACGCGGCCACGGCGAAGTCGGCGGACTGGCCCGGGCCCACGTGGTTGAAGGGCCGGGCGACAACCACGTGCTGGCCGTGGCCGCGGTACGCCTGGGTGGCCACGGCTTCGGCCGCCAGCTTGCTGGCCGCGTAGGGCGTCACCGGCGCCGGCGCCGCGCCCTCGGCGAGCGGCAGGGCGGACGGGTCGGTGACCGACCCGTAGACCTCGGCGGAGCTCACCACGAGCACCCGCGGGCCGAGCCCCAAGCGGCGGGCTGCGAGGAGGACCCCGGCGGTCCCCAGCACGTTGACCTCGAGCACCCGCATCGGGTCGTCCCACGAGCGCCCGACGTGCGTCAGGGCCGCGAGGTGGTAGACGGCGTCGGGCCGCACCCGCTCGAGCACGGCCTCCACGGCGTCGGGGTCGGTCACGTCCACCTCGGCGTCGGTCACCTCGACGTCGTCGCCGACCGCGCGCAGGTGGTCGGCCAGCCAGGTCCCGACGAAGCCACGACCTCCGGTGATCAGGGCTCGCACGCCGAGCACCCTACCGGGTGCCCCGGTCGGGGCGCCGCTGGGCGCCCGCCGCCAACCGGTAGGCCTCGACGTGCCGGGCGGCGCTCGCCGACCAGGTGTGGGCGGCGGCGGCGGCGAGGCCGCGCCGTCGGCGTTCCTCGCGGCCGGGGTCGTCGGCGCCGCGCCCGGCGAGGACCGCGTCGAGGGCCTCGGCGAGGCCGTCGACGTCACCGGGGTCGACGAGCACGGCTGCCGCCCCCGCCACCTCTTCCATCGCCGTTCCCCGCGTCGTCACGAGGGGCGCACCGCACGCCAGCGCCTCGAGGGCAGGCAGGCCGAAGCCTTCGTAGCGTGCCGGGTAGGCGGCGACGGCGGCCTGCCGGAGGAGCGCCGGCACGGCGTCGTCGGGCACGTAGCCGGTGCGGACGACCCGCCGGGCGAGACCGCCGGCCACGACCGCCCCTTCGACGGCGTCCCCGCCCCACCCCGCCCCGCCCGCCAGCACGAGCAGCGCCTCGGGGTGCCGGCCCGCCACCTGGGCGAACGCCGAGACGAGGGAGGGGACGTCCTTGCGGGGCTCGAGGGTGCCGACGAAGACGACGAAGGGCGCGCCGGCGCCCAGGCGCTCGTCGAGACCGGCGAGCACGGCGTGGTCGGCCCCGGGTCCCGGCTCGTCGGGGGCGAAGCGGCTCGTGTCGACGCCGTGGTGGGCCACCACCACGGGCGCGTCGGTCGGGCACCACCTCCCGAGCTCGCCGGCCGTCACCTGGCTGGGACAGACGATGGCCGAGGCCCGGCGGGCCGCCACCCCGATGGCGCGCCGGAACAGCAGCACCTTCGAGCGCTCGTGCCACGCCGGCGACACGAAGAAGCTCAAGTCGTGGACGGTGACGACCACGGGCAGCCGGCTGCGCTCGGGCATCGTGTAGTGCGGCGAGTGGTGGACGGCGACCCCGGTGGCCCGTAGCAGCCCGGGCAGCGAAACCTGCTCCCACGCCAGTCGGAGGGGCCGGGGGGCCGGGGCAGCGGGGACCACCTCGGCGCCCGGTGCGACCTCCCGCCACCGGGCGGCGTCGTCCCGGCGGGACACGAGGACCAGTGACACATCGCCTCCCGTCGCCAAGGCTTCGGCGAGGCGCAGCGTGTAGTGGCCGGCGCCCACCGGGCGCGCCGGCACCGCGGTCACGTCCAGCGAGCACCGCAGCGGGCTCGCTGCTCGCGCCGGAGGCGCCGGCAGGTCGCCGTCAGCCACGGCCCCCCTCGCCGGCGGCCTCGGCCCACACCGCCACGTGGCGCTCCGCCGCGGTCGCCCACCGGAGCCCGGCGACGCGGGCGGCTCCTCGACGGCGGAGCTCCTCGCGCAGGGCGTCGTCGGTCGCCGCGGCGACGAGCCCCTCGGCGAGGCCTTCGACGTCGAGCGGGTCGACGTCGAAGGCTGCTCCGCCCGTGCTCGGCAGCGGGCTCGCCACGACAGGCACCCCGGCTGTCATCGCCTCGACGGGAGGCAGGCCGAACCCCTCGCCCAGGGGCACGTAGGCGAGGAGCCGTGCGCGGTGGTAGAGCCCGGCGAGGAGGCCCGGGCCCACGCGTCCGGCCAGCACGACCCCGGCGACGGGCCGGAGGCGGTCACCCCATCCCGAGGGGCCGACCACGACGAGCGGCCACGGCTCGGGCAGGCGAGGGCGGGCGCGCTCGTAGCCGGCGACGAGGCGGGCGAGGTTCTTGCGGGGCTCGAGGGT
Organism: uncultured Acidimicrobiaceae bacterium; assembly: GCA_964610905.1. Classification (GTDB taxonomy): domain Bacteria; phylum Actinomycetota; class Acidimicrobiia; order Acidimicrobiales; family RAAP-2; genus JAJZJT01. The sequence continues at coordinate 15,132 of CAZSYT010000004.1, forward strand.
GCCCACCGCGAGCAGGAAGGGCCCGTGGACGCCGTGCCCGGCGAGGAGGGCCTCGGTCGCCGCGTCGTCGGGCGGTGGGAGGTGGTCGCTGCCGTGGGGCACGACGGCGACGTCCCCCGGCGCCGCGCCGGCCTCGACCAGCTCGGTGGCCACCCCCTCGCTCGGCACCACGAGCCGGCTCGCCCGGCGGAGCAGCCGCCTCAGCGCCGCCTCGTGCCAGGCGCGCCCTCGTGGCGGGTACGCCTCGGGGTGCGACCGCCAGAGCAGGTCGTGGACCGTCGCCACCAGGGGCTCCGAACCGGTCGGCGGCGCGGCGAGCGACACGGCGTGGACGACGCCGAAGCCCGACGGGGCGCGCAGGACCCCGGCGTCCCACAGGCGGGTGAGGACGGGACCGGGCAGGGGGACCGAGCGGACCGGGAAGCCGGGCCCGGCCAGTGGGTCCGGTCCTGCCTCCCGGGGGCTGCGACGGCTGGCCAGCACGGTGACGTCCGGGGCGACGCCGGCCCCGAGGTCGCGCAAGCCGGCGAGCAGGCCGAGGGCGTAGGTGCCGATGCCCCCAGGGGCGGCACGACGGAGCTGCTCGGCCACGACGAGCACGCCGGGCGGGCCGTCGCGGGCTCCTGCCTGCAGCACGGGGCGGCGGGTGCTCATCGCACCGCGTCGCGGTAGAGGGCGACCATGCCGGCGGCACACGCCTCCCACGTGAAGCCCCGGCACCGGTCCCGTCCCCGCGCGACCAGGGCGTCCACCTCGGGCCCCCCGGCGAGGACGCCCGCGAGGGCCTCCGCCAGGGCGTCTGCGTCGCCCGGCGGCACGAGCACGGCCGCGTCGCCCACGACCTCGGGGATGGCACCGGCCCGCGTGGTGACCACGGGCACGCCGGAGGCCATGGCCTGCAGCGGCGGGAACCCGAAGCCCTCGTAGACCGACGGGTAGGCGAGGACGGCGGCGCCGGCGAGGAGGTCGCCGAGGGCGGCGTCGGGGAGGTACCCGACCCGCACGACGCGACCCGCCGCCGGAGAGCGGGCGAGCGCCTCGTCGACCTGGTCGGCGCCCCACCCGGCGGCCCCCACGACGACCAGCGAGAGCGTCGGGTCGTCGGCCGCCAGCCGGGTGAAGGCGGCGACCAGCGAGGGGTAGTCCTTGCGAGGCTCGACCGTGCCGACGGCGATCACGTAGCGCTCGGTGCCGCGCGGGAGCGCCACCTGCCCGGACGCCGGCCCGGTGGCCGGCCCCGTCGGGCACGGGTCGCTGCCGGGGCCGCCGGCGAGCGGCGGCACCCCGAGGTGGACGGTGCGGACCCGCTCGGGCTCCGCGCCGAAGGCCTCCACGACCTCGGCGGCCACGAAGTCCGACAGCGTGTGCACGAAGGCGCCGTCGGCGATCGCCCGTCGCACGAGGTCGGGGAAGACGAGGGAGCCGGGGTCGCAGAGATGCGGGTAGCGAACCGGCGTGAGGTCGTGGACGCTGACCACGCGAGCCGCTCGGGCCGGGGGGACCACGAAGTTCGTGCCGTGGACCACCTGGTGGCGCCCGACGAACCAGTCCGCCGGCGGCCACCCGAGGCGGCGCCACGAGGCGTGCAGCGGGCGTGCCGGCATGGGCCGTCGGCGGATGGCCACGCCGGGAGGGACGAGGGCGTCGATGCCGCGCCGCCGTCGCCAGCTCACCGCGAAGGCCGACACGTCGACGTCGTCCCGTCCGGCGAGCCCGCCGAGCAGCCCGGCCACGAAGGCCCCGACCCCGGTGGGGCGACCGAGCAACGGGGTGGCGTCGAGGGCGACGGAGAGCCGGAGGGCGTCGGACCGGTGTCCCTGGCTCGGCACGGCGAGAGCCTTGCACATCCGGACCCCGCACCCGGGCGCAGGAGGCCTGCCGCCGCTGGTCGGCACGGTGGTCCGGCGGTAGTCTGCCCGACCATGCCCGACCCCCGGCACGCCGCCAGCCCGCCACCAGGTCGCCGGCCCGTCGTCCGGCGGTGATCACCGCCCTGGCCGGTGGGGTCGGCGCCGCCCGCCTGCTGCGCGGGATGGTCGAGGTCGTCGACCCCTCGACGATCACGGCCATCGTCAACGTCGGCGACGACACCCGGCTCCACGGGCTCCACATCGCCCCCGACCTCGACACCGTGCTCTACACGCTGGCCGGGCTGGCCGACCCCGACACCGGCTGGGGGGTCGCCGGCGAGTCGTGGGCCGTGATGGAGGAGCTCGAGCGCCTCGGCGGTGAGACGTGGTTCCGCCTCGGCGACCGCGACCTCGCCACCCACTGCTACCGCACCCAGCGCCTCTGCGACGGCGCCGCGCTGAGCGAGGTGACCGCCGAGCTGGCCCGGGCACGTGGCGTCCGGGTCCGCCTCCTGCCCGCCTCGGACGATCCGGTGCGCACGCACCTGCACCTCGCCGGCGGCGACGAGGTGCCCTTCCAGGAGTACTTCGTGCGCCTCCGTCACGACGTCGCCGTTACCGCCGTCCGCTTCGACGGGGCCGACGAGGCACGCCCGGCCCCGGGCGTCCTCGAGGCAGTGGACGGCGCCGAGGTCGTGGTGGTGTGCCCGTCGAACCCGGTCGTCTCGATCGGGCCGGTGGTGGCCGTCCCCGGCCTCCTCGACCGCCTGCGGCAGCGGCGCCAACGGGTGGTGGCGGTGTCGCCCATCGTCGCCGGGGCGGCTGTCAAGGGGCCGGCTGCCCGCCTGATGGCCGAGACGGGGTTCGAGCCCTCGGTGGTGGGCGTCGCCCGCTGGTACGCACCGTGGGTGTCGACCCTCGTCGTCGACCGGGCCGACGCGGCGCTGGCCGAGGCGGTCGAGGCCGAGGGGGTCCGCTGCGTGGTCGCCGACACGATGATGGTCGACGTCGAACGAGCCGCGGGGCTGGCTCGCGCCGTGCTCGACGCCGTCGGAGGCGACCCGTCATGACCTCCGTCGCCGGCGGCCTCGCCGTCCACCCGGTCACGGGCATCGGCACGGTCTCCGCCGGGGACGACCTGGCCGGGCTGCTCGCGGACGCCCTCGGGCGAGGATCTCCGAGCGTCCCCGGCGGCCTCGCCGACGGCGACGTGCTCGTGGTCACCCAGAAGGTCGTCTCCAAGGCCGAGGGCCGCCTGGTCGTCGTCGACCCCGACGACCCCGGTGCCAAGCGGCGGCTGGTCGAGTCCGAGGCCGTCCGGGTCCTCCGTCGCCGCGGCGATCTGCTCATCACCGAGACCCGCCACGGCTTCGTGTGCGCGAACGCCGGCGTCGACCTCTCGAACGTGGAGGTCGGCACCGCCGCCCTGCTGCCCGTCGACCCCGACCGCTCGGCCCGGCGGATCCGGGCCGACCTACGGCGCCGCCTCGGGGTGGAGGTGGGCGTCGTCGTCTCCGACACGTTCGGGCGCACGTGGCGCCGGGGCGTCACCGACGTCGCCATCGGGGTGGCCGGGGTGGCCGCCGTGGTCGACCTGCGGGGCACGCCCGACGCCACCGGTCGGGTCCTCGAGGCGACCGAGGTGTGCGTGGCCGACGAGCTCGCCGCTGCCGCCGAGCTCGTGATGGGCAAGGACCGGGCCGTGCCCGCCGCCGTCGTCCGGGGCGTCGCGTCGGCCTGGCTGCGCGACGGCTCGGTGGCCGACGAGGTCGTCCGGCCGCCGTCGGAGGACCTGTTCCGCTGACCGCCCTCGCCGCGCCCGCCGGCCGCAGCCGGGGCGAGCCGGAGGAAGGCAGCCACGACCAGGTGGTCGGCGCCGGCCACGACGGAGCGCCGAGGAGGGCTCAGGCTCCCGCCGCGGTCCCTCCGGTGCCTGCCGACCGGAGGTGCCCGAGGACGGCCCGCACCCCGTCGGCGAGCGGAGTCCACGCCTTCCAGCCGAGCTGCATGGCCGCTCGCGACGGGTCGAGGCTGCAGCGCTGCAGCTCGCCGGGGCGCGCCGGGGCGTAGCGGGGCTCGACGTCCACGCCGACCTGCCGGGCCATCTCCGCGTAGAGCGCGCCGACCGAGGTCTCGCGACCGGTGCCGATGTTGCACACGAGCCCCCCGCCCTTGGTGGTGGCTCGCACGAAGGCGTCGACGACGTCGTCGACGAAGACGAAGTCGCGGGTCTGGGTGCCGTCGCCGAAGATCGTCACCGGCTCGTCGGCCAGCAGCCGCTGGCCGAAGATGGCCACCACGCCGGCCTCGCCGTGGGGGTCCTGGCGGGGGCCGTAGACGTTGCCGAGGGCCAGCGCCGAGAACTCGACGGCGTGGAGCTCGCGGTAGGCGACGAGGTAGTCGATCGCCGCCTTCTTCGAGACGCCGTAGGGCGAGAGCGGTCGCGTGGGGAGCGACTCCCGGAACGGGAGGTCCGACGGGTCGGGCTCGCCGTAGAGCGTCCCGCCGCTGGCTGCGAAGACGACGCGCCCGCACCCCGCGGCACGAGCCCCCTCGAGGACCCGGAGCGTGCCGAGCACGTTGACGTCGGCGTCGAGGACCGGGTCGGCCACGGACACCCGGACGTCGGCCTGCGCCGCCAGGTGGAAGACCACGTCCGGACGGCGCAGGGCGAGGACGTCCACGACCTCGGGGGAGCGCACGTCGAGGTGGTGGACGGTGAGCCGGCGGCCGCCGCCCGCCCGCGCTTCGGCCAGGTTGACGAGGGAGCCGGTCGACAGGTCGTCGACCACGTCCACCGTCGCACCCTCGGCGAGGAGGCGGTCGACGAGCGTCGAGCCGATGAACCCGGCGCCCCCGGTCACGAGCGCCCGCACCGGTCAGGCCCCTTCGGGCACCCGCGCACCCTCCAGCTCGGTCCCCGCCGGCACCACGACGCCGGCGCCGACGACCGACACCCCGAGCACCGTGCACCGCTGGCCGATGGTCGCCCCGGGGCCCACGATGGTGCGCTCGACGGTCGCACGCGCCGCCACGCGCGCCCCGGGCAGCAGGACCGAGCCGCGCACGGTCGCACCGGCCTCGACGGTGGCACCGGCGCCGACCACGGAGCCCTCGACGACGGCACCGGCGGCGACGACCGAGCCGGCACCGAGCAGCGACACCGACACCGACGCTCCGGCCGCGTCGACGGCGCCCGTCAGCCAGACCCCAAGGCCGAGGCCCGAGTCCTCGACCGCCCCGGGGGCAGGCGGCGAGCCGCGCCGGCCACGCAGCAGGTCGTCGTGGGCGCGCAGGTAGGCCTCAGGCGTGCCCGTGTCGAGCCAGTAGGCGTCCGAGCCGCGGGCGTAGAGGCTCCCGGCCTCGACGAGCGCCGGGAACGTCTCTCGCTCGATGGAGACCCGGCGACCCTCGGGGATCCTCTCGAGGACGCTCGGCTCGAGCACGTAGGTGCCGGCGTTGATGAGGTTCGTCGGCGCCTCGTCGCGCGGCGGCTTCTCGATGAAGGCCGTCACGCGGCCCGATGCGTCCGTGGGGACCACGCCGAAGGCGGACGGGTCGGTGACCGGGGTGAGGGCGATGGTGGCGGCCCCGCCCCGGTCCCGGTGGAAGCGGACCAGCTCGCCGACGTCGAGGTCGGCGAGGACGTCGCCGTTCACGACCACGAACGTCTCGTCGACACCGGCGTGAACGGCGGCGAACCGGACGGCGCCTGCGGTGTCGAGGGGCGTCGGCTCGACGGCGTAGGCGACGGCGACGCCGGCGACCATCCCGTCGGGGTAGGCCTCCGTGAAGGCATCCGGCCGGTAGCCGAGCGAGAGGACGGCATGGTCGACGCCGTGGCGGGCCAGTTGCCCGAGCACGCGCTCGAGCATCGGCTGCTCGACGACGGGGAGCATCTGCTTCGGGGTCGTGAGCGTCAGGGGCCGCAGGCGCGTCCCCTCGCCGCCCACCAGGACGACGGCCTTCACTTGGCCGGTCCGCTCGGCGCCTTCGTGGTCGAGGTCGGC
>CAZSYT010000004.1:21091-70450 GCA_964610905.1 uncultured Acidimicrobiaceae bacterium
GGTGCCGTGGTCGAGGTCGGCGGTGCCGTGGTCGAGGTCGGCGGTGCCGTGGTCGAGGTCGGCGGTGCCGTGGTCGGGACCGACGTCTGGGCGCCGGTCATCGCCTTGAGCAGGTTGGTGATGACCGTCGCCGGCGGCTTCGGGACCGCCTTGGTGGCCGGCACGAAGGCGACGGTGATCATCTGGCCGTTGGCGAACTTGAGCGTCCGAGGGTCTCCGGGGACCTCGGTGGACTTCTTGGCGTTGTAGTTCGGCCACTCGTCGACCACCACGAAGCCCTGCTTGCCGGCGTCGGGGGTCCCGCTCGGGCACCGCTCGCCGTTGCTGAACAGGCGGCCGCCCGGGTAGCGGACGGTGGTCGTCGTCAAGGTGAGCTTCTTGTACTCGGAGACGAACTTGCCGAGCGTGGCGTTCGCCCCCGACTCGCTGGAGTTCTTCGGCTGGACCGTCACGATGCCCGACCCGTCGGTGGTGAACCCGACCGACTGGTCCGTGCTCGCCGACAGGTTGGGCTGCACCTTGCCGCAGACGTCAACGGCGAGGGCCGCGTACCACGTCTGCGACGTGGTGGGCGGACCCACCGAGGACGCCGTCTGGTGCGTGCGCTCGTAGCGGCTGTAGCCGACGAGCGCCAGGCCGACCACGCAGATGAGCACCAGTGCCGCGTACCAGTTGACGGGCATCTGGCCGCGGTAGGTCCTCCCCCCGCCGGTGGACGCGGCCCGCGCCACCCATTTCCCGGTCGAATTGCTGGGCATGGTCGGACGACACCCTAGCCCGTCACGGGTGCGCCGGGACGCGGGGCGGACGGCCTCGACCGGCCACGTGGTGGGCGAGCGCGAGCACCGCCCGCACGGCGAGACCGGCTGCCACTGCCGGCAGGGCGAGGCGCCGCCAGCCGCGGCTCGACCGCACGGCGAACCGGAAGAGCGAGACGTGGTGGTGCACGAGCATGACGTAGGGGTGCCGGGCGGTGGACACCCCTTGGACGTGGGCGACCGCGGCATCGGGCACGTAGGCGACGCGCCAGCCGACCTGCCCGAGGCGCCAGCACAGGTCGACGTCCTCGGCGTACATGAAGTAGGACTCGTCGAACCCGCCGACCTGCTCGAACGCGGCTCGTCGGACGGCGAAGCACGCGCCCGACACCCAGTCGACGTCGCGGGTCCCCGACAGCGCGACGTCGTCCAGGCGGTACGACCGGGTGAAGCGGTTGTCGGGGGCGAAGAGCCCGAGGAGGGCGTGGCCCGCAGCGTCGAACAGGGACGGGAACCGTCGGGCGGAAGGGTAGCGCTCGCCCGTCGTCGAGCGCACCAGGGGGCCGACGAGCCCCAGGCCGGGGTCGCGGGCGAGGGCGTCGACCAGCCGGTCGAGCGCGTCGGGGGACACCTCGACGTCGGGGTTGCACACGAGGACGGGGTCCCCACCGGTGACCGCCACGCCGCGGTTGGCCGCCGCCCCGTAGCCGACGTTGCGCCCGGGCCGCACGACCGCGTCGACCCGCCCGGTGACCTCCGCCTCGGCTAGGGAGCCGTCGTCCGACCCGTTGTCGACGACCACCACCTCGCCGGCGCGGGCGGCGGCGAGCGCGGTGACGCACCGGGCGAGGAGCGCCCCCGACTCGAAGTTCACGACGACGGCGGAAGGACGCCCGCCGCCCGCGCCCGGTTCGGGCGTGCCGGGGTGCGCGCGGGGGCTGGTGGTCACCGGCCCCCGGGGTCGGGGCGGGACGGCGACGTGGCCGACACCGGGGTGACGCGGTACTTGACGAGGGCCCACAGCGCGCCGAACCCGTCGCGCCACGAGATCTTCTTGCCCTCCGAGGGCTCCCGGCCGGCGTACGAGATGGGCACCTCGTAGATGCGGTGCCCGCTCCGGAGCACCTTGGCCGTGATCTCGGGCTCGATCTCGAAGCGGTCCGACTCGAGCGAGAGCCCGGAGAGCACCCGGCGGTCGAACAGCTTGGAGCAGGTCTCCATGTCCGAGAGCGTCGAGGCGTAGAGGACGTTCGTCACGAGGGAGAGGAACCGGTTCCCGATCCAGTGGAGCGGGAGCATGTCCTTGCGCTCGCCGGTGAACCGGCTGCCGTAGACGACCTTGGCCTTGCCACGCAGGATCGGGTCGAGCAGCTTCGGCCAGTCGGCCGGGTCGTACTCGAGGTCTGCGTCCTGGATGAGCACGAGGTCCCCCCGGGCAGCCGCCAGGCCGGTGCGCACCGCCGCGCCCTTGCCCCGGTTGCGCGGGTGGGTGAGGACGCGCACCGTGGAGTCCTCGAGCGTGGCCAGCACCTGTCGGGTGCCGTCCGTCGACCCGTCGTCGACCACCACCACCTCGACCTCGAGGGGCACGTCGGCCTGGCGGATGCGGCGCACGGCCTCTGCGATCGTCGCTCGCTCGTCGTAGACGGGGACGATGACCGTGAGGGTCTCGTAGGCACCTGCGCCACCCGGCGCGGCCCCGGCGCCACGCGGGTCATCCACGGCCCATCCCTTCCCCCAGGACGCCGCCGAGGCGCTGCTCGGCGGCGAGGGCCTCGGCGGTACGGGCGAGCCCGACGGCGAGCGGCGTCGTGGGCTCCCAGCCGAGCAGCTGGCGAGCCAGCGCGATGTCCGGGCGCCGGCGTTCCGGGTCGTCGGCCGGCAGGGGCCGATGGACGATGGTCGACGCCGAGCCGGTCAGCTCGAGGACGGTGCGGGCCAGCTCGAGGACGGTGTGCTCGTCGGGGTTGCCGATGTTGACCGGGCCCGCGACCGGGGCGTCGAGCATGGCCAGGAGCCCCCCGACCTCGTCGTCGACGTAGCAGAGGCTGCGGGTCTGGCTGCCGTCCCCGTAGACGGTCAGCGGCTCGCCGCGGAGCGCTTGGGCGAGGAAGTTCGACACGACCCTCCCGTCGTCGGGCCTGAGGCGCGGGCCGTAGGTGTTGAAGATCCGCACGACGCCGACGTCCGCGCCCCGCGCACGGTGGTGGGCGAAGGTGAGCGCCTCGGCGAACCGCTTGGCCTCGTCGTAGACGCTGCGGGGACCCACCGGGTTGACGTTGCCCCAGTAGGACTCCGGCTGGGGGTGCACGGTCGGGTCGCCGTACACCTCGCTCGTCGAGGCGAGGAGGAAGCGGGCGCCGTTCCGCTCCGCCAGCTCGAGGCCGAGCCGGGTCCCTTCGCTCCCGACCGCGAGCGTCTCGAGGGGTCGGGCCAGGTAGTCGGGAGGCGATGCGGGGCTGGCCAGGTGGCACACGGCGTCGAGTGGGCCCTCCACCGGGATCGCCCGGGACACGTCGGCCTCGACGAGGGTGAAGCCCGGGTGCCCGCCGAGGTGGGCCACGTTGGAGCGTCGGCCCGTGGAGAAGTCGTCGACGCACACGACGGTGTCGCCACGGGCCACCAGCCGGTCGCACAGGTGGGAGCCGAGGAAGCCGGCGCCACCGAGGACGGCGACGCGCTTGGTCACCGTCGCCCGATCCCCACGTAGGCGAAGCCGAGCCGGCGCAGCTGTGCGGGATCGAGGAGGTTCCGGGCGTCGACCACGACCGGCTCGGCCAGCTGGCGAGCCACCCGACGGAAGTCGGCCAGGCGGAACTCGTCCCACTCGGTCAGCACGACCAGGGCAGCGGCTCCCGTGCAGGCGGCGTACGGGTCCGAGTGGGCCGTGACGGTGCCCGTCACCGGGTCCCCGTGCATGCCCGTCAGCCCCTCGAGGCGCAGGGGCGCTCCCCCGTCCGGCACGGACAGCGTCGGGTCGTAGGCCCGCACGACCGCCCCGTGGTCGACCATGCGGCGAACGACCTCGACGGCGGGCGAGCACCGGAGGTCGTCGGTGCCCGCCTTGAACGTCAAGCCCCAGACGCCGACGACCGCACCGGCGAGGCCGGCCACGTCGGGCGGGTCCTCGTCGCCTCCGACGGGGTCTCGACGACGCCCCCGTCGGGTGGCGGGGCGAGTGGCCGACGCCGGCCGGAGGGCACCGGCGACCTTCGCCACCACCCGGTCGAACTGCTCGTCGTTGGTGGCGATCGCACCGCGGAGGAACGAGAAGTCGTACCCGGCGTCCTCGGCGATCCGCAGGAGCGCGAGGGTGTCCTTGGGCAGGCAGCTGCCTCCCCAGCCGGGGCCGGGCCGCAGGTAGTCGAAGCCGATTCGCCGGTCGTACCCGAGCCCCAGGATCACGTCGCGTACGTCGGCCCCGACCGCCTCGCACAGTCCGGCGACGGCGTTGACGAAGCTGAGCTTCGTGGCGAGGAAGGCGTTGGCCGCGTACTTGATGGTCTCGGCGGTGGTGGCGTCGGTGATCAGGACGGGGGCGTGGGTGCCGGCGAAGAGCTCGCCGACCCGGGCGGCGGCCGACTGGTCCGAGGCACCGACCACGATGCGCTCGGGGTGGAGGCTGTCGGCGACGGCGGAGCCCTCGCGGAGGAACTCGGGGTTCGAGACGACCGAGACGTCGTGGCGCCCGAGCACCCGCTCGACGACCAGGGTCGAGCCCACCGGGACGGTCGACTTGTTCACCACGACGGCCCCCGTCTCGAGGTGGGGCCCGATGGCCGTCGCCGCCGCCTCGACGAAGGACAGGTCTGCCGAACCGTCCTCCCCCTGGGGGGTGGGCACGCACAGGAAGACGAACTCGCACCCGTTGACGGCGCCGGCCACGTCGGTCGTGAAGCGCAGGCGCCCGGCGTCCATGCCGGCCCGCACCAGCTCCTCCAAGTGGTCCTCGACGATCGGCACGTTGCCGGCGGCGAGCTGGGCGATCTTGCCGGCGTCCACGTCCGCGCAGGTCACCTGGTGGCCGAGGTAGGCGAGGACCGCCGCCGTGGGGAGCCCCACGTAGCCCACGCCGAGGACGGCGACCGTGCGCGCCCGGGCGTGGGGCAGCACGCGCACCCCGCGTCCCCCGTGGCCGAAGCTCGCCCCCTCGGTGCCGACGGTGCCGACGGTGCCGACGGTGCCGACCTCGGGCCGCGGAGGCGCCGGGCCGGCGGGCTGCGCGGGGACGGAGCCGGAAGCGCCGGGAGACGACGTGATGCGCACCGCCCCGGACCAGCCCGCCCCGCTTCGCTCTCCGGTCTCGTCGCCCGACGTCATCGTTCGCTGGCTCCCGTCACGTCCCGGCCAGCTCGGCGACGAGGCGAGCCAACGACGCGGTCCACTCGGGGAGCAGCGGCAGGCCGGACAGGCGAAGCCCCAGGTTGTCGAGGCGCGAGTTGGCCGGGCGCGGCGCGGGCCGGGGCGGGTCGAGGTCGGTCGTGGCGATCGGCTCGACCCGGCCAGGGTCGTCGCCCGCCGATTCGAGCACTGCCCGCACGAAGCCGTACCAGGTCGTCTCCCCGGTGTTAGTGACGTGGAAGGTCCCCGGGCGCCGCTCGACGCCGAGGCGCACGACGGCGGGCGCCAGGTCGGCGGTGAACGTGGGGCAGCCGCGCTGGTCGTCGACGAAGCGGAGGACGGCCGAGCGGTCGGCCCCGGCCAGGCGCAGGGCCGTCTTGACCATGTTGGCCCCGTGGGCCCCGCTCACCCACGCCGTACGGACCACAGTGGCGTCGCCCCCGAGGACGGCGAGCAGCTCGTGCTCTCCCCCGAGCTTGCTGCGGCCGTAGACCGAGCGGGGAGCCGGGTCGTCCCACTCGACGTAGGGACGGTCCAGCTCGCCGTCGAAGACGTAGTCCGTCGAGACGTAGACGACGTGGGCGCCGACCCGCCGAGCCGCCTCGGCGACGTGCCGGGTGCCCAGGGCGTTGACCGCGTACGCCGTGTCCGGGTCCGCCTCGCAGGCGTCGACGGCCGTGTAGGCGCCGCCGTGGAGGACGACGTCGGGACGGAACGCCTCGATCGCGGCGAGGACGGCGTCGCGGTCGCGGAGGTCGAGCGTGTCGATGTCGGTGGCGAGCGTGTCGAAGTCGCCCGAGGGGCGGGGCACCGACAGGCCTGTCACGTCCGCCGGGGCGCCGCCGTCGGGCACCGCACCGGCGAGCACGGCTTGGACGTCCCGCCCCAGCTGGCCGTTGCCCCCGGTGACGAAGACCCGGAGCGACGTGCTCACGGCTGGGTGGGTGGCTGGCTCCCGCCGGTCCACGCCCCTTCCACCACCGGGGCCCGGTCCCGCAGGGGCTCCCACCAGCTGCGGTGGTCGGCGTACCAGGCCACGGTGGTGGCGAGGCCGTCCTCGAACCCGACCGTCGGCTCCCACCCCAGCTTGGTGCGGATCTTCGTCGAGTCGAGGAGGTACCGACGGTCGTGGCCCGGTCGGTCCGGGACGATCTCCTTCAACGTCTCCGGCCGGCCCGTGGCGGCGAGGACGGCGTCGGCGATCTGCTCGATGCTGGCCTCCACGCCACTCCCCACGTTGTAGGTCTCGCCGACCACGCCCTGCTCGAGGACGAGCTCGATGGCCCGGCAGTGGTCGTCGACGTGGAGCCACTCGCGCCGGTTCTGAGTCGACGCGTAGAGCGGGAGCGGCTCGTCGTCGAGCGCCTTGGCGGTGAAGAGCGGGATCACCTTCTCGGGGAACTGGTAGGGCCCGTAGTTGTTGCAGCAGTTGGTGATGGTGGCGGGGAGCTCGAACGTCTCGACGTAGGCTCGCACCGCGTGGTCGGCGCCGGCCTTCGAGGCGTTGTAGGGGGTGCGCGGCCGGTACGGGGTCTCCTCGGTGAACCGCTCGTCGGAGTCGAGCGGCAGGTCGCCGTAGACCTCGCACGTCGAGATGTGGTGGAAGCGCGAGACCCCGTGCCTCCGGGCCGCTTCGGCCAGCGTCTGGGTGCCGAGCACGTTCGTGCGGAAGAAGCGGCCCGGGTCGAGGATGGCGAGGGAGTTGTGCGACTCGGCCGCGAAGTTGACGATCACGTCGATGTCGTGGCCGGCAAGCACCCCCGTCATGGTGTCGAGGTCGCCGATGTCCGCCTGCACGAAGGAGATCTGGCCCTCGACGTCGGCCAGGTTCGGCCGGTTCCCTGCGTACGTGAGGACGTCGAGGGCCACGACGTGGTCGTCGGGGTGCCGACCGACCCAGTAGCGCACGAAGTTCGACCCGATGAACCCGGCCCCGCCGGTGACGAGCAGTCGCATAGGGGTGCGAGCATATCCGCCTCGCACCGCCCGGTACCGGGCCGCCTCCCCCGACCCCGGCGTCACCTCGTGGTCGGCACGGCTCGCGGCGTCACCCGGTGGTGCGCAGGTGGGTCACGTCACCGGCCGAGACGACCCTGCGACCGGTGCCGGTGTCGACGACGAGCTGTCCGCTGGGCGTGAGGTCGACGGCGGTCCCCTCGATGGGGCCCTCGGGGAGGTCCACCCGCACGCGGGCGCCCAGCGTGGTGCACGCGTCGTGGAGCTCGGCGGCGAGCCGGCGGCGTCCAGCCGCGTCGCCGAGGGCGGCAGCTCGCGGCTCGAGGGCGACGAGGAGGGCGTCCAGCAGCCGGTCACGCGAGACGGGCCGGCCGGCCAGGGCGACGAGCGACGTGGCCCGACCGGCGAGGTCATCGAGCCCCCGCCCGGCGAGCTCGGCGTCCTCGGTGGGCCAGGCGACGTTCACCCCGATGCCGACCACCACGGCATCCCCCTCGGCCTCGGCCAGCACCCCGGCCACCTTGCGCCCGTCGGGAGCGACCAGGTCGTTGGGCCACTTGACGCCCAGCACGACGCCCGCCTCCCCGGCGACGGCCTCCGCCCCGGCCAAGGCGACCGCTGCCGTCACCAGGTAGCGCTCGGCCGGCGGGACGTCCGGCCGGAGGAGGACGGAGACGAGCAAGCTGGCACCCGGGGGCGCCTCCCACCGTCGTCCCAGCCTGCCCCGGCCCGCCGACTGGTGGTCGGCGACGGCGACGACCCCGTCGGGGGCACCGTTGCGCGCCTCGTCGAGCAGGTACCGGTTGGTCGAGTCGACGACGTCGAAGCGGCGCACGTCGACGAAGCGCGGGGCCGGCATGGCAGAGACCCTACGGCGCGTGCCACTCTGGTAGCCATACCTCACCTGCCGGTGGCCTCGGGCCGCCGGTCGACGCGGTCGCCGCGGCTCCTGCCGCGCGCACGATCGGAAAGGCGCAGCGTGCTCACGAAGGTCCTCATCGCCAACCGGGGAGAGATCGCCGTCCGGGTCATCAGGACGTGCCGCGAGCTCGGCGTGGCGACCGTGGCCGTCTACTCCGAGCTCGACCGTGACGCGCTCCACGTCCGCCTGGCCGACGAGGCCTACGCGCTCGGCGGGCAGACGGCGGCGGAGAGCTACCTGAACACCGAGGCGATCCTCTCGGCCATCGAGCGCAGCGGCGCCGACGGCGTCCACCCGGGCTACGGGTTCTTCTCCGAGAACGCCGACTTCGCCCGGGCGATCACCGAGCGGGGTGTGACCTTCATCGGGCCGCCTCCCGAGGCCATCGAGGTGATGGGGGACAAGATCAGCTCGCGCCACGCCGCCGAGCGGGCCGGCGTCTCCGGCGTGCCGGGCAGGTCCGAGACCCTCCGTTCCCCCGACGAGGTGGTCGCCTTCGGCGACGAGTTCGGGTGGCCCGTGGCCATCAAGGCCGCCTACGGCGGCGGTGGGAGGGGCATGAAGGTGGTCGGCTCGTCCGACGAGGCGGCCCGCGCCCTCGAGTCGGCCCAGCGCGAGGCCCAGGCGTACTTCGGGCGCAGCGAGTGCTACCTCGAGCGCTACCTGGCGTGGCCCCGGCACGTCGAGATGCAGATCATCGCCGACACCCACGGCAACACGCTGTGGCTCGGCGAGCGGGACTGCTCGGCCCAGCGGCGACACCAGAAGCTGGTCGAGGAGAGCCCGGCGCCCGACTTCCCCGACGAGGTGCGCCGGGCCATGGGCGAGGCCTCCGTGCGCGTCGCCGAGGCGTGCGGCTACGTCAACGCGGGGACGGTGGAGTTCCTCTACCAGGACGGCGAGTTCTTCTTCCTCGAGATGAACACGCGGCTGCAGGTCGAGCACCCCGTCACCGAGCTGGTGACCGGGCTCGACCTCGTCGAGTGGCAGCTCCGGGTGGCCTCGGGCGAGCCCCTCGGTTTCGCCCAGGAGGACGTCCGCCGCGACGGGCACGCCATCGAGGTCCGGATCAACGCCGAGGACCCGGCCGGGGGCGCCTTCACCCCGTCGCCGGGGACGATCACGGCGCTCGTCCCCCCGGGCGGGCCGGGGGTCCGCCTCGACGCCGGCTACCTCGCCGGGGACACGGTCAGCCAGTTCTACGACAACCTCGTGGCCAAGCTCGTCGTCTGGGGGCACGACCGCGAGGCGGCGAGGCGGCGCATGCTCCGGGCCATCGCCGAGACGGTCGTCGAGGGCGTGGCCACCACGCTGCCGGCCGACGTCGCCATCCTCGCCCACGAGGACTTCGCGGCGGGCACCCACTCGACCAACTGGGTGGAGCAGCGCCTCGACCTCTCCGAGGTGCGCTCGGGCCCGGTCGCCGCGGTGCCGCCCCAGGACGAGGAGCCGCGGGTCCTGCGCGACGTGACCGCCGAGGTCGACGGGCGCCGCTACCAGGTGAAACTGTGGGTCCCCGACACCGGCGACGTGGCGGTCGCGCCGGGGCGGCCCGCGGCGACGCCGTCGCGTTCGGGTGCCGGTCGCCGGCCCAAGGTGGCCGGGGCCCCGGGATCGGGGACCGTGTCGGTCCCCATGCAGGGCACCATCGTGAAGGTGATGGTGTCGGAGGGCGACGAGGTCGAGGTCGGCCAGGTCGTCTGCGTGCTCGAGGCCATGAAGATGGAGAACAACGTCGTGGCCGAGAAGGGCGGCACCGTGAAGGAGGTCCGGGTGTCGGCCGGGGACTCGGTCGGCCCGGGCGACGTCATCGCCGTCATCGAGTAGGCGGGGCGAGGCGGTGGGCTCCGCCCGAGCCGGCGCGGCGGGCAGTGCCAGAGGGGCGAAGGAGCGGGCCAGGCGGGCCGTGGCCGACGCGCTCGACGAGCTGGTCGGGCTCAGCCACGCGATCCACGCCCACCCCGAGACGAACTTCACCGAGGAGCACGCCGCCGCGGCGACCGCCGCGCTCCTCGCCGACCACGGGCTGACGGTGACCGAGGGGGTGGGCGGGCTCCCGACCGCCTTCGTCGCCACCGCCGGCTCGGGGCCCGTGACCGTGGCGGTCTGCGCCGAGTACGACGCCCTCCCCGGCGTCGGCCACGCCTGCGGGCACAACGTCATCGCCGCCGCGGCGGCCGGTGCCGGGGTGGCCCTGGCATCGGTAGCCGACGACGTCGGCCTGACCGTGCGCGTGGTCGGCACGCCGGGCGAGGAGGGCGGCGGCGGGAAGATCACCCTCCTCGAGCGGGGCGTCTTCGACGGCGCCCACGCCGCGCTGATGGTCCACCCCTGGCCCGAGGACCGGCTGGAGGCCGCCTGCCTGGCCGTGTCGCACTTCGACGTCGCCTTCGACGGCCGCACCGCACACGCCTCGGCGGCGCCGTGGGAGGGGGCGAACGCCGCCGACGCCATGGTGGTCGCCCAGGTGGCCATCGGCCTCCTCCGCCAGCAGCTGCCGCCGGGCGACCAGGTCCACGGCATCGTGACCTCGGGCGGCGAAGCGGCCAACATCGTCCCCGGCCGGGTGACGGGGCGCTTCATGGCCCGGGCCCGGACCCTCGAGGCGCTCGAGGCGCTCGAGCCCCGGGTGATGGCGTGCTTCGAGGCGGGCGCCACGGCCGCCGGAGTGCGCCTGGCGCGCACCGACCTCGCCCCCGTCTACAGCCACATGGTCACCGACGCCCCGCTGCTCGCCGCCTACCGGGCCAACGCCGAGGTGCTCGGGCGCTCGTTCGCCGCCGACGACGCCGGCGCGCCGGCACCCACGCTCTCCACCGACATGGCCAACGTGTCGCTCGTCGTACCGACCATCCACCCGCTCCTCGGCATCGAGGCGGGCGGGGCCGTCAACCACCAGCCGGCCTTCGCCGCCGCCTGCGTCACGCCGTCGGCCGACCAGGCCGTCTCCGACGGCGCCGTCGCCCTCGCGTGGACGGCGATCGACGCGGGCAGCGACCCGGTGCTCCGCGACCACCTGCTCGAGCACGCCCGCTGAGCCTTCGGGCGGCCGTCGCCACAGCTCGGGCCGGACACCCCCGGCAGGCGGGCAGTGCCGGTGGTACCGTCCGCCTGTCTGCCGCCGTCCTCCGGGTCGGTGGGCCGACCGGCGCCCCGGACGCGTGGGCCGGACCGGCGGGACTGGACGCCCGGGCACCGTCCCGGCGGAGACGAGGGGGATCGACGGATGGCTCGGCGCACGCATCGGCGCACGCATCGGCGCACGGTCGGGCGCACCGTCGGGCGCACCGTGACGCAGGCAGCCACTCTCGTCGTCGGAGGCACGCTCTCGCTCGTCGTCATGCTCGTCGTCTCGCTCGTCGTCATGCCGAGCACGGTCGCCGCCGCGGCCACCCCCGCGACCACGACCCTCCACGTCGACGAGGTGCTCGCCTGGGGCGAGAACGTCACCGACGAGCTCGGACCGTCCACGGCGGGCCTGCCCCCCTGCACGTGGCTCGTCGTCACGACGGTGTGCGCGGCGGCACCCGTCCCGGTCGCGCTCCCCGCTGGCGTGACGCCCGTGTCGGTCGCCGGCGGGACCTTCGGAGGCTTCGCCGTCGGCTCGGACGGGAACCTCTACGCCTGGGGCGACAACCGTGCTGGCACGCTGGGCGACGGCGACACCACCGGCCCGGTCACTTGCCCCGACTTCTTCGGGGGCCCGTGCAGCCCCACGCCCGTCCAGGTCTCCCTGCCCGCCGGGGTGACGGCGCGCGCCGTCGCAGGCGGGCTCGAGGTGGCCTTCGCCGTCGGGTCCGACGGGAACCTCTACGGTTGGGGCCTCGCCTCGCTGCTCCCCGGCGCCTCGGGGCCCACGTCGGAGTGCTTCGCCGGGGCCTGCCACCCGACGCCCGTTCGCCTCGCCTTCCCGACAGGCGTCACACCGGTCTCGGTCGCCGCAGGCTCCTCGTCCGCCTACGCGCTGGGCTCGAACGGGGAGGTCTACGGGCTCAGCGGCTCGGCCACGCCCGCCGTCGTGGCCCTTCCCGGCGGTGTCACGGCGGCCTCCCTCGCGGTGAGCGCCGGCGGCGGGGACGCCTACGTCGTCGGCTCGAACGGCACGCTCTACGGCTGGGGAGGCAACGGTCACGGCCAGCTGGGCTCCGGACCGGCCTCGACCGCTTCGCCCGTCGTCGTGCCGCTCCCCTCCGGCACGACGGTGATCGCGGCGGCGGCGGCGAACCACACGACGTTCGCGCTGACCTCGACCGGTGCCGTCTACGCCCTCGGCTCGAACGCCGAGGGCGAGCTCGGTGACGCCAGCACGGGTGGCCCCGCCACCTGCTCCGTCACCTTCGGCGGCTCGGCCCCGTGCAGCCCGACGGCCGTCCGGGTCGCGTTGCCCGCCGGCGTGGCGGCGACCGCGATCGCGGCCTCGGGCTACGACGGCTACGCCATCGGTGCCAACGGCACCCTCTACGCCTGGGGCACGGACGCCTTCGACGGGCTCGGGGACGGCTCCTCGACCGCCCCGGTGACGTGCGCCGTCTTCGGGCCCTGCGCCACCACGCCCGTCGCGATGGCACTGCCGGCGGGCAGCCACCCGGTGGCGGTCGCCGGCCGGCAGCTCGCCCCCGCCGGCGGGTACGTGCTCGCCTCCGTGCCGGCCGAGGCCCCGCGGCTGTCGTCGACGTGCTCGACCCGCGCCGAGGTCGGGACCGCGTACGCCTGCACCGTGAGCGCCACGGGAACGCCGGTGGCGGCACTGACGGCGTCGAGGCTCCCCGCCGGCCTCACCTTCACCGACGAGCGCGACGGCACGGCCGTCCTCGCGGGGACGCCGACCGCCTCGGGCAGGGACACCGTCACCGTCACGGCCGTGAACGGGTTCGGCGCGCCGGCGCACGAGCGCTTCACGCTGACCGTCGACGGGCCGCCGGCCTTCACGTCGGCCTGCGCCTCCGAGGCGGTGGCGGGGCGGCTCTACCTGTGCGCCGTCACCACGTCGGGCCTCCCGGCCGCGTCGCTCACGGCGGCAGGGCTCCCGCCCGGAGTGACGTTCGTCGACGTCGGTAGAGGCAACGGCTTCGTCTTCGGGTGGCCGGCCACCACCGGCCAGAGCTCGGTCACCCTCACGGCCACCAACCCGGTCGGCTCGGTGCACCAGACGTTCGCGCTCACCGTCGCCGCGGCCCGGACCGTGGGCCACCGCCGCTGTCGCTCCGGCGATGCGGGGACATGCCGACGCGGCACCGTCCACCGGCGTCCCGGTGCGGACCGATCGGCGACGCACGACGGACGCCGGGGCGGCGTGGGCGACCGGAAGCACTCGTCGGCGTCGGCCTCACCGATCGACGGGAAGGCCCCGGGGCCGGGACCGGGGGTTCCGGGCCGGTGAGCACGTGATTGCTTGCTGGCAAGCAACTATCTGCTAGGCTGCGCGGCCGTGGGCGAACGGGCAACGGCAGGTCGATCCGGGGCGAGGACCGCGCCGTCGCGGGGCGAGACCGGCCACGGGGCCGGCACGGGCGCTCCGCCTGTCGGTCCGCGTCCGACCTTCACCGAGGACCGCCTGGCCCGGCTGCGCCGGGCCGTCGGCCGGGCTGCCCGTGGCCTGCGCCACACCGCGGGCGGCGCCGAGCTCACGCCCACGCAGGTCGAGGTGCTGGCGACGGTCGCCCGCACGGGCCCCGTGCGCCTGTCGGAGCTGGCCGCCACCGAGCAGCTCCACCCGACGATGCTGTCGCGGATCGCCGGCAAGCTCGAGGCTGCCGGCCTCGTGGCGCGCCTCCCCGACCCCGCCGACGGGCGGGCCGCCGCCCTGGCCGTCACAACGGCGGGAGCCGCCCGGGCGGCCCAGGTCCGCCACGAGCGCACCGAGGTCCTCCGCGCCGCCGTCGGGCGGCTCGACCCGGTGACCCGCCACGCCCTGGCGGAGGCCGTCCCGGCGCTCGAAGCGCTCGCCGACGCCCTCCAGCAGGGGCGGGCGTGAGCCTGCGGGCGACCGGGCGACGGACGTTCTCGTCGCTGTCGGTCCCCAACTACCGCAAGTACTTCACCGGCCAGGCGATCTCGCTGGTGGGAACGTGGATGCAGACGACCGCCCAGTCGTGGCTGGTGCTCACGGTGACGCACTCGGCGACCGACCTCGGGCTCGTGGTCGCCTTGCAGACCCTGCCCGTGCTCCTCCTCGGTCCCTACGGTGGCGTCGTCGCAGACCGGGTCGACAAGCGCCGCCTGATGGTCGTCCTCCAGTCGGCCATGGGGGTCCAGGCCCTCGTGCTCGGCGTGCTCGTGCTCGCCGGGGTGGTCACCTTCGTCGACATCTGCGTCCTCGCCGTCGTCCTCGGGCTCAACAACTGCTTCGAGAACCCGGCCCGCCAGGCCTTCGTGCTCGAGATGGTGGGAGCGGGCGACCTGCGCAACGCCGTCAGCCTGAACTCGACCCTGGTCAACGCCGCCCGGGCCGTGGGACCGGCGATCGCCGGCCTGTTCATCGCCACGGTGGGGACGGGGTGGTGCTTCGTGGCAAACGCGGTGAGCTTCGTCGCCGTGGTGGTGTCGCTCGTGACGATGGACGTGCGCGCCCTCGAGCCGAGCCCGCCGACGGAGCGCCGGAGGGGTCAGCTGCGCGAGGGGCTGCGCTACGTGGCCCGCACCCCCGAGCTCGGCATCCCGCTCCTCATGATGGGCCTCGTCGGCATGCTCGCCTACGAGTTCCAGGTCACCCTCCCGGTCGCCGCCCAGCGCGTCTTCCACGGCGGATCGGAGTCCTACGGGCTCATGACGGCGGCCATGGGGATCGGCGCCGCTGCCGGCGGCCTGGTGAGCGCCGCCCGCGGCCGGACCGGCATCCGGCCCCTCGTCGTGACGGCCGTCCTCTTCGGGGTGGTCATCCTCGCCACCGCCCTCTCCCCCGACGCCGCCGTCGCGTACGGTGCCCTCGTGCTGGTGGGCTTCGCCAGCGTGACCTTCCTCGCCATGGGCAACTCGACGCTGCAGTTGGCCGCCGAGCCCCAGCTCCGGGGCCGGGTGATGGCGCTGTGGTCGGTGGCGTTCCTCGGCTCCACGCCGATCGGCGGTCCGCTGATCGGTTGGGTCAGCGCCCGTGCCGGAGCGCGTGTCGGCCTCGGCGTCGGCGCGGCCTCGTGCCTCGCCGCCGCCGCCCTCGGCCTGTTCGCGCTGCGGTCGCGCCGGGCGCGTGGCTCGGCTCCCCCGCTCCCCCGCGTCATCGACCCCCGACCCCTGTGAGCCCGAGCCCGAGCCCGCGAGACCCCGGCCACCGGGTCCCCGAGTGACCACCCCGACGACCGCGCCCGGGCCGCGTCCCGAGCCCCGCTCGGGAGCGCAGACGTCGCACCTCCCGCCGACCGGTGGCCCGGGAGCCGGGCCGACGGCCGTCTTCGCCACGGGTCTCGACCGCAGGCGCCGGGTCACGATCCTGCTCGTGTGCTGCCTGAGCCTGTTGATCGTGGGCATGGACAACACGATCGTCAACGTCGCCCTCCCCTCGATCGGCCACGACTTCCACGCCTCGGTGTCGGGGCTCCAGTGGACCGTGGACGCCTACGTCCTCGTGCTCGCCAGCCTCCTCATGCTGTCGGGCTCGACCGCCGACCGGCTCGGGCGCCGCCGGACCTTCCAGGTCGGCCTCCTGCTCTTCACCACCGGCTCGCTGCTGTGCAGCCTCGCACCGAGCCTGCCGTTCCTCGTCGCCTTCCGGATGCTCCAGGCCGTCGGCGGCTCCATGCTCAACCCCGTGGCCCTGTCGATCATCCGCAACACGTTCGAGGACCCCCGGGAGCGGGCCCAGGCCATCGGCGTGTGGGGAGCCATGATGGGCATCTCGATCGCGCTCGGCCCGGTCGTCGGGGGGGCGCTGACCGATTCGATCGGCTGGCGGTCGATCTTCTGGGTGAACATCCCGATCGGGCTCGCCGCCGTCGTGCTGACCGCCCGCTACGTCCCCGAGTCGAGGGCACCCGACCCCCGGCGTCCCGACCTCGTCGGCCAGGTGCTCGTCGTCGTGGTGCTCGCCTCGTTGACGTACGCCATCATCGAGGGGCCGAACGCCGGTTGGGGCTCGCCCACCATCGCCGGCCTGCTGGCCGTCTCGGTCGTCGCCACCGCCGCCCTCGTGCGCGTCGAGCGACGACGGTCCGAACCGCTGCTCGACGTGCGGTTCTTCCGGAGCGTCCCCTTCACGGGGGCGACGCTCGTCGCGGTGGTCGCCTTCGCCGCCTTCGGCGGCTTCCTGTTCCTCAACACGCTCTACCTGCAGGAGGCACGGGGCATGTCGGCCCTCGCCGCCGGCCTCGCCACCCTCCCGCTCGCCGGCACGACGGCGGTGGTGGCGCCGGTGTCGGGCTGGATGGTGGGACGGTTCGGTCCCCGACCGTCGCTCGTGCTCGCCGGTGGCCTGCTGGTGGTCGCCGACCTCATGCTGACCGGCCTCGACCGGACCACCCCCCTCGGCTGGCTCATCGCCAGCTACGTCCTCTTCGGCCTCGGCTTCGGGATGGTCAACCCGCCCATCACCAACACGGCCGTCTCGGGAATGCCCCCCGCCCAGGCCGGTGTGGCCTCGGCCGTCGCCTCGACCAGCCGCCAGGTCGGCCAGTCCCTCGGGGTGGCCGTCGTCGGCGCCGCGGTGGCGTCCGACCTGCACGGCCCGCTGAGCACGGCGCTGGCTGCCGCCAGCCACCCCGGCTGGTGGATCATCGTGGTCGCCAGCGCGCTGGTGCTCGTCCTCGCCGCGGCCTCGACGACGTCGTGGGCGCGGCGGAGCGCCCTCCTCGCCGCCGAGCACCTCGGTGCCGACCCGCTGACGGGCGGGTAGGGGGCGTCCCGCCCGCGCCGGTCAGCCAGTCAGCCGGTCAGCCGCCGGGGTGGTACTCGCCGAAGACCCCCCGCAGCACGTCGGAGACCTCGCCCAGGGTGGCCATCCGCCCGAGCGCCAGCTTCATGGGCACGAGGAGGTTCTGGGTGCCTCGGGCCGCCGCCTCGACGTCGGCCAGCGCGGCGTCGACGGCGGCCTGGTCACGATCGGCGCGCACCTCCCGCACTCGGCGGACCTGGGCCTCCTGCAGCTCGACGTCGACGGGGAAGACCTCGGTGCCGTCGCTCGACTCGTCGCGGAAGCGGTTGACCCCGACGACGACCTTGTCGCCGGCGTCGACGGCCTTGGCGTAGGCGTAGGCGGCCTGTTCGATCTCCTGCTGCATGAACTGGGCCTCGATGGCGCTGACCGCACCGCCCATGGCGTCGATGCGCTCGAGGTAGGACCACGCCGCCGCCTCGACCTCGTCGGTCAGGGACTCGACGAAGTAGGAGCCGGCCAGCGGGTCGACCGTGTCGGCCACGCCGGACTCGTAACCGACGACCTGCTGGGTGCGCAGGGCGATCTTGGCGGCGCGCTCGGTGGGGAGCCCGAGTGCCTCGTCGAAGCCGTTGGTGTGCAGGCTCTGGGTCCCGCCGAGGGCGGCGGCGAGGGCCTGGACGGTGACGCGCGCGATGTTGTTCTCGGGCTGCTGGGCGGTCAGGGTCGAGCCGCCGGTCTGCGTGTGGAACCGGAGCAGCTTGGAACGCTCGTCTGTCGCCCCGAAGCGCTCGGTCATGATGCGGGCCCACATCCGGCGTGCCGCCCGGAACTTGGCGACCTCCTCGAAGAGGTGGTTGTGGGCGTTCCAGAAGAAGCTGAGCCGGGGTGCGAAGGCGTCCACGTCGAGGCCGGCGGCGAGGGCCGCGTCGACGTAGGCGATGCCGTTGGCGATGGTGAAGGCGATCTCCTGCACCGCCGTCGAGCCGGCCTCGCGGATGTGGTACCCCGAGATCGAGATGGTGTTCCACGACGGCAGGTGCTCGGCGCAGTAGGCGAAGGTGTCGGTGACGAGCCGCATCGACGGGCGCGGTGGGTAGACGTAGGTGCCCCGGGCCACGTACTCCTTCAGGATGTCGTTCTGGATGGTGCCGCCCAGGGCGGCCGGCGCCACCCCGTTCTCCTCGGCGACCAGCTGGTAGAGGAGCAGGAGGACCGCGGCGGTGGCGTTGATCGTCATCGACGTCGTCACCCGGTCGAGGGGCAGGTCGGCCAGCAGTAGGCGCATGTCGGCGAGCGAGTCGATCGCCACCCCGACCTTTCCGACCTCGCCCTCCGAGCGGGGGTGGTCGGAGTCGTAGCCCATCTGCGTGGGCAGGTCGAAGGCGCACGACAGGCCGGTCTGGCCGGCATCGAGGAGGAACTTGAACCGCTGGTTGGTCGCCTCCGCCGTGCCGAAGCCGGCGTACTGCCGCATCGTCCACAGTCGGCCGCGGTACATGTCGGGGCGGACGCCCCGCGTGTAGGGGTACTGGCCCGGGGCGCCGAGCTTGACTGCGGGGTCGAAGCCCTCGAGGTCGTCGGGGCCGTAGACTGTCTTGATGTCGATCCCGGAGTCGGTGGACCGACCGGGCGGCGTCTGCGCTTCTGGCATGCGACGAGGTTAGGCCGTCGGGCGGGCGGTCTCCGACGGCGCCGGCCTCGGGCGGCGTCTCGCCACCCTGGAGGAGGGAGCCGCTCCGGGCGTGTCGCTCGATCGCCGACGGTGCTCAGTCGAGGTCGAGGGTGGGGCGACCGAGGCCGGCGGCGCGCAGGTGGCGGAGCACGTCGCCGTAGGCCTGGTGGATGCTGAGCTCGGCGTAGTGGATCCGGCGGTCGTCGCAGAACGTCCGCACCAGCTCGCGGGCACGGCGGAGGTTCGCCCGCGGCATGGCTGGGAACAGGTGGTGCTCGATCTGCGCGTCGAGGCCGCCGAACACGAAGCTCGTGAACGCGCGCGGGGACAGGTTGCGCGACGTGAGCACCTGGCGACGGAGGAAGCCGAGCTCCTCGCCTCCGACGACGGTTGGCATCCCCACGTGGTTGGTGAGGAAGGTCGCCCCGAGGTAGAAGCCGAAGAGGCCCTGCGTCACGGCGACGAAGGCCGCGGCCCGCACGGCCGAGAGCACGAAGAAGGGCGCGGCGAAGAAGACGGCCCCGTGGACGGCGAGGAGCACCGCTTCGCCGATGGCAGCCCGGTCCCTGCGCTTCGCCACGGACACCACGCTCGCCACCTGCAGGTTGAGCGCCTCGAGGAACAAGAGCGGCACCACGAGGAACGCCTGGCCCCGGGCCAAGAAGCGGCCGAGGCGACCACGCGCCGCCGCCTGGGCCGAGGAGTACACGAGCGCACCCGGTGCCAGGTCGGGGTCCTTGCCCAGCCAGTTGGTGTACGCGTGGTGCCGGTTGTGCTTCGCCAGCCACCACGTGAAGCTCATCCCCATCAGCAGGTCGGCGACGACGAGCCCGATGAGGTCGTTGCCGCGTCGCCGGGCGCAGATCTGGCGGTGCCCGGCATCGTGGCCGAGGAACCCGAGCTGCGCCAGGACGACGGCGAGACCGGCGGCGACGGTCAGGTTCCACCAGCGGTTGCCGACGAGGACGGCGACCACCACCAGGACGACCAGGGCGCCGACGACCGCACCGATCTCGACGGCGTAGTAGCCGCGCCGGCGCTCCAACAGCCCGGAGCTCCGCACGATACCGGCGAGCTCGGCGTACTCACCTCGGGTGGGCTGCCCCGACCCCGGCGGCGACGCTGAGGCTGCGGACCCTCCGGACGGTGGGCTCCGGTCCTCCGTGCCCGATCCGGCTTCGGCGGCGACCGACGCCGGCGGGCAGGCCGCGAGCGCGGAGCGCCCCGCCGCCTGCGTGCCGCCCGGTGCTCGCTCGTCAAGGGTCACGCGGCAGGCTATACCGACCGCCACCGGGTCCGGACGGCGCCCCGGTCCGTCACCCACCCGAGGACGCCGTCAGCTCAGGCAGGGGGCACGACCACGTGCGGCATGCAGAGGTCGTCGTACTCGGCGATGACGATCTCGCCGGCATCGGGACCGCACGTCGGGCAGGCTGGGTCCTGGTGCACCTTGAACGTCCGGAAGCTCTGCTCGAGAGCGTCGTAGGAGAGCAGCCGTCCCTGCAACGTGTCGCCCAGGTCGAGGAGGACCTTGATGGTCTCGATGGCCTGGAGCGACCCGATGATGCCGGGCAGCACGCCGAGGACGCCGGCCTCCGAGCAGCTCGGGGCCAGCTCGGCGGGCGGCGGCTCGGGGACCATGCAGCGGTAGCAGGGCCCGTAGTAGGGGTTGAAGACGGTCACCGCGCCCTCGAAGCGGAAGATCGAGCCGTGCACCACGGGGATCCGCTTCAGCACCGACGCGTCGTTGACGAGGTACCGGGTCGGGAAGTTGTCCGTCCCGTCGACGATGACGTCGTAGCCGTCGATGATGTCGAGCACGTTGTCGGCGCCGAGACGCACGTCGTAGGTGACCACGTCGATGTCGGGGTTCATGGCCGTCAGCGTCTTCTTCGCCGAGTCGACCTTGCGCTCGCCCACCCGCTCGGTGTTGTGGAGGATCTGGCGCTGGAGGTTCGAGGCGTCGACGACGTCCATGTCGATGATGCCGAGGGTGCCCACCCCGGCGGCCGCGAGGTAAAGCGCGGCGGGAGAGCCGAGCCCACCCGCCCCGAGCAGGAGCACCTTCGAGTCGAGCAGCTTGAGCTGGCCCGCCTCGCCGACCTCGGGGAGGAGGAGGTGGCGCTGGTAGCGGTTGCGCTGCTCGGCGGTGAGCGAGCGCGGCGTCGACCACGGCCGCCCCTCGTCCTTCCAGCGGTTGAAGCCCCCGACGACCGAGGCGACGTCGGTGTAGCCGAGCTCCTGGAGGGTCCGGGCGGCGAACGCCGAGCGCACGCCGCCGGCGCAGTAGATGAGCACGTGGGCGCCCTTGTCGGGGATGCGCCCCTCCACCGACAGCTCGAGGTTCCCCCGCGGGATGTGCACGGCGCCGGGCACGGACCCCTGCTGGTACTCGTCGGGCTCGCGCACGTCGAGCAGGACGGCGCTCG
Source organism: uncultured Acidimicrobiaceae bacterium (assembly GCA_964610905.1). Taxonomy (GTDB): domain Bacteria; phylum Actinomycetota; class Acidimicrobiia; order Acidimicrobiales; family RAAP-2; genus JAJZJT01. The sequence continues at coordinate 41,973 of CAZSYT010000004.1, forward strand.
GATGCGCCAGCTCCTCCTCCGCCGTCTGTGGGTCGACCTCGCGGATGGCGGCCTTGGCGGCAGCCAGCATCTCCCTGAACGTCGGCACGGCGATCACGTCCCTCCTGCCGGGCGCCCTTCCGCCCGACCAGCGCGTTGTGCGTCTCCAAACCCTACCAGGGCGGTCGACATTCCCGACAGGCCCCGGCCGCCGCCGGCGAGGCCCCCGTCCGGCAGGGAGGACGGCCCCGGCGGGCGACCGGTGCGTCGACATCTTCGCTCGGCCGGACGGCACCTTCGGGTTCGATGAGCTCCGGCGCGACCCGGAGGACCTGGGCGCCCGTCGCCTACCACTCGGGGCGCGTCTACGCCACCGAGGACGCCGCTGTCGCCGCCGCCCGCGACACCTGACCTGGCTCGCCGAGGTGCTCGACGGCCTGGCTCGCCGAGGTGCTCGACGGCGCGTGCCGACCGGCACCTGGGCCCGGCTGACCGGCACCTGGGCCCGCCGCGCCGGGCGACGACGACCGTCAGCGGCGCCTCCGGAGGGCTGCGACCTGGAGCTCCTGGGCCACGGCGGCGGGCAGGCGGGCGAGGAGGTCGATGACGAAGGCGTCCGGTCCGACCAGCACACGACGGCGGTCGCGCGCTACGGCGTCGAGGATCCGCCGTGCGGCCCGCTCGGGCGAGGTCCGCGCCACCTTGTCGAAGCCGTCGCGGGCGGCACCGTCCCCGCCGGCCAGCGACGCCACGCCGGGGTCGATGCGGGCGTTGCGGGCGATGTTGGTGCGGATGCCGCCGGGGTGGACGGTCGTCGCCGACACCCCCGCGGCCTCCACCTTGAGCTCCATGCGCAGCGTGTCGGTGAACCCGCGCACGGCGAACTTCGAGGCGTTGTAGGCGGCCTGGGTGGGGACGCTGACGAGGCCGAAGACGCTCGACACGTTGACGACGTGCCCCTCGCCGGCCGCCTTCAGGTGCGGCAGGAACGCCTTCGTGCCGTGGACCACGCCCCAGAAGTTCACGCCCATGAGCCACGCCAGGTCCTCGTAGGACATGGCCTCGACGGAGGCGGCGAGGGCCACGCCGGCGTTGTTGACCACCAGGTTGACCGTCCCGTGGTCGGCGACCACCGCGTCGGCCCACTCGTGGACCGCCTCGCGGTCGGCCACGTCGAGCTTGCGCGCCGTGACCTTGGCCCCCGCTCCTCCGCACCACCGCACCGTCTCGGCGAGCCCGTGCTCGTCGACGTCGGCGAGGGCGAGGTGGGCGCCGCGACGGGCCAGCTCGACGGCGAGCGCCCGGCCGATCCCCGAGCCGGCACCGGTCACGGCGGCGACCCGCCCGTCGAAGGTCGTCAGCACGTCCCCACCTCCTGGGCTCCGCCGGTCACCGGGGACCCGCCGTGGCGGCCGGCACCGGGACGGGGTTCGAGAACACGAGCGAGCCGTCGTCGACCGACGCGTTGCGCATCTCGCGGTAGTCGCGCAGGTAGCTCTGGTGCAGCAGCCACGGCGAGCGGGACCCCTGCTTGGGGAAGCGGTCGACCGTTCGCTGGACGTACCCGGAGGTCAGCCCGAGGAGGGGCTGGCGGTCGGCGACGGCGTCGCGGGCGACCGGTGTGCACTGGCGCAGCCCGGTCGCGCGCAGGTGGTCGAGGACCCGGCAGGTGTAGTCGCAGATCAGCTCGGCCTTGAGCGTCCACGAGGCGTTGGTGTAGCCGATGGCGATGGCGAGGTTGGGGACGCCCTCGACCATCATCCCCCGGTAGGTCAGCCGCTCGGCCGGGTCGACCGTCTCGCCGTCGACGACGAGGGACATGCCGCCGAGGAAGACGAGGTCGAGACCGGTGGCGGTGACGACGACGTCCGCTCCGAGGGTCGCTCCCGAGCGCAGCTCGATGCCGTCCTCGGTGAAGGTGGCGATGCGGTCGGTGACGACCGAGGCCCGTCCCGCGCTGATGGCGGCGAAGAGGTCGCCGTCGGGGACCACGCACAGGCGTTGGTCCCACGGGTCGTAGCGGGGGGTGAAGTGCGTGTCGATGTCGTAGCCGGGCGGCAGCTGGCGCTCGAGCTGCGTGCGCAACAGCCGCTTCACGAGCTGCGGGCGCACTCGGCTCAGCCGGTAGGAGGCCTGGGTGGTCAGCGCCTTGGTCCAGCGCACGGCCGGCCCCGACCAACGGGGCGGGAGGGCGCGGCGCAGGAGGTCGGCCAGCCGGTCGCGGGCCGGCAGCGAGACGATGTACGTCGGCGAGCGCTGGAGCATGGTGACGTGGGCGGCGGCCTCGGCGAGGGCGGGGACGAGGGTGACCGCCGTGGCGCCGCTGCCGACCACGACGACGCGCTTGCCCGTCGGGTCGAGGTCCTCGGGCCATTCCTGCGGGTGCACGAGCGTCCCCCCGAAGCGCTCCGTGCCCGGGAGCTCCGGCAGGTAGCCGTGGTCGTAGCGGTAGTAGCCCGTGCAGCCGAACAGGAAGCCGCAGGTGAGCCGCACCGTCTCCCCGGTGTCGGCTCGCTCGGCGGTCACGAGCCAGCGGGCCTCGTCGCTCGACCACTCGGCGGCGACGACGCGGTGGTGGAAGCGGATGCGGGCGTCCACTCCCGAGGCGGCCGCCGTCTCCTCGATGTAGCGGAGGATCGAGGCCCCGTCCGAGATCGCCTTCACGCCGTCCCACGGCCGGAACGAGTAGCCGAGCGTGAACATGTCCGAGTCGGAGCGGATGCCCGGGTAGCGGAAGAGGTCCCAGGTGCCGCCGATCGCCCCGCGGGCCTCGAGGACGGCCCAGGAGGCCCAGGGGCACCGCTCCTTCAGGTAGTGGCCGGCGGCCACGCCCGACAGCCCGGCGCCGACGACGAGGACGTCGAGGTGCTCCACGACCTCAGGCCTCCCCCGCGGCGAGGGGCGCGCGCGCCCACCGACCACGAGCGTCCCGGTCGTGGCCGCGGACGGCGGACGGGTGCGGCGTGCGAGGTGTCGGCATGGCGAGGGCTCCTCCGTCGGTCGGCGCCGCCCCGGGCGGTCGTGCGGCGAGCGTAGACGTTTTGAGCATTTCGCTCAATCCATCACTTCTCTGGTACGTTCCTCGGCGATGCGCTCCGGCCTCGAGTCCCCGCCGCGGCGGACGCGGCGCGTGCGCGCGACCGGCGGCGCCCCCGACGCGCCCGCCCGCAAGGGCGCACGCACCCGGCGAGCCGTGCTCGACGCCGCGATCGCCCGGTTCGGCCGCGCGGGGTACCGGGCAACCTCGGTGGCCGACATCGCGCGCGACGCCGGAGTCGGTGGCACGGTCGCCTATGCCTACTTCCCGAACAAGGAAGCCCTCTTCCTCGCGGCGGTCGACGAGGACGCCGCCGCCGTTGTCCGCGCCGGGCTGGACGCGGCCGTCGACGCCGCCGACGTGCGCGCCTGGCCCGACACCGTCGTCCGGAACGTGGTCGAGGCGCTCGACGACCACCCGCTGGCCCGTCGGCTCCTCGCCGGGCTCGAGCCGGACGTGACCGCCCGCGTACAGGAGATCCCCGCCCTCGCCGATCTGCGCCGAGCCTGCGCCGACCGGCTGCGGACCGAGCAGGCGGCGGGCCTGGTCCGGCCCGGCCTCGACGCCGTGACCATCGCCAACGGCCTCGTGGCCATCCTCCTGTCGCTGCTCATGTCCCTCGTCCAGCTCGGGCCCGACGCCGGCGCCCTCTACGGCGACGACATCGCCGCCGTGCTCGAGGCAGCCATCGCACCGCTGCACGCGCCGCCTGCGAGCCACCCGGAGCGGCGCGGGCGGAGGCCGTGGAGCTGACGGCGGCGCTGTCACGCCGCCGCATGACCCGGAACTTCTCCGGGCGTCCCCCTTCCCCCGGGGTCGTCGACGCGCTGGTGGGCCGGGCGCTCACGGCACCGTCGGCCGGGTTCACCCAGGGCGTGGACCTCGTCGTGCTCGAGGGCCCCGACCAGACCGCCCGCTACTGGGCTGCCACGAGCGACGAGGCGTGGCGCCGGCGGTCGTCGCGCTACCCGGGGCTCGTGCGCGCGCCGGTGGTGGTCCTCCCCTTCTGCGACCCCGACGCCTACGTGGCCCGCTACGCCGAGGCCGACAAGGCGCGGAGCGGGGAGCCACCCGTCGAGTGGGTCGTGCCGTTCTGGTTCGTCGACGCCGCCTTCTGCACGATGTCGCTCCTCCTGCTCGCCGCCGACGCGGGCCTCGGGGCGGCGTTCCTCGGCAACTTCCGTGGCGAGGACGCCCTCCGTGCTGCGCTCGGCGTGCCCGCGGGCCACCGGTGGCTCGGGGCCGTCCTCCTCGGCGAGGCCGCGTCGCCCGACCCGCCCTCCGCCTCGCTGCGCCGGGGCCGGCGGCCGTTCGACGAGACCGTGCACCGGGGCGGGTGGTAGCGGGCCGGACCGCGGACGACCTGCGCCGGCAGTGACGCGGGCAGCCGGCCGGTGGACCGGGCCACCAAGGTACGTTCGTCCCTTGCGAGGAGATGCCGCCCGCCGCACGATCGTCGTATGGGTGCCGGACGCAGAGCCCTCGGTCTGGTGGGGCTCGCGGCGGGCGTCTACGGCTGGTGGGCACGACCTCGTCTGTGGCGCTGGGGGGCCACCGACGACGAGCTCTCGGGCCCGTTCGCGGGTTCCGAGCTCGTCCTCGAAGGCAAGCGCTCGGCGACCATGGCCGTCACGATCGAGGCGCCTCCCGAGCAGGTCTGGCCGTGGCTCGTCCAGATGGGCTGGGGCCGTGGGGGCTGGTACTCGTGGGACCGGCTCGACAACGCAGGTCGGCCGAGCGCCCGACAGGTCCACCCGGAGTGGCAGGACCTCGCCGTCGGCGACCAGCTGCAGTTCTGGGCGCTGGGGCGTCCGAGGGACGCCTACCGGGTCGGCGTCCTCGAACCGAACCGCTTCCTCGGGCTGTACGGCTACACCGACCTCCGCGGTCGCTGGCTCGACCCGCACGAGCCGCGCCCGGCGTCCTACATGGAAGGGGTGTGGGGCTTCCGCCTCGGCGAGCTCCCCGGCGGGCGCACGCGGCTCGTGGTCAGCGGCTACCAGGCCTGCCGGCCCCGGTGGTTCGAACGGCTCTACCTGTACGGGCTCTACCTCCCGCTCGTCTGGCCGATGCAGGCACGCATGCTGGCGGTGCTGAAGAAGAACGTCGAGCGCGCGACGGCCAAGGGCGGCCCACCGAGGACCACCTGAGCCCGAGGCGGGACCCGCTGCCGCCGAGGGCACGGCCCGCCGTGCGAGGACGAGCCTCGTCCTCACCGCCCGACCTGCGCACCCCGGAAGGTGAGGTTGAGGCGGGGGCCGACGGCGCCCTCGCCGCGCAGGCTCCGGGGGACGCTGTGTTGCCAGTGCCTCTGGGTGCACCCCGCCATCAGGAGCAGGCTGCCGTGCTCGAGCACGAGGGCGACCCGCTGACGATGGTCGTCCTTGCGACGCAAGAGGAACCGCCGGGCGGCACCGAGGCTGACGGAGGCGATCACGGGCTCCGGCCCGAAGACGGCCTCGTCGTCGGCGTGCCAGCCCACGGTGTCGGTGCCGTCCCGGTAGCAGTTGAGCAGCACGCTGGTCGGCCAGTAGCCGCCGCCCACGCGAGCGGCGACCCGGGCGCGCAGCTCGTCGAGCACGGGGGGGAAGGCCCTCGGGGGATGGGTGACCCCCGAGTAGCGGTAGGTGACCTCCCCGTACCAGGCGGTCAGACGGGGCAGGGGGTGGACCACCCCGGCGATCCGGCAGTGCTCCTGCTCGAAGGGGATCGCCTCCTCGAGCGCCTCGTGGGTCGCCGCTGCCTCGTCGGTGCTCAGGAAGCCGGGGTGGTAGGTGACCTGCCCGTCACCGGGCAGCAGGTTCTCGCCGGCGACCAGGCGCCCGGCGGTGAGCGGGCTGTCGCCGGAGGGCCGAGAGGCTCCCGGACCGCGCGCTCCGGTCATGCCGGCAGCGCCCGCAGGCCCGCCGGAGCCGGGACAACGGGCGTCGCCACGCACGCGCGCCCTCGACGATGCACCACCGTCACGCTCCCAGTCTGCACGGGGAGCGGCTGTGGCCAGTCGCCGAGCCGTTCGGCGCAGCTGGACCGGGCAGGCGTAGGCTCGGCTCGTCTGGTTCCGGCGGGCGCTACCCAGCGGGAGGAGGCGACGCCCATGGAGGGTGCTGGAGCAGGTCCCACCGGCGCATCGGTGGAGCTGCCGCCGATGGTGCGCGACGCCCCCCTCGTCCCTCCGCCGAGACCGCCGTCGGGAAGGCTTCCGGTGGCCGACCTCGAGGGCTACCGGGCCCTCTACCGGTCGTCGGTGGAGGATCCCGGCGCCTACTGGGCGAGCGTGGCCGGCGAGCTGGAGTGGACGTCGGGGTGGCCGGCGAGCCCGGTGGTCACCGGCGACCTGGCCGACGGGTTCCGCTACTTCCCCGGCGCGGCCGGAAACGTCAGCGTCAACTGCGTCGACCGCCACGCCCGCGTGCACCCGGACCGGCTGGCCGTGCGATGGCTGGGCGAGGACGGGGCGGAGCGGTCGTGGACCTACGCCGAGCTCCTCGAGCAGACCGCCAGGTTCGCCCAGGCCCTGGCGGACCTGGGGGTGCGCCGAGGCGAGGTGGTGGCGATCTTCCTGCCCAACCTGCTCGAGACGTTCGCGGCCGTGCACGCCTGCTTCCGGATCGGGGCCATCTACAACGTCATCTTCTCGGGGTTCTCGGCCCAGGCGTTGGCCGATCGCATCGTCGACACCGGGGCGCGCGTCGTGGTCACCGCGGACGAGACCTTCCGCCGCGGCCGGCCCATCGCCTTGAAGGCCACCCTCGACTCGGTGCTCGGTCAGCTGCCCTCGGTGGAGCACGTGGTGGTGGTGCGTCGCAGCAGGAGCCCCGAGGTGCCGATGTCCGAAGGGCGCGACGTGTTCTGGGACGAGCTGCTCGCCCGCACCGCCACGCTGGCCGACCCGGTGCCGGTCGAAGCCAACGAGCCGGGGTTCATCATCTACACCAGCGGCACCAGCGCGAAACCGAAGGGGCTGGTGCACAGCGGCCTGGGCTTCCTCGTCGGCGCCTACCACAACGTGAAGCTGTCGCTCGACCTCGGCCCCGAGGACGTCTACTGGTGCACGGCCGACGTGGGCTGGCTCACGTTCCCGATCTTCGAGCTGGTGGGGGCGACCGCCTGCGGGGCCACCATGCTGGCCTGTGAGGGAGCGCTCGACTTCCCCGAGCCCGACCGCTTCTACCGCGTGGTCGCCGAGCACGGCGTCACCAAGGTCTTCACCGCCCCCACCTTGTTGCGGATGCTCGCCCGCTACGGGGAGCAGTGGGCACAGCGCCACGACCTGTCGACGCTGCGACTGGTGGCGCTGGTGGGCGAGCCGCTCGACGCCAAGACGTGGTACTGGGTCCAGGACCACGTCGGCCACGGCCACCTCGAGATCAACAACACCTACGGTCAGAGCGAGACCGGGAGCGCCTGGACGTCGTCCGTCGTGGGGGTGACCCCGGCCAAGCCCGGCTCCTGCGGGCTGCCGCTGCCCGGGCACGCCTACGCCATCGTGGCCGACGACGCAGCCGACCCGGGTGCCGCGGGTGATGGGGGCTCCGACTCGTCGGGAGAGGGCGGGACGGCGGGTCGACCCGTGCCGACCGGGGCGGTGGGGCACCTGGTGCTGACCGCCCCGTTCCCGACGCTGTTCCGCAGCATCTGGCGCGAGCCCGAACGGTACCGGACCCAGTACTTCTCCACGTTCGGCCCCGACTGCTACGCCAGCGCGGACGCCGCGTTGGAGGACCCCGACGGCCACATCTGGGTGGTGGGCCGGGTCGACGGCGTCATCAACGTCGCCGCCCACCGGCTGTCGACGATGGAGATGGAGAGCGCCCTGCTCAGCCTGCCCGGCGTGGCCGAGGCGGCAGTGATCGGCGTGGACGACGCCACCAAGGGCCAGGTGCCCGTGGGCTTCGTCACCCTGGCCGCCGACGCGGCAGGCGACCTCGACGAAGCCGGGCTCGCCGAGCGGCTGGTGGAGGCCATCGGCCCCATCGCCCGGCCCAAGCGCGTGTACCTGCTGTCGACGATGCCCCGTACGCGCAGCGGCAAGATCGTCCGACGCCTCCTGCGAGAGCTGGTGGTGGAGGGCGACACCCGAGGGGACGTGACCGGCCTCGAGGACCCCGAGGTGCTCGCCCAGCTGCGGAGCGAGCTCCGGTCCTCGGACGACCCGGCCGGCTGACCGAAGAGCGCGTGGACCGAGGCGGCCCCGTCGGTTCACCTCCGGCGGGCCGAGGCCTCGTTCAGCGCGACCGCTGCTCGGACGAGGTCCGTGAACGCGCCGGCGTCGAGCTCGTCGCCCTCGTGGAGGTCGATGGCCCGGCGGAGGCGTCCCCCGAGGCTGGAGTTGAACAGGTGGTGAGGGTCCTCGATCGACGCCCCGTTGGCGAAGGTCACCTTCACGTGGTCCTTGTAGACCTCACCCGTGCAGATCATCCCGTCGTGCGACCACGCCGGGACACCTTCGGGGTTCGAGGGCTTCCTCCACTTCTGTTCCTCGACCACGTCGGGGTCGGCCTGCTCGATCAGGCCCCGGATCCGCGACAGCGTCTCCTTGCGCCAGTCGTCGAGCTCGCGGCCGCTGGCGTCTGTCACCGGCGACGGCGACGGCGATACCAGCTCGGGCCGGTCGCTGTGCTCCGCGTCGTCGGAGGGTCCTCGGGTGTGCCGTTCGTCGTCGTCCGTGCGCGCAGCGCGCTGCCCGCCGCTCGCCGGAGGGGTCACCGCAGCTGTTGGATGCGGACCAGGTTGCCGGCCGGGTCGCGCAAGGCGCAGTCGCGGACCCCGTAGGGCTGCTCGACGGGCTCTTGGACGACCTCGGCACCGCTCGCCTGCACCTGCTCGAACGTGCCGTCGAGGTCCCTCGTGGCCAGCATGATCCAGCCGTAGGTGCCCTTGGCCATCATCTCCATGATGGTCCGGCGTTCGTCGTCGGTGATGCCGGGGTCGACGGCCGGCGGAGCCAGCAGGATCGACGTGCCCGGCTGGTCGACCGGGCCGACCGTGATCCAGCGCATCGTCCCCGACCCGACGTCGGTGCGGACCTCGAAGCCGAGGGCGTCGCGGTAGAAGGCGAGCGACGCCTCGGGGTCGGTGTGCGGGAGCGGGGTCGTGTGGATGCTCAGTTCCATGTGGCTCACGCTACGACGGGCTCGGGGGAGCGCGCTTCTCGGTTCCTGATCGGTCTGGTCACCTGCTTCGCCAGGCACGGCGGCATCCCCACCGGGACGCCAGCAGCCTGGCCCCGGTAGACGCTCGGCGGCATGCCGACCAGCTCCGCGAAGCGGGTGCTGAAGGTGCCCAACGAGGCACACCCGACCGCGAAGCAGACCTCGGTCACGGTCAGGTCGCCACGTCCGAGCAGCGCCATCGCACGCTCGACCCGTCGCGTCATCAGGTAGCTGTACGGCGGCTCGCCGTAGGCGGTCCGGAACTGGCGGCTGAAGTGCCCCGCCGACATGTGGGCCTCACGGGCGAGCAGCTCGACGTTGAGCGGCCGTGCGTACTCGCGGTCGATCCGGTCGCGGGCGAGCCGGAGCAGTGCGAGGTCGCGCAGGTGCTCCGTCGTGCCGCGTCTCGTCGTCACTCGCACGAGCATGCCAGGTCGCGCCAGAGGCCCGGGGCGGCGCTGCCCGCACGAGCCCGGTGGCTACCAGCGGCCCCGGTGGACGACCTCGTCGAACGGGCGACGGTCGGGGCGGGCGATCGGCGTGAGGGCCCGGTCGGCCGGGTAGCCCAGGGCCAGCATGTAGGCGCAGATCCGGTCCTCGGGAATGCCGAGGATGCGCCGGCAGGCGTCCTGGTCGCCGATGGCAGAGTGGCCCGAGCCGATCCCCAGGTCGGCGGCGGCCAACAGCATCGCCATGGTCGCCTGGCCGAGGTCGTACTGGTCCAGGGTCCGGTAGCGCTCTTCCTCCGGCTGGCGGAGGGTCAGCACCACCGCGGCGGCAGCTCCGGCGAGGTGCCGTGCTCCCGCCCAGACGGTGGTCAGCTCCTGCAGCGTCGCGGCGTCGGTCACGACGACGAAGTCCCACGGCTGCCGGTTCGACGCCGACGGCGATCGCCGGCCTGCTTCGAGGACCCGGTCGAGGTCGCCTCCCGCGATGGCCCGGTCGTCGTAGGAGCGGACGTTGCGCCGCGCCCTGATGGCGTCCCACGTCTCCACGGTCCCAGGCTACGGGGCGACGTCGTCGGGCGCGTTCGGGGAGCTGGGCGCCGCCTGGCGGCTGCCGTCCCGGCGCACGGACGCCCGTGTGCGACCGAACGTGCGTCCCCGGCGTGTCCCCGGCAGGGCGCCCGAGGCGCCGCCTCGGGGGACCGGCCCGTCGTGGCCTCGCCCGAGCCGACGGCCAGCGGGTCGCCGGGGCTGTCACCCGGCGCGCGGACACGACGCGTGCAGCGCGGCGAGCTCGCCGGCAAGGTGCCGGGCAAGCCCGAAGGCGACGGTGGTCCCGATCCGTCTCGACCGACCTCGGAGGTGCCGTGCTCCCGAACCCCGCCCCGCGCTCCACTCCAGCACCGGCATCGTCGACCGCCCGGCCCGACGATGCGACCGCCCGGCCCGACGATGCGACCGCCCGGCCCGTGCCCGCCGTCCTGCAGGTGACCCCGTGGCACGACCCGGTGGTCGACGCCCACGGGATGCACCCGTGCTCGCGCTACGTCGAGCTGTACTGGCTCGGCGTGCTCGGCCCGTCGACCACGTGGCTGCTCCGCCGGATCGCCTACGGCCTCGAGGTCCACGACGCGGGCTTCGCCCTCGACCTGCCCGAGACGGCCCGGTCGCTCGGTCTCGGCGGGCGGCTCGGCCCGAGCTCGCCGTTCCGGCGGGCCCTGCGGCGGCTGGTCACCTTCGAGCTGGCACGTCCTCACGGCCTCGACGGGCTCGCCGTACGGACCTGCGTTCCACCCCTCCCCCTCCGCCATCTCCAGCGCCTCCCGGCGTCCCTGCAACGGAGCCACCAGCGCTTCCTCGAGGAGCAGCAGCTCCCCGACGCCGAGCGCACACGGCGCCGTGCCAAGCGGTTGGCGACCGGCCTGGCCGCCTCGGGGAACGACGCCCCGGCCATCGAAGCGACGCTCGCCCGGTGGCAGTTCCACCCGGCCGTCGCCTACCAGGTCGCCCGTGACGTCCTCGGTCACCGCGAGGCCACCGCGGCGCCACTGCCCCCGCCCGCACCGCTGCGACCTGGGTCGGGCCACCGCCCGGCCGAGCACGGAGCAGTGCCGCCCTCGCCGCGGCGCGTCCCGCCTGCACCTCGCTAGCCTGGGCGCCGTGCAGACGCGCCACCTCGGGTCCCTGCCCGTCTCCGCCATCGGGCTCGGCTGCATGGGCATGTCCGAGTTCTACGGGCCGGGCGACGAGGCCGAGTCGATCGCTACCATCCGCCGGGCGCTCGACCTCGGCTGCACCTTCCTCGACACGGCCGACATGTACGGCCCCTTCACCAACGAGCGGCTGGTCGGCCGGGCGATCGCCGGCCGGCGCGACGAGGTCGTCCTCGCCACCAAGTTCGGCAACGAGCGCCGCGAGGACGGGTCGTGGATCGGCGTCAACGGCCGGCCCGAGTACGTGCGCTCGGCTTGCGACGGCTCGCTCGAGCGCCTCGGCGTCGACCACGTCGACCTCTACTACCAGCACCGCGTCGACACGACGGTCCCCGTCGAGGAGACCGTAGGCGCCATGGCCGAGCTGGTGGCGGCCGGCAAGGTGCGCCACCTCGGGCTGTCGGAGGCCTCGCCGGCGACCATCCGGCGAGCGCACGCCGTCCACCCGATCGCCGCCTTGCAGACCGAGTACAGCCTGTTCACCCGCGACGTCGAGACCGACATCCTCCCCACCGTGCGCGAGCTCGGCATCGGGTTCGTCGCCTACAGCCCGCTCGGCCGTGGGCTCCTGACCGGAACGATCAGGGACGTGGGCGACCTCTCCGAAGGAGACTCGCGCACGCGGCGCTTCCCCCGGTTCGAACCCGGGCACCTCGAGCACAACCTCGCCCTCGTCGCCCAGGTCGAGTCCCTGGCAGCGAGGAAGGGCTGCACGGCGGGCCAGGTGGCGCTGGCATGGGTCCTCGCCCGGGGTGACGACGTCGTGCCCATCCCGGGGACCAAGCGCCGCACCTACCTCGAGGAGAACGTCGCCGCCGCCGACGTCACGCTCGGCCCCGAGGACCTCGTCTGGCTCGACGAGCACGTGGGCGCGCCCGAGGGCGACCGCTACGCCGACATGGGGACGGTCAACCGCTAGCTCCGGACCCCGAGCGCCGTCAGGCCGAGCGCGGTCGAGGACCCCTACGGCCGCCCGTCGGTCGCCCCCGCGCCCGGGTCGGCGGGGATCCGCCCGGCACGGAACGCCTCCAGCCACTGCGGGAACTCGACGGCCACGATCCGCTGGCCCGTCACGCCGGCGGCCTCGGGCGAGGCCAGGAAGACCGCCGGCGGTCCCATCACCGACGCCGGCAGCAGCCGGGCGCGGGCCTCGTCGGGCAGGTCGTCGGGGATCATCCCGGTGGCGGTGGCTCCGCCGGGCAGCAGGAGGTTGACCGCCACGCCGAAGGGGCGCAGGTCCTCCACCATCACGAGGCTCAGCGACTCGGCCCCGGCCCGCGCCGGCCCGTAGGGGACGAAGCCGCGCCGGCGCATCGTGGCGTGGTTCATCGACACGTTGACGAAGCGGCCCGAGCCTTGGGCGACGAGGCGCGGCGCGAACGCCCTTGCGACCAAGAAGTACCCGGTGAGATCGGTCGCCACCACGTCGACGAACCCCTCGGGGGTCACGTCGAAGAACGGCAAGGGCTGCTCGAAGAAGCGCGGGTTGACGGTCCGCATGCCGATGCCGGCGTTGTTCACGACGACGTCGACGCCGCCGAGCACGTCGAAGGCCTCCTCGGCCGCCGCCTCGACCGATCCCGGGTCGCGTACGTCGACGGGAAGGGCGAAGGCGTCGAGCCCGTCCGTACGGCGCCGACCCACCGCCTCGTCGAGCCGGGGGGTCGGCCGGCTGGCGAAGGCGACATGGGCCCCGGCCCAGAGGAGCGCGTCGGCCATCGCCGCGCCGAGCCCGCTGGTCGCTCCGGTCACTACCGCACGCGTGCCCGTCAGCTCCCCCACCGGGCGGACGCTACCCCATCCGACGGCCCGGTCGGCTGTCGGGGGGCGCGCCGTTCGACGCGGCTGTACTGGCACGACGCGGCTCCGTCGGGCCCTGTTGGGCGGTCCGACCCGCCCGGTGGGCGTGCCGGCAACGGAGGGCTAGGGTCGGCTCCGCCAGCTCGCCACAGCGGTGGTGGAATTGCACTGACAATGAAACAAGGGGGAGCGACCGTGACGAGTGAGGACGCCAGGACGAGCCGGAGTCGCGTGGCGCCGTCGCCCTCGACGGTCGCCGCCAACGCGGCCGTCGCGGCGAGCCTGCCGCTCGACGACCCGGCCGACTTCGAGCGCGTCGAGCGCGGCCGGATCGCCGGCCTCGACAGCCTCGTCGTCGCCCACGACCACTCCCCCACCCACCGTGTCTGGGACATGGACGCCTACCGCTTCGTCAGCGGCGACGCGCCCGACACGGTGAACCCGAGCCTCTGGCGTCAGGCGAAGCTGAACAACGTCCACGGGTTGTTCGAGGTCGCCGACCGCATCTACCAGGTCCGCGGCTACGACATCTCGAACATCACCCTCGTCGCGGGCGAGACGGGGTGGATCGTCATCGACCCGCTCACCTCGACCGAGACGGCGCGGGCAGCCATGCAGCTCGTCACTGCCCACCTCGGCGAGCGGCCCGTGCAGGCGGTCATCTACACCCACAGTCACGCCGACCACTTCATGGGGGTCCAGGGCGTCATCTCCCGCGACGAGCTCCGCGAACGGGGCATCCCCATCGTCGCCCCGCTCGGGTTCCTCGAGGCCGCCGTCTTCGAGAACGTCATCGCCGGCAACGCCATGCTCCGCCGGGCCGCCTTCATGTACGGCAACCTGCTCGAGCGGGGCCCGGACGGCCAGGTCGACTGCGGGCTCGGCAAGACGGTCCCGGCCGGGACCACCAGCCTCGTCGCCCCGACCCACCTCGTCGGCTCCACGGGCGAGGAGCTCGTCCTCGACGGGGTCCGCATCGTGTTCCAGTACACGCCGGACGCCGAGGCCCCCGCCGAGATGACCTTCCACTTCCCCGAGCTGCGCGCCCTGTGCGCCGCCGAGAACTGCACGAGCGTGATGCACAACCTCTACACACTCCGAGGTGCCGAGGTGCGAGACGCGCTGGCGTGGAGCAAGTACATCAACGAGTCGATCGAGCTCTTCGCGGCCCGCTCCGACGTGCTCTTCGCCAGCCACCACTGGCCGCGCTTCGGCACGGCGGAGCTCACCCGGTACCTGCGCACCCAGCGAGACACGTACCGGTACCTGCACGACCAGACCATGCGCCTCGCCAACCAGGGCTTCACGCCCCTCGAGATCGCCGAGCAGGTCGAGCTCCCCCCGACCCTCGCCGCCGAGTTCTCGAACCGCGGCTACTACGGCACGGTGAGCCACAACGTCAAGGCCGTCTACCAGAAGTACCTCGGCTTCTTCGACGGCCACCCGGCCCACTTGCACCCCCTGCCGCCCGTCGAAGCGGGTGCCCGCTTCGTCGCCTACATGGGCGGCTCGGACGCCGTCGTCGAGCGAGCGCGCGCCGACTACGAGGCGGGCGAGTACCGGTGGGTGGCCGAGGTCCTCACCCACGTGGTCTTCGCCGAGCCCGACAACCTCGCGGCACGCGAGCTGCAGGCCGCCGCCTTCGAGCAGCTGGCGTACGCGGCCGAGTCCGGGCCGTGGCGCAACTTCTACCTGACCGGGGCGTCGGAGCTGCGCGGCGGGCTCCCTGCGGCCGCTCCCCTGCGACCCGGTGCGCGTGCCGAGGTGGTCGCCGCGCTCAGCGCCGACATGGTCTTCGACCTCCTCGCCGTCCGGCTCGACGGACCGCGCGCCGACGGCATCGAGCTGGTCGTCAACTGGCGCTTCACCGACACGGGCGAGGAGTGGGCGCTGCGGCTCGAGCACTGCGCCCTCAACTACGTGCCGCGGCTCGACGGCTCGGCGGGCGTGACCGTCACGTTGGCCCGGACGACGCTCGACGCCATCTTGACCCAGCAGGTGTCGATGCTCGACGCGCTCGGCGCCGGCGACGTCGTCCTCGACGGCGACGCCGAGCTGCTCGTGACCCTCTTCGGCCTGCTCGAGCTCGCCGAGCCCGCCTTCGCCGTCACCCTCCCCTGATCCCTCGGTCCCCGCAACCGGGCTCCCCGCAACCGGGCTCCCCGCAACCGGGCTCCCCGCAACCGGGCTCCCCGCAACCGGGGCGCCGACCGGAGGCGCCTTCGCCGGGCGCGGTCCGGCTGCCCGCCGAGGCCAGCCGCTCGGCGAGCGTCGGCGGGCCGTACGGGACGGCGTGTGGAGCGGGCTCGCGGCGTCGCTCGAGGGCAGCGTTGACCTCGCCGCCGACCAGCACGGCCATCCCCGTCAGGTAGAGCCAGAAGATGAGGATCGCCACGCCGGCGAAGGCGCCGTAGGTCCGGGCGTAGCTCCCGACGCTCGACGTGTAGACCGAGAAGCCGAGCGACACGACGGCCCACAGCACCGTGCCGAGGACCGCTCCCGGGCTCACCCACTGCCACCGTCGGAGAGGCCGGTTGGGCGCGAGGTTGTAGAGCAGCGAGAACAGCAGCGTCATCAACGCCAGGGCGACCACCCAGCGCAGCACCGTCCACGCCACCACGAACAGCGCGCCGCGCACCCCGCCGTGCACGAGCCGGTCGAGCTGCGGACCGAACACCACGAGCGCCGAGGCGGCACCGCCGAGGACGGCGGCACCGCCGAGCAGTGGCAGGGCGGCGACACGGGTGGCGAGGAACGTGCGGTCGCGGGGCAGCTCGTAGGCCATGTCGAGTCCCTCCTGCACCATCACCATGCCCGACGTCGCGCTCCACAGCCCCACGACGGCGGCCACCACGGTGGTCGCCAGGTCGCCAGCCGTCCGGTGGTCGACGTTCGAGATGGCGGCCGTGAACACCTCGGCTGCACCCGGCGGGAGGGCTCGGGTCACGCCGTGGATGAGGCTCACCACGACGTGGCGCGGGACGGTGACCAAAGAGGCGACACCGAGGAGGGCGATCACGACGGGGAAGAGGGCGAGGAACCAGCGGTACGCGAAGGCGCCGGCGGCGACGTTGACCCGGTCGGCTGCCATGTGGACGCGTGCCGACCGGGCGACGTCGACCCACGCGCCCTCGCCGCGCCACGGCACGCGGACCTTCCGAGGGCCACGCGGTCGGAGGCCGCGCCGGCGTCGGGTCCCTCGCTCCGGCACGCTGCCACCCTAGGACGACTTCACGCGCCGACCCGGTCCCGGACCGCCGCGCTCCGGTGCGGAGCCGCAGACGGGCCGTTCGACCCTGGCCCGTGCGCCCGGGTCGGCCGTACGGTCGCCCCATGAGCCGACACGGCACCGACCTCCGGACCCGGCGCGTCGGAGCGCCACGGTGATCAGCCTGGCGAGCTTCGGGGAGCGGCAGGGAGCAGCTGCCGCGGTCCTCGACGCCCTGGGGGAACGCCTCACCGCCGTCACCGGTCGGCCGACGGGGCTCCGCCTGGTCCCCGAGCTCGACGCGCCGACCCGGCAGCGGGTGCTCGAGCTCAACGTCGAGGTGTTCGGCCGGGAGGGCGAGGTGTTCGACCGCCGTGCGCTCGACGAGGTCGCCGCCGACCCCGACGCCCTCTTCCTCGCCCTCGAGATCGACGGGACGCTCGAGGGGTTCTGCTTCGGCTACTACGAGGAGCCGGGGAAGGAGACGGTGGTGGGCACCGACTTCTACCTCGACACGGGCATGGTGTGCGCACGCTGGCAGCGCCAGGGCATCTGCGGGCTCGGCGGGGCCGCCGTCCTCCTGCTCGTCCACCTCCTCGGCGACGTCCACCGGGTCGGGCTCTCGGTGTGGGGAGGTGGGCACGTCGATGAGCTGCTGGCCCTCTACCGGCGCTTCGGCTTCGTCGACGCCGAGGGCTGCGGCTCGCCGCACCGCTGCCTCGCCGTCGACCTCGACGACGGGCGCGTGGCGGCCTGGCGGATCGCGCTCGGCCTCCCTCCTGCCACCAGCGGCCGCCCACCTGCGACCAGCAGCCGCCCGACCGCCACGACGTGACGCCGCCGGCCCGGCGGGTCGAGGTGTGGTGGCCGGGGCAGGAGGAGCGGCACCTGCTCGCCCGCTTCTACGTGGCGGTCGTCACCTACCGGGCGCTCTACCTGGTCTTCCCCTTCGAGTTCGCCTACCTCTACCTGGTGATGCACCGGCCCGAGTGGTCGGTCGTTCCGCTGATGGTGATGAACGCCACCGCCCTTGCCATGCAGCTGCCCACCGGGGCCCTCGCCGACCGTTGGAGCCGGAAGGCGTGCGTGCTGGCCGGGGGCATGCTCAGCGCGGTGACCTTCGTCACGGTCCCCTGGGCCGTCCGCCTCGCCGGGGGCTGGCAGCTGCTCGGGACCTCGGTGGCCTTCGCCTTCGCCGGGCTCGGCGACACCCTCATGGCCGGTGCCGAGGAGGCCTGGGTGGTCGACAACCTCCACGAGGCCGGTCGCGAGGACCTCGTCGACGCCTTCTTCGCCCGCATGTTCGCCGTCACCGCCGTGGGTGGGGTGGTGGCGGGGGCGATCGCCGTCGTCCTCCTGCTCACCCTGCGCGTCGACCAGGCGTTGCTCGACGCCCTCTGGTACACGACGTCGGTCGGGCTCCTCGCCTCGGTGGTGGTGGCCATGGGCATCCGCGAGCACCGGGCGGGAGCAGCCGTCGCCCCCGGCGCCGCAGCCGCGCTGTGGCCCCGGATGCGCCAGGCCGTGGGGGTCCTGGTGCGCACCCGCCCGCTTGCCCTGCTCAGCGTGGCGGTCGTCATCGCCTCCCTCTCCGGCGCGGCGGCCGACGAGGCGTTCCCCGTCTCGCTCCTCACCAAGGGGTTCGACGCCCGCCTCCTCGCCCCGCTCAGCGTCCTCGACGACTTCCTCGGCGTCGGCGCTCCGCTGCTCGGCCTGGCCCTGGCACGCCGGCTCGGGCCCGAGCGGCTGCTGTCGGTGACGATGGTCACGTTGGGCGCATCCGTGACCGTGCTGTTCGCGTCGCGCACCGTCGGCGTGGTCGTCGTCCTGTTCGTCCTCCTCGACTTCCTCGACCGGGTGTGGGACCCCGTGTCGCTGGCCCGGCTGCAGGAGGACATCCCCTCCGTCCACCGGGCTGCCATCGGCTCCCTCGTCTACCAGGCCAACGGGCTGGCCCAGCTGGGCGGGCTCGGGCTCTTCGCCCTCGTCCTCGGCAGCCACAGCCGGCAGCTGCGCGAGGCCACGCCGGACCTGCTCGAGGCGTTCCGGGGGCACAGCCACGTGGCCGCGACCGTTCCCACCGGGCTCCTCGGGCTGCCGGTGCCAGACGCCGCCATCGTGGTCTTCGTGCTCGTCGGCGTGACCGCCGTGCCCTTCGTCGTCCTCGCCGCTCGGGCTCGCCGGCGGGCCGCCGCCGCTCCCGGTGCACCGACCCGCCCCGCCGCGCCGCCGGTCGCGGGCCGCACGCCTCCGAGCACCCCGCGGTGACCCGGTCGGGCCGCCGTGAACCGGTCGGGCCGCCGTGAACCGGTCGGGCCGCCGTGAACCGGTCGGCCCGCGGTGACCCGGTCGGCCCGCGGTGACCCGGTCGGGCCGCCGTGAAGGTGCCGGATGGCCCTCGCCCCAAGGGTCGAACGGCCCTGCCCCGCAAAGGGAGGGCGGCCGACACTGAGCATGACAACGACGGACGCAACCGGCGGAGGCCGGGACACGATGCGACTCGAGGCGATCCCATGCAGCTCTCCCACGTCCCCAAGCTCGCAGCCGCGGCGCTGTCCCTCGGCCTGCTCGCCACCGCCTGCAGCTCCTCGGCGGGGAGCCAGCCCTCGGGCACGGGCACCAAGGGGGCGGTGGCGTCGGTGGAGCGGCTCGTCCCGACCAACTACCGCTCGACGGGACGGCTGACGATCGCCACCGACGCCAGCTACGCCCCCAACGAGTTCTTCTCGAAGTCCGGCGCCATCGTCGGCATGGACGTCGACCTCGTCAAGGCGATCACGGCCACGATGGGGCTCGCGCCACGGGTCGTCAACGCCAGCTTCGACTCCATCCTGCCCGGCCTCGCCTCGGGCAAGTACGACGTCGGGATCTCGTCGTTCACCGACACGAAGCAGCGCCAGCAGACGGTCGACTTCGTCACCTACTTCGACGCTGGCACGGCGTTCTTCGCCCGGAGCAAGGACGCCCCGCAGGTCACCGGGCTCGGCAGCCTGTGCGGGCTGCGGGTGGCCGTCGAGAAGGGCACGACCCAAGAGCAGGACGCGTCGGCGCAGTCGACCAGGTGCACACAAGCGGGCAAGCCGGCGGTGTCGGTCGAGGTCTTCCCCGACCAGGGCGGCGCCAACCTCGCCCTGGTGTCGGGCAGGGCCGACGTGGCCATGGCCGACTCACCGCTCGCCGACTACCAGGTCAAGCAGTCCAACGGCGCGCTCCGCCTCGTCGGTCCCGTCTACGGCAAGGCCCCCTACGGCATCGCCGTCCCCAAGGGGAGCGGGCTCGCCCCGGCCATGCTGGCAGGCCTCGAGCACGTGATGGCGTCGGGGCAGTACGCCAAGGTGCTCGGCCAGTGGGGCGTCTCGAGCGGAGCGATCTCCCACCCGGCGATCAACGCCGCGGCAAGCTGACCGTGGCGCACCGGCCCGATGGCAGCGGCGCCGTGCTCGACGGAGCGCCGAACGGGACGGTGACGGCACCGCACCTGCGGCGGCTCGTGCACCGCAGCGAGGTGACGCTCGTGCTGCCGGGGGAGGTGGCAACGGGCACCGTCGGCCAGGAGGCCCGCTCCGAGCGCCTGACCGTCGTCCCCCTGCGCCACCCCGGCAGGTGGGTGGGCGTCGCCGTCGTCGGCGTCCTCCTCGCCATGCTGGTGAACACGCTCGTGACCAACCCCCGGTTCGACTGGTCGGTCGTCGGGCAGAACTTCACCACGCACGCCACCCTCGCCGGGCTGTGGGTGACCGTCGAGCTGACGGTGATCTCGATGGCGATCGGCGTCGCGCTGGGCACCGTGCTCGCCGTGCTGCGGCTGTCCCCGAACTCGCTCCTGTCGGGGGCCAGCTGGACGTACATCTGGGCGTTCCGCGGCACGCCGGTCATCGTCCAGATCCTGTTCTGGGACTTCATCGCCGCGCTCTACCCCACGATCTCGTTCGGGATCCCCTTCGGCCCGGCCTTCCTGCACGGCAACGCCAACGCGCTGGTGACGCCGTTCGCCGCCGCCATCCTGGGCCTCGGCCTCAACGAGGCCGCCTACATGGCCGAGATCGTCCGGGCCGGCATCCTGTCGGTCCCCCACGGCCAGAGCGAAGCGGCGCTCGCCCTCGGGCTGACCCGGATGCAGACGATGCGCCGGATCGTGCTCCCCCAAGCCATGCGCGTGATCGTTCCCCCGACGGGCAACGAGGTCATCTCGATGCTGAAGACGAGCTCGCTGGCGAGCGTGATCGCCGTGACCGAGCTCCTCTACAGCGTCCAGATCGTCTACTCCCGCACCTTCCAGCAGGTGCCCCTGCTGCTCGTGGCGGTCATCTGGTACCTGATCGTCACGACCGTGCTCAACATCGGGCAGTACTACCTCGAGCGCCACTTCGCGCGGGGAGAGACCCGGTCCAAGCCGCTCACCCCGTGGCAGCGGGCACGCCGGCTCCTCCTGCCGGTGCACGCCGAGGTCACCCTCCCGCCGTCGCGAGGGAGCCGGCTGTGACCGTGCCCATGCTCGAGATCCAGCAGGTCCGCAAGACGTTCGGGCACGCCGAAGTGCTGAAGGGCCTCGACCTCGAGGTCCCCCGCGGCGCCGTCGTGTGCATCCTCGGGCCGTCCGGCTCGGGGAAGTCCACGCTGCTGCGGTGCGTGAACCGGCTCGAGAAGGTCGACGCGGGGTGGATCTGGGTGGACGGGGAGCTGGTCGGGTACCGCAGGGACGGCGACCGGATCTTCGAGCTCTCCGAGCGCGAGCTGGCACGCTCGCGCTCCGCCATCGGCATGGTCTTCCAGCACCTCGACCTCTTCCCGCACATGTCGGCGCTCGACAACGTGATGCTCGGGCCCATCCTCGTCCGGAAGGAGCCCAAGACCGTCGTCGAGGAGCGCGCCCGTGCGCTGCTGGCCCGGGTGGGCCTGGCCGACCGGGCCACGGCGTACCCGAACGAGCTCTCGGGCGGCCAGCAGCAGCGAGTCGCCATCGCCCGAGCCCTGGCCATGGAGCCGGCGCTGCTGCTCTTCGACGAGCCGACCAGCGCCCTCGACCCCGAGCTGGTGGGCGAGGTGCTCGACACGATGCGCGACCTCGCCGAGTCGGGCATGACCATGGTCGTCGTGACCCACGAGGTCGGGTTCGCCCGTGAGGTGGCCGACCACGTCGCCTTCATGGACCAGGGGGTCATCGTCGAGTCGGGTGCGCCGAAGGTGCTCCTCGACCACCCTGACAACCCGAGGACGAGGGCGTTCCTGTCGAAAGTGCTCTGAGCCGAGGCCAGCGGCCCCGGTTCGGAGGAGAGCGGAGGTGTGCGATGGACACAGACGGTGGAGCCGAGCTCGAGGTGGCGGACGTCTGGGCGCGGCTCGACGAGCTGGTCGACCTCGACCTCGAGACCCCCGCGTTCGTCTACGACGAGGCGATCATGGCCGAGGACGCCGCCACCGCTCGTGCCGCCATCGCCGGCACCCGGGCCAAGCTGCTCTTCGCCATGAAGGCGTTCAGCTTCGAGGACGGGTTGGTCGCCATGATGCCGTGGCTCGACGGGCTGCACGCGAGCTCGCTCTTCGAGGCGCGCCTCGCCCGCCGGGTCAGCGAGGACGGGCTCGTCCACACCACGACGCCGGGACTGCGCCCCCAGGACGCCACGAGCCTCTTCCGCCTCTCCGACCGGGTCAGCTTCAACTCGCTCGGCCAGTGGCAACGGTTCCGCGACCAGGCCCTCGAACTGACCAGCCCGGGGTTGCGGGTCAACCCCGAGCTGTCCTTCGTCGACGACGAGCGTCTCGACCCGTGCGCCCGCAACTCCAAGCTCGGCGTGCCGATCGAGCGGCTCGTCCGGGTGCTGGAGCGGGACCCCGGACAGCTCGACGGCATCGAGGGGCTGCTGGTCCACTCGAACAGCGAGTCGTGCGACTTCCACGACCTGCTGCACACCGTCGAGCACCTGGCCGAGCTGCTCGACCCGCTGCTCCACCGGGTGCAGTGGGTCAACCTCGGCGGCGGCTACCTCTTCCAAGAGGCGACCGACGTCGCCCCCCTCCGCAAGGCCATCGCCCTGCTCGAGGACGCCTACGACATCGAGGTCTTGCTCGAGCCGGGCACGTCCCTCATCTACCGTGCCGGCGCCCTGGTGGCGACGGTCCTCGACGTGATCGAGGGTGCCGGACGCGACCTTGCGGTCATCGACGCCCCCATCTCGCACGCCCCCGAGGTGCTCGAGTTCCAGTTCGTCCCCGAGGTGGCCGAGGCCGACGGGGGGCACCGGTACGTGCTGTCGGGAGCCAGCTGCCTGGTCAGCGACCACTTCGGCCTCCACAGCTTCGCCGAGCCGCTGCGTGTGGGCTCACGCGTCGTCATCACCGAGGTCGGGGCCTACTCGCTCGTCGAGGCCTCGTGGTTCAACGGCATCTCCCTGCCCACCATCTACAGCCGTTCGCCCGACGGGAACGTGACGCTCCGGCGCCGCTACACGCTGGACGACTACCTGCGCATCAACGGAGGCGACCATGCGAGTCGTTGAACGAGAGCTCGAGCTCACCGCACCCCGCTCGGACCACCCGCTCACCGAGGTCGGCAACCTGGTCGAGGGCGCCCTCGACGTCGGGGAGGCGCCGGTCCGGTTCGCCGTGGCAGCGTCGGACAAGCGCCGCTGGCACGCCGAGGTCGACGTGGCCGAGGGCCTCCCGCCCGAGCGGGCCGTCGCCCTGCCGTCGGTCTTCGACGTCCGGACCCGGGAGAGCGAGGACGCCCGCCGCTTCACCGCCGTGCTGGTCGTCCCGACGGGCATCGGCTCGGAGATCGGCGGGCACGCGGGGGACGCCATGCCGGTGGCCGCGCTCGTGGCCTCGGCGTGCGACACGCTCGTCACCCATCCCAACGTCGTCAACGGCTCCGACCTGATGGAGCTGCCACCGAACGCCCTCTACGTCGAGGGCAGCGTGGTGTCGCGGCTCCTCGCCGGCACCGTCGGCCTGCGCCCCGTCCGATCCAACCGGGTGCTGTCGGTCATCGACCACCACCCCGTGGCCAAGTACCAGGACGCCGCCGTCAACTCGGTGAGCGCGGCGCGCATGTCGCTCGGCCTCGACGCCCCCGACGTCGTCGCACTCGAGCCACGGGTGCGGGTGGCGGCCCGGTACACGTCGTCGGGCCGGGCCGTCGGCGAGGTGTCGGGGCTCGAGGGCCTCTTCGAGGTGCTCGACGAGCGCAAGGGCACCTACGACGCCGTCGCCCTCTCCACCCAGGTCGAGGTGCCGTTCACCTACCACACCGACTACTACGAGGCCCGAGGGGGGATGGTGAACCCGTGGGGCGGCGTCGAGGCCATGCTCACCCACACGCTCTCGAACCTCTACGACGTCCCGAGCGCACACGCCCCCATGATCGAGTCGAAAGAGGTCGAGGAGCTCTCGCTCGGGGTGGTCGACCCTCGGATGGCCGCCGAGGCCATCTCGACGGCGTTCTTCCTGTGCGTGCTGAAGGGCCTCCAGCGCAGCCCGCGCCTGGTGCGCCTCGACGGGCCCGCGCCCGAGGGCGTGCTCGGCGCCGAGCAGGTGTCGGTCCTCGTCATCCCCGACGGGGCGATCGGCCTGCCGACGCTGGCCGCCCTCGAGCAGGGCATCCCCGTGGTGGCCGTGCGCGAGAACGCCAACCTCCTCCACAACGACCTGACCCGGCTGCCGTGGCGGCCCGGGCAACTGCGCATCGTCGACAACTACTGGGAGGTCGTCGGCGTGCTGGCCGCCATGCGAGCCGGGATCGACCCCGCCGTCGTGCGCCGCCCCGTGGCCGACACCAACGAGGTCCTCGCCGTCTCGCACGCCCGGTCGGCGGCGTGGGACGGCAAGGTGCCCGAGGGGGCCGCCCGGTCGGCCGCCGCCGGGCGGAGCCGGGTGCGGGTCGGGAGCGCCGGCCGCATGCACGGCGAGGGTCCAGGTGCCGCACGTGCCCGGCCGGTCGGGCCTGCCGGGGAAGGAGCCAAGGGCACCACGGCGGCCCGGCGCGGGAAGGGCGCGGGGGCACGGAAGGGCACGGGCGCTCGCTGAGCCTCCACGACGGCCTCACGGCGCCCCCAGGCTCTTGCGATGCGCACCTCGCGACCCTCGGTCGACGGGTCGTCGACCGGCCTGGCGGCTCGGGACGCCGAGGTCCGTCGCGAGGGCTACCTCGAGTGATGGCGCGCCGCGGGCTCGTCCTCGCTCGTGCACCCGGACCTTCGTCGACCCCGTCGGCGTCGGAGGGGGAACCGGCTCGCCATGCTCGCGCAACGACTGGATGTGCAGAGGGATCGCTTCATCGTCATCGACGAGCGCTTCGACCTCGTCTCGGGAACGGCCAACCGCCACGCAGCCAGGAAGGTCGGGCACGCACGCCCCCCAGGCCTCCCCTTCCTGCTCGATGCCCACGGCGTCCTCAGTCACGAGCCTGCCTTCCCGACCGGCCAGCCTGCCGCCAGATCGAGGCCGGCGTACCCTTCGGCACCTCGTCGCTCGGATCGTCTGCGACCGTCACGGTCCCCGACTGGTCCGGATGGCGGAGCTGACGGCGAGAGCGGACCTGCCTGTCGAGGCGCCAGCCGTCACCGTCCGGGGTACGCCTGACGTCTCGGACTCTCACGGGCTGAGGGTGCGAGAACGGTGCGACGACCTGGTCGAGCGGTCGCCCTCACGACGCTCCGGGCGAGGTTCGGGTCGCGGGACCGTGCGCCGCAGGACCGTGCGCCGCAGGACCGTGCGCCGCGGAACGTCGCTGGTCAGCGTGTCGGCGCCCCCCGCAGGAGCCGGGCCAGTCCTCCGACGGGTGCCGCGGCTGAGCCGGCGGCTGGAGCTGGCCTGACAAGCCCGGGCCGATTGGGCAGCGACGGAGATGACACGCAGAAGGCCAGGCTGTGAGCATGATCTCCTGCACCGAGGACGGTCGAGAACCCGGGTCTCCGAGAGCAGCTGGGTGACACGTTCACCTACGGCGACGCCAAGCGGGCCGGCGTCGGGGACCGGCGGCTGTACGCCCTGCGCGACAGCGGGGACATCCTTGCGCTCGGTGGCGGCGTGTACCGCTGGGCCGATGCCCCGCCCGCCAACCGCGAACTGATCGAGATCGCCGAGCGGGTCCCGCTCGCCACGCTGTGCTTGGAGATCCCGCTCGCTCGCCACGGCCTGGTCGATGCCTTCCCCACCGCCATCGACGTCGCAGTCCCCAGAGGAAGCACTCGCCCAGCCCTGAGGGCGCCGTCCCGCGTCCACCAGCTCGATCGCCGGACGATCGAGCTGGGACGAGACGCCCTCGACGTCGGGGCCAGGCGTCCTCTCGGGCTGTCCTCGGCAGAACGGTCCCTCGTCGACGTCGTCCGGCTCCGCCATCTCGAAGGCAGCGAGACCGCCTGAGAGGCGCCGCGGCGCTGGCTCGATCGCGCAGGCCGGAGCCCTGCTCATCCGATCGAGCTCGCCCGGGAGCTCCCCCGGGCCGAGTCCGCGCTGCGCCAGGCGCTGGAGGTCCTCTTGTGACCGCTCCCACTCGGGCCACCCGGGCGGGCCAGGCCGGCCTCGACCTGCGGACCACGGCCCGCGGCGATCGCCGACCGGTTGGGCCCGCCCAGCTCTTCGTGCTCGAGTCGTTCCTCGCTCGCCTGGCCGACTCACGGTTCGCCGACCAGCTCGTCTTGGAAGGCGGGGTGCCGCTGGCTGGCTTCGGTGAACGCCGCCCGACCCGCGCTATCGACCTGCAGGCCCAAGTGCTCGACACCGACGCGGAGAGCGTCCGAGCGCTCAGCTGCGACGTCGCGTCCCTTCGCCTCGACGACGGCGTGGTGTCCGACGTGGACGGTGCCGCTGCAGCCGTGATCCGGGACGAGGACGCCCACGGCGGCGCGCGGGCCACGGTGAAGACTGAGCTGGCGACCGCTCGCCCGCGCTTCCACGTCGACGTCAACGTGGGTGACCCGATCGTTCCCGCTTCCCAGGAGCTACGACTTCCGCGCCTGCTCGGCGGGGAGGTCGCCGTCCGGGGCTACCCGCTCGTGACGGTGCACGCGGAGGAGATCGTGACCGCCCTCGCACGCGGGACGGTCGGCACCCGCCGGCCGGACTTCGCCGACATCTCCCTTCTGAGCCGCCGTCATCCGCTGGCCGGGGTGGGTCTCATCGCGTCGGTCCGCCAGGTGGCCCGCCACCGACAGGTCGATCTCGTCCCTCTCGCCCGGGCCCTCGACGGCTACGGGGAGATCGGACAGGCGCTCTGGGCGGCGTGGAGGAGAAGGCAACGACTGGAGGATCGGGTTCCCGCCGCGTTCGCCGAGGTGGTCTCGGCGGTCGTCGCGCTCGCCGATCCCGTCACCGCCGAGACGGCCGCCGGTCTCGCGTGGGATCCTGCGAGCGGCACGTGGTCGTCGGCCACTGATCGTGGCTGACCTGCGCGAGAGAGGTGGAAGCGGTGGCCGGCAGCTCCCGACGGGCGCCGACAGCTCCTGTGGGAAGGTGGAGGATCGTGGAGATGGACCTGTGGGCCCAGGAGGACGTGGACCTCGTCGCGCCCGGGTTCATCGACCTCGGGGCCGACCACATGGGCAGTCTCGGTTTCATCGCGGTCCACGGTGGCCTCGACTGGCAGGACGCACCTCGCAACGGGCACCCGGGGATCGAGTTCTCGTAGGAGGGCTTCGACGAGGACGATCCCGACACTGGGCGTGGGTGGGCGGTGATCGAAGAGGACGGGTCGTTGCGGGGCCACATCTTCTTCCACCTCGGCGACGATTCTGGCTTCCGCTCCGGGCGCACGGGCGAAGGGTCGTGACCGCCGGCGCGCCTCGGAAGCCCCCGTGTTCGGCCCGGAGCCGTGGTCGGACGTGGCGGGCCGTCCCTTGAGCCACTGGGACCTGTGGTTGGCTGCCGTCTCCGTCTCCGACCACGACGGCAGCCTCGACGAGCTCGAAGCGCGACTCGTGGCCCAGCTTCGGAGCCTCGTCGGCCACCAGGGTGCGGAATCGAAGCTCAGCCACCTGGCCGACCTGCGGTCCCGGCTCGAAGCAGCCGGTCTCACGCCAGCGGATCTCGCCACGCCGGAAGTGCTGGCCGACACGCGGGTGCTGGCCCGAGCGCGCAACAAGGTGAGCGACGACCGGGTGGAGGGGCGGGCGATGACGCCCGCCATGGTCGAGACCCCCCGAGTGCGCCTGGTGCGCCGGGTCCGGTACGGCCGCTGGAACGCCTTCCCGGTCGACCCGGAGCGCTGCTGGGCTACTGCAGGTGTCTCACGTCACGCTGACAGCCAGGGGTACGGCACCGCTCGAGAGCTCACCCCCCACACGATCGCCCTGACGGCTGACGGGGAGCGCATGGTCCTCGCGTGCCTCTGGTCGCGCGCCGCCGGTCCGCGCCACCGGTTGGGTGACGGCTGAGCCGACGGTCGCAGGTTCGGCACCCCCAGCCTCCCAGAATGCGAACCTCGAGCCGCTGGTGGAGGCGCCGGCGATCAGCCTGGCCGCCTGGTACGCCAAGGTCCGACGCGAGGGCTACGCCAAGTGATGGCGCGCCTCTGGCTCGTCATCACTCATGCCACCCGGACCTTCGTCGAGCCCATCACCGTCGGCGGGGGAACCTGCTCGCCGTGCTCGCGCAACGATTGGATATGCAGAGGGATCGCTTCGGCGATGAGCTCTTCGACCTCGACGCGGGAGCTTCCAGCCGCCACGCAGCCAGGAAGGTCGGGCACGTACGCCCCCCAGGCGTCGCCTTCCTGCTCGATCACGACGACGTACTCAGTCACCACTCTGCCTTCCCAACCTGCCGGCCTGCCGCCAGATCGATCCCAGCGTACCCTTCGGCACCTCGTCACTCGGCTTGCCTGCCACCGTCACCGTTCCCGCCCGGTCGGGATGGCGGAATTGGCGATGAGAGCCCACCTGTCTGTCCAGGCGCCAGCCGTAACGCTCCAGGGTACGGATGACGTCTCGCACCTTCACGAGCTCAAGGTACGGGATCGATGTGACGATCTCCACGAGCCGTCGCACTCGCTGCGCTACCGTCGCTCTCGGATTTCGCGCCGTGGAAGGGAGCCCCCAGCGAAGTCGCTGGTCGTCGGGTCTGCGCCCCCGACCTCCCACAATACGAACCTTGAGCCCGTGGTGGAAGGGCCGGAGATCAGCTTGGTGGTTCGGAACACCAAGGTCCGCC
>CAZSYT010000005.1:0-6365 GCA_964610905.1 uncultured Acidimicrobiaceae bacterium
CGCTGGCGCTGGCGCTGGCGCTGGCGCTGGCGCGCATCAGCTGCGCTCGGTGCACGGGGTGACCGGCGGCCCTCCCCTTTCGAAGGGCCACGAGCCCGGCTACGCCGCCCGATCGACGGTCAGCGCCTCGCCGGGTCGAACCCGTGGCCGATCTGCGCGCGGATGCCGTCCATCCACGCCTCGGCCTCCCGCCACGCCGTGCCGGCCTCCCGGCGGATGGCGGGACCGGCCTCGCCGGCAGCCGGGTAGGAGCCGAGGAACTTGACGTCTGCCTGTTCGGCGTGGAGCGCCCGGAGGCAGTCGGCGACCACCTCGTCGGCGACGTGCCCGTCGAGGTCGAAGACGAAGCAGTAGTCGCCGAGCGCCTTCTTGGTGGGGCGCGACTCGACCTTGGTCAGGTTGATGTTCCGGGCCGCGAACTGGCCGACGATGCCGTGGAGGCTCCCGGGACGGTCGGCGTGCTGGAAGCACACGATCGTCGTGCGGTCGTGGCCGGTCGGCTCGGGCACACCGTGGGTGGCGACCGCCACGAAGCGCGTCTTGTTGCCCGGGTGGTCCTCGACGTCTTCGACCAGGATGTCGAGCCCGTAGAGGTCGGCGGCGAGGCGCGGGGCGATCGCAGCCGTCGCACCGGTGGCTAGCGGGTCACCTGTCGTGCCGACGCGGCGGGCGGCCTCGGCGGTCGACGTCGTGGCGACCAACGTGGCCCTCGGCAGGGTGCGGGTCAGGAACCTCCGGCACTGGGCGGCAGCCACCGGGATCGAGGCCACCTCGCTGACGTCGGTGAGCGCGCACCCCGCCGGTGCCATCAGGTGGAGGTGGATGTCGAGCTCGACCTCTCGCTGGATGAGGAGGTTCGACTCGAACACGAGGCTGTCGAGCGTGTCGCGCACGGTCCCCTCGATAGCGTTCTCGATCGGCAGGAACCCGAGGTCGACGTCACCCTGCTCGGTGGCGTCGAGCACCTCGGCCAGCGACGGGAGCTCGACCAGCTCGGCACCCGCATAGTCCTCCTGCGTCAGCAGTGCCTCCTCGGTGAAGGTGCCCTTCGGTCCGAGGAAGCCGATGCGCAATGGTGCGGTGCCGGCCATAGACGGGCAGGATAGTGAGCGCCATGGACGAGCCGGCCATCATCCGACTGATCGAGGACATCCGGTCCGGGGCATGCCCGCCCGACGACGCCCTCCGACGACTGCGGCGGCTCCCCTTCGCCGACCTGGGCTTCGCCCGCGTCGACCACCATCGAGGTCTGCGCCAGTCCATTCCCGAGGCCGTCTACGCCCAGGGCAAGACGCCCGAGCAGTGCTCGGCGATCGTCGGCGAGCTGCTCGCCACGCCGATGGGCCGGACCTCAGCTGGGTCGCACGCGCATGCAGGCGATGGGGCTCCGGCAGGCGAGGGAGCCCCGCCCGGCGGTGGTCCGACAGGTGGTCCGGGCACCGATCCAGTTGCTCTTCGAAGCGGCGCGCCAGCCGGCCCCGCGGTCGGCGCGCCAGCCGGCCCCGCGGTCGGCGCGCCATCCGGTCCCCCGGTCATCCTCACGCGGGCCGACACCGAGCAGGTCGACATCGTGCGTCGTGACCACCCGGGCGGCACGGTGACCGAGACGGGGCGGGCAACCGGGGCAGACGATCGGCGGGGGACGCTCGCCACGGTGGTCTGGAGACCTGCTCCCGTCCGACCGGCGCGCGTGCTGGTCGTCACCGCCGGCACGTCAGACCTCCCGGTCGCCCGCGAGTGCGCGGCGACGCTCACGGCACTCGGCGTCCGTCCGACTGTGCTCGCCGACTGCGGGGTCGCCGGCGTCCACCGGCTGCTGGCATCGGCCGACGAGCTCGCCGAGGCCGACGCGGTCGTGGTGGTCGCCGGCATGGAGGGTGCCCTGGCCAGCTTGGTGGGAGGCATCACGCCAGCGCCGGTCGTCGCCGTCCCCACGAGCACCGGCTACGGCGCCGGGCTCGAGGGAGTCACTGCACTGCTCGCCATGCATGCCTCGTGCGCGGCGGGGCTCGCCGTCGTAGGCATCGACAACGGCTTCGGTGCCGCCTGTGCCGTGGCCCGCATGTTGCCGTGACGGGCGAGGGCCGCAGCGCAGGCGGGGTCGGCGGAGCCCGGGGGGACCACCGTCGGGGCCAGACCGTCGCCTGGTTCCACTGCTTCGCCGGGGTCGCCGGCGACATGGCCCTCGGCAGCCTCCTCGACGCCGGCGCCGACGCCGACGAGGTCCGGGGGCTGCTCCGAGCGCTGCCCCTCGAGGGCTGGCACCTCGACACCGAGCGCGTGCTGCGGGCGGGACTGGCGGCGACGCGGGCCGTCGTCTCGGTTGCCGACGATGTACGGAGCCGCTCCTACCGCGACGTCTCCGCACTCGTGGAAGGCGCCCCGCTCCCCGAGCGGGTGCGCGACCGTTCGCTCGCGGCGCTGCGCGCCATGGCCACCGAGGAGGCACACCTCCACGGCGTCCCGATCGACGACGTCCACCTCCACGAGCTCGGCGGGCACGACACGGTGGTCGACGTCGTCGGCACGATGGCGGCCCTCGAGGTCCTCGGGGTCGACCGCGTCGAGTCGAGCCCCGTGGCGGTCGGCCTGGGCACCGTGCGGGCGGCGCACGGCATCCTTCCGAACCCGGCGCCTGCGGTCGTGGCCCTGCTAGCGGGCGCCCCGACGTGGGGCCGCGACGTCGGAGTCGAGCTGACAACGCCAACCGGCGCGGCGATCGTCGCGACGCTCACCTCGCGGTTCGGGCCGTTGCCGCCCGTGGAGATCTCGGCGAGCGGTTTCGGGGCCGGGTCACGCGATCTCGACGAGCTGCCCAACGTCGTCCAGGTGGTCGTGGGTGCTACCTCCGGGTCGCCGCTCTTCGGGCAGGGAGACGGCCAGCCGGGTCGGGGAGCCACCGACGAGGCCCTGACGTCGTCCGGTGCGGGGCTGGGCCCGGGAGCCGGGAGCGGGCAGCCTGTCTACCTCCTCGAGACCAACGTCGACGACGCCACAGGCGAGCACCTCGCGCAGACGGTCGTCGCCCTGCTCGAGGCGGGCGCCCTCGACGCCTGGCTCACGCCCGTCGTCATGAAGAAGGGACGGCCCGGCGCCGTCGTGCACGCGCTCTGCGACATCGCCGACGTCGCCCTGCTCCGTCGGGTGCTGCAAGCCGAGACGGGCAGCCTCGGGGTCCGGGGAACGACGATGGAGCGCTGGCCGGCGGCCCGGCACTTCGTGACCGTCGAGGTCGACGGCCATCCCGTCCGGCTGAAGGTCGGCGCCGGGCGGGCGAAGGCCGAGCACGCCGACACCGTCGCCGTCGCCCGCGCCACCGGCCTCGCCGCGCGCCAGGTCGCCGCCCTGGCCGAGGCACGGTGGCACACGACGACGGGAGCCGGCGGGAACGGCTGAGCCGGCGCGGTCGCGGCGGGGACGCACGGCAAGCCGACGCCTGCAGCGTCGCCGCTGGCGTGGAGCGACGCCGGCGCGGCGGGTGGATGCGTTGCAGCGGAGTCGGTGGGCGTGCGCCCGTGGGGTCAGCCGCGTCGACCCGGCGGCGTCGGTGCCAACCAGCACCAACGTCCTTCGTCGCGCTCGAGGTGGAAGCCCTGGTGGGTCTTCAGGTAATGGTGCCAGTGGCACAGACGTGCCAGGTTGGCGAGCTCGGTGGGACCGCCCTCGGCGAACGGGACGAGGTGGTCGACCTCGAGGTGCTCGGCGACCTCGCACCCGGGGACCACGCACACCGGATCGCGCTCGACGAGCGCCCGCCGCACCGCTGCCGGGATCGTGCGGCCGTGGTGGGCCACCGCGGTGACGTCGACCCCGTCGGTCACCAGCACGCTGAGCACCGAGTCGGCGGCCAAGCGGCGGGCGACGTCGACGGGGATGGGCCCGACACCGGGGATCTCGCAGAGCTCGCCCGGCTCGGCGGTGCCGCGCACGAGGGCGGCATGGTCCACGCGGACGTGCACCATGACGTCGGCACCCTGGCTCGCCGTGGTCGCGGCCCGGCCTCGGCCCGTCGCCGCGCCGGCCGTGCCTCTTTCGGTGCCGCTCCCGGCCGCGACCGGTTGCCCGCGCCCGGAGCGCCGGTCGTCGTCCACTCGTCGGCGGGCCAGTGAGACCAGCGCGTCTGCCGCGACGGCACGTTCGGGCTCGGTCACCCCGGCCCGACGGGCCTCGGCCGAGAGACGGGCCACCTCGGCCCGGATGGCGACCAGCACCCGGGCACCGTCGTCGGGCGCGAGGCGGGCGTCGAAGCGGACGCCTCCGTCGTGCTCCGTCCAGTGGCGCAGGTACCGGGACCGGTGGACTCGCTCGTAGGAGGCGCGTTCGTTCCGCGCCGCGGCCTCGACGCGCCGGCACCGGAGGCGCAGGGTGTTGAAGGGCTCGGTCCCCGCCGCATCGACGAGCGATCGCTCGGCGCCGGGCTGTACCGCGGCCGCGCCGGCGATCACGCTCGCCTGGGCGTGCGAGAGCCGCCCCTGGCGGAGCGCCTCGTCCGTCGCCGGCAGCGAGGGCAGCCGGCGGGCCGTCTCGAGCGTGTTGATGGCTGGGCCGAGACCCGTCCCGGTGGCCTCGGCGATGTGCGCGGCAGCCGAGCGATGCCCGGTCCGCTGCCAGACGTTCGAGACCTCGACCCGGCGTGCCACCAGGATGCGACCACCGGCCGAGAGCTTCTCGAGGTCTGCGAAGCAGGCGAGCAGGCGGGCGGCATCGCTGCCGCTCACACGGTCGGGGTCGAGCTCGGAGACGACGGCTCGGAGGTTGTCACAGAGGCGCTGCACCCTGTCGATGAGCATGCGAAGAGGATGACATGAGGATGTATCAGACAGCGTGAGAGATGGCACCCCGCCCGGAGCCCGGAGCCCGGGACCGGGCCAGGGGGCCTCCGTGCACCGGCACCCGGGACGGTGCGACGGTCAGTCGGCTGCAGCCGCCAGCGTCTCGGAGAGCGCCGGGTGGACGAGCATCGAGTCCACGATGTCGGCGACCTTCAGCCCGGCGGTGACGGCGACGGCGAGCACCGAGATGAGCTCGGCGGCGTTGCGCCCCACGATCGACCCGCCGAGGACGACACCGGTGGCGGGGTCCGAGACAATCTTGACGAACCCCCTCGGGTCGTTGTCGATGAGCGCACGTGCGCTCGACGCGAACGGGACCTTCGTGACGCGGATCTTCCGTCCCTCGGCGAAGGCGTCGGCCTCGGCAAGGCCCACGTCGGCGATCTCCGGCTCGGTGAAGATGGCCGAGGCAGCCTTGTCGTAGTTGAGGTGACGGTGGGCCACCGAGTGCCCGCCCACCACGTGCTCGGCGACCTTGCGCCCCTGCATCATGGCCACCGACGACAGCGGGAGCTTCCCCGACAGGTCGCCTGCCGCGTAGATGTGGGGAACGTTGGTCTGGCAGTGGTGGTTGATCGGCACGTACCCCGACCCGTCGACCTCCACGCCGGCCGTCTCGAGGCCGAGCCCCTCCGAGTTGGGCACCGACCCGATCGCGAGGAGCGCGTGGGAGGCGACGACCGACCTCCCGTCGTCACAGCGAACCACGACCCGGGGTCCTGAGCCCGAGCCAGCGCCCCCGTCCTCCGCTTCGACGCGGTCGATCCCCACGGCGCGCGCTCCCTTCAGGAGGCGGACACCCCGCTGCAGGAAGTCCTCCTCGAGCACGGCGGCCACCTCGGGGTCCTTGCGGGGCAGGACCTGCTGGCGGCTCACGATCAGCGTCACCTGGCAGCCGAGGGACTCGAACATGTGCACGAACTCGACGCCGGTGACGCCCGAGCCCACGACGACGAGGTGCTCGGGGAGGTCCTTGGGCGGGTAGGCGTCACGCGTGGAGAGAACCCGGTCGCCGTCGAGGTCCGCCCAGTCGGGGACACGCGGCCGGCTGCCGGTGCAGACGAGGACGGCATCGGCCTCGAACCGACGAGGACCGCCCTCCGCGTCGACCACGACGGTGTGGGGGCCGTCGAGGCGTGCGGTCCCCCGGACGAGCTCGACCTGCTGGCTGCGGAGGATGTCCGTCGTCGACTGCTCGAGGTGCCGGGTGATGGACGTGATCCGCCCGGCCAGGGCGGCCAGGTCGAGCTGTCCGCCGGCGTGGGTGACGCCCATCCCGGCGATCCGCGAGAGCGCGCTCATGGCGCCGCCGGTTGCGATCATCGCCTTCGACGGGACGCAGTCCCAGAGGTTCGCCGCGCCACCCACGATGTCCCGCTCGACGAGGACGACGTCGACACCGAGGCGGGCCGCGGTCGTCGCCGCCTCGGTTCCTGCAGGACCGCCCCCGACGATGACGAAGCGCATGGGATCAGGCTACGTGCCCCGGACGCGGCGTCCGGAACGTACCCCGGGCTCGGCAACCGGGAGGGC
>CAZSYT010000005.1:6465-27252 GCA_964610905.1 uncultured Acidimicrobiaceae bacterium
ACGGCCACGTCTGACCGAGGGCACGGCCACGTCTGACCGAGGGCACGGCCACGTCTGACCGAGGGCACGGCCACGTCGGCGTCGCACCCGGTCCGGGACAGGGTGCGACGAGCCCCCTCGGTGCCACGCCGATGGTGCTCCTGGCGGCTACCCTCTGGCCCGGCCGACCCCGCTCGTGGCCACGAGCCGCTTCCCAGAACTGTCGAGGAGACCGTCCATGGACCGCCCCCACCGCCCGCTGCGCCCGCTGCGCCCGGCGCTCGCCACCGTCGGGCTCGTGCTGCTGGCCTCCGCCGTGCTCGCCGCGTGCGGGTCGTCGTCGCCCTCGGCAGCGGGCTCGTCCGGCACCGCCGGGGGGTCGTCGGCCTCGACCTCGCCAAGCACGACGACCACGGGGTCCGGCGCCGCGGCCTCCGGCGGGTCGGCGAGCGCGTCGGTCATCGGCACCATCGGCGATCCGTCGCCGGCCGGCACCTTCGGCAAGGAGCCGACCGTCGTGGTGCCTCCGGGGCCGCCGCCGACCCAGCTCGAGGCGGCCAACCTGATCACCGGCACGGGAGCCACCGCGCAGCCGGGCGACACGGTCACCGTCCAGTACGTCGGCGTCGCCTACTCCACGCACAAGGTGTTCGACGCGTCGTGGAACCGAGGCCAGCCCTTCACGTTCACCCTCGGGGCCGGCCAGGTCATCAAGGGCTGGGACGAGGGCGTCGTGGGGATGAAGGTGGGCGGGCGCCGCGAGCTGATCATCCCGCCCCAGCTCGCCTACGGGGCAACCTCCCCGGGAGCCGGGATCGCGCCGAACGACACGCTGATCTTCGTGGTCGACCTCGTGTCGGTGGGGTGACCCCACCGGCCCGAAGGGCCTGACGCCCGGACCCCGGAAGCCCCAGACCCGCCCGACCCTCGGAGCGGCCCGGCCCGCCAGCGGGCGCTCGGTCAGCCGCCCCCGTCGTCGTCGACGACGCCGTCGAGGTGGG
Organism: uncultured Acidimicrobiaceae bacterium; assembly: GCA_964610905.1. Classification (GTDB taxonomy): domain Bacteria; phylum Actinomycetota; class Acidimicrobiia; order Acidimicrobiales; family RAAP-2; genus JAJZJT01. Next base: position 7,446 of record CAZSYT010000005.1, read on the forward strand.
CGATGTCGTTGTACCCGCGCACCGTCCAGCGACCCTGGTCGACCACCAGCCGCGAGATGGAGGCGTTGTCGACGCTCACGAACGCGAACGGCCGGGCGCCGGTCGCCTCGGCCAGGATCGCCCCGATCACGCCGCCGTGGGTGAAGACGGCCACCGACAGGCCCGAGAACCCCTCGACCACCCTGTCGACCGCCGCGCGCACCCGGAAGGCGAACTCCTCGTTGCGCTCGGCCCCGGGGATGACGTCCCACCGCTCCTCGGCGAGCATGCGCACGGCCAGGGGGTCGCGGTCGGCGACCTTCTGGCGGAAGAGGCCACCCTCCCACTCGCCCAGGTGGACCTCGCGCAGGTCGTGCTCGACGACCGGCTCGATGCCCAGCGCGTCGAGGAGCGGCGCGGCCGTCTCGGCCGTCCGCCGCAGCGGCGACACCACGACACCGGCGAGCTTCACGCCCGCCAGGCGCTCGCAGACGGCCTTCGCCTGCTCGTGGCCCTCGGGGGCGAGCGGGGGGTCGCTGTGGACGCCGAGCGCCGGGAAGGCCCGCCCCTCCTCGGCCGCTTCCGACGCCCCGTGGCGGACGAGCAGCAGCTCGGTGGCACCAGGTGGGACCCGGTAGAGGCGCTGGGGGAAGCGACGCACGGCCTCAGGCACCCTGGTACCGGTAGACGTTGGTCTGCCGGGCCTCGAAGCCGAGCCGCTGGTAGAGGCGGTTGGCCGCCTCGCGGCCGGGCCGGGAGGTTAGGTCGACCGACGTCGCGCCGGCTGCCGAAGCCTCGGCGAGGGCGGCCTGCACGAGGGCCTCGCCAACCCCTCTCCCCCGTGCCCGCTCGTCGACCACGACGTCCTCGATCCACGCCCGCACGCCCGTCGGCAGACGGAACAAGGCCAGGGTGAGCGAGCCGACGATGCCGTCTCCGTGGGCACGACGGGGATGGCCCGCGGCCTCGCCGCCGGTCGTCTCGTCCGCCACCTCGGCAACGAAGAGGGTGGTCGCGTCCGAGCCCACGATGGCGGCGAGCTCGGCCGCCGTCGGGGCCGGAGCCGACGAGGACAGCTGGGGGACGAGCCGGGCGATGGCAGTGACCAGGGTGTCCGTCACTGCGTCGACGGCGACGACGCGCACGGCACCCCGGTGACCGTCGGCGGACTGGGCGCTCACGGTCGAGCAGTGTACCGACTGGCGGCACGACCAGGGCCTGGCCCTGTGGTCGGGAGCCCCCGGTGCGACGACGTCGTGTCGCTCGACGAGCCGCGCTCGCTCCCGACCCCGGTACCGCTCGGCTCCCGCTGGCACTGGCGCAGCCGCTCAGGTCAGAGCCGCTCCGGATCCCCGCGCCAGGTGGGCAGCCGCACCGAGTCGTAGAGGACGTCGACCGGCTCTCCCGCCAGCGCGGCGAAGACGTGGTCGCCCCACCGCTCCGCTCCCGCGAGCGGGGTGGGGAGCCGGCCGGGCGCGAACCAGCCGACGTCCGCGCACTCGAGGGGATGCGGACGCAGCTCGCCACCGACGGGCCGGCACTGGAAGACCAGGGAGTACAGCGGCACACGACTGATGCCGAGACGCAGCCCGTCGAGGACGGCGATGAGGCGGACCACCTCGACCTCGATGCCTGTCTCCTCCTCGACCTCCTTGACCACCACCTCGGCCGCCGAGTAGCCGACATCGGCCCAGCCGGTGGGGTAGAGCCACACCCCCGAGTCGGCCCGCTTCACGAGGAGGATCTCGCCGTCCTCGTTCCCGACGGCGGCACCGACGGCGACCTTGGGAGTCACGTACCCGGGAACGCCTTCGCCGACCGAGCGGAGCCACTCCTCCACCAGGCCCTGCGTGTCCTCGCCGTCGCCGTCGCCCTCGTCGGCCGTCGCGCGGATCTCCGCGGCGACGCGGAGCACCTCTTCGAAGCGCTCCTGCTCGTAGAGGGACTTCGTGAACCCGAGGCCCGTGCGGGCGATGCCGGCGAGTGCCTCGCTCCAGCGCAACAGCTGCTTGGTCGAGGCCGAGTGCTCCACGGTGCCGACGCTACCGGATCGTTGCCGCGACGGGACGCTTCCGCCGCTGCCCGGCCCACACCGCCGCTGCCCGGCGTCGGAGGGCCGCCACGGCAGCGCGGCGCCCGCGTCCCAGGTCGGGGACTGCGTGCGTCACAATGTGACGTGACCATCTCCGAGGACTGCCGCCACTACATCATGCAGACGACGAGCAGGAACGAGAAGCTCGAGAAGTGTCGCATGGGGGCCAACGAGCAGTTGCCGTTCGCCTGCCCCGACGGCTGCATCTTCTACGAGCCGCGGAAGGTCTCGGGGGCCGGATGGACGATCCGCCCCGCAGACTCCTGAGCGGACGGACGCCCCGACCGGGGACCGCTCCCAACCGGCACGTCGCCTCTGCCGCCACCCGCGTGCGGCGACCCTCACCGGCGTGCGCCGACCGAGCGGGGCGGCGCACAAGCACCGGCCCGAGCTGCAGCGGGAGCGTCAGCTTTCGACGATGTCGCCGAGCAGGTCGACCTGCACGCCCTTGCCCCGCAGCCAGTCAAGGGCCCGGTCGACGGCATCCGGGTCTCCGTCGAGCTCGCAGATCATCCATCCCTCGTGCTCGCTCACGTCGGCACGTCGGATGTTCGCCACCACGTCCAGCTCGCTGACCAGGCGAGCGACGATCGGCTGACGCACCAGGTCGTCGGGGAAGGTCAGACGCACGCGGACACCGATCACGGCTCCCCCTCTCCTCGAGCCGGGAACGCCCCGCCCTCCGAGGCGAGCGTACGCCGAGCAGGCCCGGCACCGCTGCCGGCCAATGCGCCGTTCAGGTTCCCCGACCGGAAGCCATCGAGGTCGAGCGTCACGTAGCGGTAGCCGGCGTCGTGGACCGCCGCAACGACCTGCTCACGTAGTTCGACGACCCTCGGGAGGTCGACGAGCGGCACTTCGAGCCGCGCCGTGTCCCCGTAGTGGCGGACCCGGAGCTGGCCGAGCCCCACGGCTCGGAGGGCCTCCTCGGCGCGGGCCACCGAGCGGAGTGTGCCGATCGTCACGGGCGTCCCGTAGGGGACCCGCGAGGCGAGGCAGGCAGCGGCCGGCTTGTCCCACGTGCGCAACCCGAGCACCCGAGACCACCGCCGGACGGCGTCCTTCGTGAAGCCCGCGGCGACGAGCGGGAACCGGGCACCCGCCCGGGCGGCCGCTTGCTGGCCGGGACGGTGGTCGCCGAGGTCGTCGACGTTGACGCCCAGCACCACGGTCACGCCCGGCACGTCCGCCGGGGCAGTGAGCCGTTCGGACTCGACCAGTGGCCCGAGCGCCGTCATGAGGGCGGACTTGCAGTGGTAGCAGCGCTGCCCGTCGTTGACCGCGTACGCAGGGTCTGCCAGCTCGCCGGTCTCGACCTCGCGCCAGCGCAGCCCCCACTCACCGGCGAGGGCCTGGCAGTCGGCGCGCTCGGCGGGTGCGAGCGACGGCGAGACGGCGGTGGCGCACAGGACGCGTTCGGGACCCAGGGTGTCGTTGGCGACCCAGGCAAGGAGGGCCGAGTCCGCACCGCCGCTGAAGGCGACGACCACGCGGCCGAGGTCCGCGAGCTCGGCGCGCAGCCTGGCGAGCTCGTCGCCGAGTGCCTGGCCGGAGCCGGCTCGGGCGGGGCCGGCCTGCGGAGCGGGGCCCACCTGCTGGGGCCCGACGAGCCCGGAGCCTGCCCGTCCCGAGGGCCCGTGCCCTTCTCCCACCGCGCTCGCAGCCGCCGCGCCGTGGGCGGCGAACGCCGACGTGGGGGCGCTCACCCGAGGACCCGGTGCAGGACGATGTCCACGGGGGCGACCATCCCGGTCACGAACGGCCCGAACTCGGCGAAGCGGGCCGAGCCCTCGTCGAAGCGCATCACGTAGACGCACTCCTTCAGGTCGTCGGGGTGGACCCCGAAGAGCGTGACCCCCCACTCCCAGTCGTCGAGCCCGGTCGAGCCGGTGATGACCTGCAGGATGCGCCCGGCGAACGTCCGGCCCACGGCGCCGTGCCCGTACATGAGCTCCTTGCGCTCCTCGTAGGGCAGGGCGTACCAGTTGGCGCCCTCGGCGTCACCCCGCCGCTTCGACATCGGGTAGAAGCAGATCGCCGGCTTGCCCTCGGGCGGGAGCCGTGGGTGGAGGCGCGCCTCTCGCATCTCGTCGGGGATGCCCGAGGCGTACTCGGACACCTCGGTGAGCGAGACGTAGGAGTCGGCCACGTCGAGGCCGGCCGCCTGGACGGCGGTCTGGAAGGCGCGCAGGCGCCAGAGGTCGGGGCCGAGCACCATGAAGCCCACGTCGGCCTTGTGGCCGAGCACGGCGAAGCTCACCACCTGCACCCCTGCGGCCTCGGCGTCCTTCGTCGCGGCGACCACGGCCTCGGCGTCGACGGGACGGGCACGTGCCGTGCAGAAGAGGTGGAGGACGCCCCAGCCCACGGCCGGGCGCACCGCCCCCCCGGGGTCGGAGGAGGCCGGGCGCACCGCCCCCCCGGGGTCGGAGGAGCGTGCGGGGCCAGCCGAGCGACCGGGCGCAGGTGCACCGGCCCCGGTGCCGCGTTCGGAGGTCATCGGCCCCAAGTCTAGGGAACGCGTGAGGGGCGCCCCGTCGGGGCGCCCCTCACCTCGTCTCGGGCTCGGTCCGTCAGAACTCGTCCATGCCGCCGGGCATCGCCGGCGCCGACTCCTCTGGCTTGTCGACGATGACCGCCTCGGTGGTCAGGAAGAGCGCTGCGATCGAGGCTGCGTTCTGGAGCGCCGAGCGGGTCACCTTGGCCGCGTCGATGACGCCGTTGTCGAAGAGGTCGACGTACTCGCCGGTGGCGGCGTTCAGACCCTCGGTCGGCTTGGGCAGGTTCCGCACCTTGTCGACGATCACGCCACCCTCGAGGCCGGCGTTGACGGCGATCTGCTTCAAGGGCTCCTCGACGGCCCGTGCCACGATGCGCACGCCGGTGGCCTCGTCGCCCTCGAGCTTGCCGGCGGCGTCGAGCACGGCGGTCTGCGCCCGCAGCAGCGCCACGCCGCCACCGGGCACCACGCCCTCCTCGATTGCCGCCTTGGTCGTCGACACCGCGTCCTCGATCCGGTGCTTCTTCTCCTTCAGCTCGACCTCGGTGGCCGCGCCGACCTTGATGACGGCGACGCCGCCGGACAGCTTGGCCAGGCGCTCCTGGAGCTTCTCCCGGTCGTAGTCCGAGTCGGTGTTCTCGATCTCGGTCTTGATCTGGTTGATCCGGCCCTTGATCTCGTCGTCGGAGCCGGCACCCTCCACGACGGTCGTCTCGTCCTTGGTGACGACCACCTTGCGCGCCTGGCCGAGCAGGTCGAGCCCGATGTTCTCGAGCTTCAGCCCCACCTCCTCGGTGACCACCTGGCCGCCGGTGAGGATGGCGATGTCCTGCAGCATGGCCTTGCGGCGCTCCCCGAACCCGGGAGCTTTGACGGCGACGCTGCGGAAGGTGCCGCGGATCTTGTTGACGACGAGGGTGGCCAGTGCCTCGCCCTCGACGTCCTCGGCCACGATCACGAGCGGCTTGCCCGCCTGCATGACCTTCTCGAGCACGGGGAGGAGGTCGCGCACGGCCGAGATCTTCGAGCCGACGAGGAGCACGTACGCGTCCTCGAGAACTGCCTCCATACGCTCCGGGTCGGTGACGAAGTAGGGGGAGATGTAGCCCTTGTCGAAGCGCATCCCCTCCACCAGGTCCATGTCCATGCCGAAGGTCTGCGACTCCTCGACGGTGATCACGCCGTCCTTGCCGACCTTGTCGATGGCCTCGGAGATCATCTCGCCGATCTCCGTGTCCGCCGCCGAGATGGAGGCCACCTGGGCGATCTGGCTCTTCGAGTCGGTCTCGCGGGCGATCTCCCGCAGCGAGGTCACCGCTGCCTCGACACCGGCCTCGATGCCCTTCTTGAGCGACATCGGGTTGGCACCGGCTGCGACGTTGCGCAGGCCCTCGTGGACCATGGCCCAGGCCAGCACGGTCGCCGTGGTCGTCCCGTCACCGGCGACGTCGTCGGTCTTCTTGGCGACCTCCTTGACGAGCTCGGCGCCGATCTTCTCGAAGGGGTCCTCGAGCTCGATGTCCTTGGCGATCGACACGCCGTCGTTGGTGATCGTCGGCGCGCCCCACTTCTTGTCGAGGACGACGTTGCGGCCCTTCGGACCGAGGGTGACGCGCACCGCATCGGCGAGCTTGTTCATCCCGCTCTCGAGGGACCGGCGGGCCTCCTCGTCGAAGGTGATCAACTTGGCCATCAGGTGTTCCTCCGTGGTCGTTCGTCGGCGACCCGCTGACGGGCGCCCTTGGTCGAAGTCGTTAGCACTCTGCGCTGTCGAGTGCTAACAGCAAACCACGATCCGACGGAGGATGCAACCGCGCCCCGGGGGCGCGACGGCCCCTGGTGGCGGCGCGGGCCTCAGCCCCCGGCGACGGCGGGGACGATGGAGACCGTCTGCCCGTCGCCGACCGGCGTGGCCAGCCCGTCGAGGAAGCGGACGTCCTCGTCGGAGACGAACACGTTGACGAAGCGCCGGAGCTGGCCGGCCTCGTCGAAGATGCGCTCGGCGAACCCGGGGTGGGCGGCGTCCAGCGCTTTCAGCACCTCGCCGACCGTCGCCCCGTCGACGGCGACCTCGCCGGCGCCACCGGTCAGGGTGCGCAGCTGGGTGGGGACACGGATCTTCACGCTCATCAGGCACTCCTCGGTGCGTCGGTGCCGTCGGTGCCGTGGGTGCCGTCGGCAGCAGGTTGATCGGGCTCGGCGCCGAGGTCGACGGCAGCGTCGAAGGCTTCGAGGGTCGCCGCGATCGTAGCGGTCGGTCCCACCACGCCGGTCAGGGCTTCGACCGTCTTCAAGCCGTGACCGGTCACGAGGGCGACGACCCGCTCGTCGGCGCGGACCACGCCCTCCGCTGCGAGCTTGGCGAGGGTGGCGATGGTGACCCCACCGGCCGTCTCGGCGAAGATCCCCTCGGTGCGGGCCAGGAGGCGGATGCCGTCGAGCACCTCGTCGTCGGTGACCGCGCCGCACGCACCGCCCGAGCGCCGGATCGCCTCGAGGGCGTACCACCCGTCCGCCGGGTTGCCGCTGGCCAGCGACTTGGCGATCGTGTGGGGCTTGACCGGGCGCACGGCATCGGCCCCCTCGGCGAAGGCGGTCGCCACCGGCGCGCACCCGGCGGCCTGTGCCCCCGAGATCCGCACCGACGGCTCGCCGTCGAGCAGGCCGACCTTCACCAGCTCCTCGAAACCCTTGGCGACCTTGGTGAGCTGGCTCCCCGAGGCGACCGGCACCACGACGTGGTCGGGAGCCTGCCACCCGAGCTGCTCGGCGACCTCGAACGCAAGCGTCTTCGAGCCCTCGGCGTAGTAGGTGCGGACGTTGACGTTGACGAACGCCCACGACGGGTGCTCGCTGGTGAGCTCGGCGCACAGCCGGTTGACGTCGTCGTAGGTGCCCTCGACGGAGACCACCCGCCCGCCGTAGACGGCGGTCATGGTCACCTTTGCCCGCTCGAGGTCGGCCGGGATGAGGACCACCGACTCCATGCCGGCCCGCGCCGCGTGGGCGGCGACCGAATTGGCCAGGTTGCCGGTCGACGCGCAGGCGGCCACCTTGAAGCCGAGCTGGCGGGCCTTGGTCAACGCCACCGACACCACGCGGTCCTTGAACGACCCGGTGGGGTTGGCCGTGTCGTCCTTGATCCACAGCTCGCCCAGACCGAGCTCGGCGGCCAGCCGATCGGCCCGGACCAGGGGGGTAAAGCCGGCCCCGAGGTCTACCGGGGCGGAGTCCGCCACCGGCAGGAGGTCGTGGTAGCGCCAGATGGTGCGCGGCCCGGCGGCGATGCGCTCGCGGGTGACCACCGCGGCGATCCGCTCGTAGTCGTAGGTGACCTCGAGCGGCCCGAAGCAGTAGTCGCACACGTGGAGCGCCTCGACGGGATAGGCGCGTCCGCACTCACGACAGCGCAGTCCAGATACGAAGTCCACGTGGCCTCCTCATCGATCGGGCATTGGCACCTGGCAGGGGGCCTGCTCCAGGGGAGCGGGGTCTGCTGGTTGCCGCGGCGTCTTCGGGCCCGTCCCTCGGCCGCTCTGGATGATGTCTCTATGGTGGACGATATGGGCTGGTCACGTCAATGCAGACCGGCGCCCTCGGCGTGCCCCCCTATGCTCCAGGCGGTGAACGACGAGCGTGCCGTGGAGGCCGTCCGCGCTCCGGCGACCGCCGGCCCGGTCTACCCGCTCGGGTCGTTCGACGTCCTGGCCCTCGCGGACCGGCTGGACGGGCGCCGGTTGTCGGTGTGCATCCCCGCTCGTGACGAGGCCTCGACGGTGGGACGGATCGTGGCCGCGCTCGTCTCGTCGCTGACCCTCGACGGCGGGGGCGTGCCGCTGGTTCACGAGGTGCTGGTGGTGGACGACGGGTCACGGGACGCCACCGCGCGCGTGGCGCGCGACGCCGGTGCCCGGGTGGTGACCTGCGACGAGGACACGACGCTCGCCGGCGGACCTCCCGGCATCCGGTCCGAGGGATCCGGCTCGCAACCCGGGTCCCCGGCTCGGCCGGGCTTCGGCGGGAAGGGACAGGCCATGCGAGCCGGGCTCGAGGCCGCCGACGGCGACCTCGTGGCGTTCGTCGACGGCGACGTCTCGAACTTCCACGCCGGCTTCGTCGTCGGGCTCCTCGGGCCGCTGCTCGAGGACGACTCGGTCCTGCTCGTGAAGGGGTTCTACGAACGCCCGCTCCACGGGGCCCCCGGCCAGGGCGGCCGCGTGACGGAGCTGGTCGCCCGCCCGGTCATCGAGCTGCTCTTCCCCGAGCTCGCCGGGGTGCGCCAGCCCCTGGCCGGCGAGACGGCCGCACCGCGCTGGGTGCTCGAGAAGTGCGGCCTCGACGACGGGTACGCCGTCGAGCTCGGCCTGCTCGTCGACGTGGCGACGCGCTTCGGTGCCGAGGTGATCGCCCAGGTCGACCTGGGCGTCCGAGTCCACCGGAACCGACCGCTCGACGAGCTCCGCCCCCAGGCGACCGACATCCTGCGGGCCGCCCTCGAACGCAGCGAGCACCTGGGGACAGTCACCACGAGCGACTGACCCCGCCCGAGGTCCCCTCGGCCGGGCACCCCCTCGAGCCGACCCCCCTCGAGCCGACCGCCCACGTTTCGCGCCGCCGACGCCGCGCCCCCGGCGCTCCTGCCACCGGAGGAGGCTGCGCCGACTAGCGTCGTCTGCCATGGCAGGTGGCCTCCCGCCCGGTCCGGGCAAGACCCCCTCGACCCCCACGACCGCCCCCAGAGCCGCTCGGAACGGTGCCCCGACGGTCGGCGCGCTCCCCCGGGCCGACGCCGGCGCCGACCTCGGCGACGTCGTCTTCGTGTCCAACCGCGGGCCGCTCTCCTTCCGGTTCGAAGGTGGCGAGCCCGTCGCCGGCGTCACCGCAGGAGGGCTCGCGGGGTCGCTCCACCCGCTGGTGGCCGGCACCGGAGCGACCTGGGTCGCCTGCGCCCTCACCGACGCCGACCGGGCAGCAGCCGCGGCCGGGCTCATGCACGACCCGGGGTTCCGCATCGAGCTCGTCGACTTCGAGCCCGACGTCTACCGGATGGCCTACGACGTGGTCTCCAACGCCACCTTGTGGTTCTGCCACCACCACCTCTTCGACGGAGCTCGCCGGCCGCGCTCCGACCGCCGGTGGGCCGAGGCGTGGGAGTCCTACGAGGCCTACAACAGGCTCTTCGCCGAGCGCGTCGCCGCAGTCGCCCCCGAGGGGGGCCGCGTGCTCGTGCAGGACTACCACCTGACGCTGGTCGGAGCGGAGCTGGCGCGGTCACGGCCTGACCTGACCGCCGTGCACTTCACCCACACCCCGTTCGCCGACCCGTCCGTGCTCCGCATGTTGCCCGACGGCGTCCGGGCCGTCCTCCTCGACGGGATGGCCGCCTACCGGACGTGCGGGTTCCATTCGCCGCGCTGGGCCGCCGCGTACCGCGCCTGCCAGCGGGAACGGGTGCGCGGCCGGGGACACGACGCGGGTCCTGCCGGCGCTCCGGCGTTCGTCTCCCCGCTCGGGACGGATGCCGACCGGCTCACCGCGAGCGCCCACGGCGACGCCGTGGAGGCTGCGGGCGCCGTGCTCGACGAGCTGGTGGGGACCGATCGCCAGCTCGTCGTCAGGGTGGACCGGATGGAGCTGTCCAAGAACCTCCTCCGCGGGTTCTGGGCCTTCGACGAGCTGCTCGAGCAGGAGCCCGAGCGCCGGGAGCGGGTGGTCTTCCTCGCCCTCGCCTACCCGTCCCGCCAGGGACTGGCCGAGTACCTCGCCTACCAGAACGAGGTCGAGGCGACGGTGGAGCGGATCAACGAGCGGTGGGGGACGCCGGGCTGGACGCCGATCGTCCTCGAGGTCGAGGACGACTACCCGCGATCGCTCGCTGCTCTGAAGCGCTACGACGTGCTGCTCGTCAACCCCGTCCGCGACGGCATGAACCTGGTCGCCAAGGAGGGACCGCTCCTCAACCGACGTGACGGGGTCCTCGTCCTGTCGCGCGAAGCGGGGGCGTTCGACGAGCTCGGTCCGGCGTGCGTGGGCGTCAACCCCTTCGACGTGACCGCGACCGCCCAGGCGCTCGCCACCGCGTTGGACGCCGGTGCCGCAGAGCGGCGTGCGTGGGCGGAGCGGCTCCGAGCGATCGTGCGCGAGCGTCCGCCCGCGGCGTGGCTGGCCGACCAGCTCGGCGCCGCGGACTGACGGCCGCGCAGGCCCCGCGGGTCACCGACCGCCGGCGCTCGCTTCGGCCAAGCTTGTGAGCAGGGCCAATGCCCCGGCGGGCCCGTCGACCGTCAGGTCGGCGGCGGCGGCCACCTCGGGGGCGCTCTCCGCGTCGACCACGGCGACCTTCACCGTGCGGACACCGCGCCGCGCGTGGCGGTCGAGGGCGGAGAAGGCAGGGAGGTCGCCGACGTCGTCCCCCAAGAAGCAGGCGCTCGCGCACCCCTCCACGAGCGCCTCGGTTGCCGAGCCCTTGTCGACGGCGAGCGGGGGCCGGAGCTCGACGCTCATCCTGCCTTCGTGGACGGCGAGCCCCGACGCCGCCGCCACGGCGGCCGCGCCGGCACGCACGTCGGGCTCGAGCGCAGGTGCCCGGCGCCAGTGGACGGTGACCGTGAGGCCCTTCTCCTCCACGTCGGCTCGTGGGGGGAGGGCGCCCCGCAGCCGCTCGGCCGCTCGGGCGACCGTGGCCCGCCACTCGGCGGCACCCGGTTCGACGACGACGCGGCCGCCGCCGGCGGCGTGCTCGAGCCCGTAGAGACCGGCGACGTATACCCCGTCGGGAGGGCCCAGCCGATCGAGCAGGTAGGCGACCGGTCGACCCGACACCACGCCCACCCGTCGGAAGCGGCGGGCGAGCTCGGCGAGGACGTCGGTCACGCCCGGCAGCGGGCGTGCCGTTGACGGGTCGGCGACGATCGGTGCGAGGGTGCCGTCGAAGTCGGTCAGGACGGCGGCGGTCTCGGGGTCGGCGGCGAGCGGCGCGAGCCGGGCGTCGAGGACCACCCGTCAGCCGCGGCGGGCGACCGTCGTCGTGGTCGGCGGTGTCGTCGTCGTGGTGGTCGGCGGGTTCGACGCGAGGTCGGGACCGGCGACGACGACGACCTTCGCGGACCCGACCGTCGCTACGGGCACGCCCGCCGTGTAGGGCGCGACGATGCCCGAGGCGAGCCCGAGGGCGGCAGCCACTGCAGCGGCAGGCTGCTCGAAGCCGGCGACGTAGTAGACCATCGACTTGGTCACCTGCGCGGTGGCGTTGACGGCTGCCAGCGTTCCCCAGCCATCGGCCTTGAGGGTCGTCGTGGTCCGTCCTGCGAGCCCGTTGACCTGGGTCCCGTTCGCCACGAGGACCGTGACCGAGCTTGGCGGGATGGTCGTCGTGGTGGTCGGTGGGACCGTCGTCGCCGGCGCGTGGGCGGCGGCGGGTCGCGGCACCGGAGCGCCCGAGCGGCCCGTCCGCGACGCCACGGGCGTGGCGCCCACTTTTCCGAGCAGGGCGGCGGTCACCACGACGAAGAGCGCGAGCACGACGACCGCCCGCCCGACGGGCAACGGGTCGACGACCCGGCCGTCGCGAGCACGGGAGCGCGACCGCCCAGGGCCGCCAGCGAGATCGTCGGGCACTGCCGGTCAGCCTGCCAACCAGCGGCCGGCGATGCAAGCACTGGTGCCGGCGGCGCGCCGGAGGAGCGCGGGCATCCGCCGCTCGGCTGGCACCTCGGTGGGCGAGCTGCGCCCGCTGCGGCCGGCGTCGCTCAGCGTGGCGCGTCTCCCCTGCGGTACTCGCGGGTCAGCTCGTCGAGCCGGCGCAGGACGTCGTCGGACAGCTCGAGCTCGGTCGCGGCGAGGCTCGCGGCGAGCTGCTCGGGCCGGCTGGCGCCGACGATCGGCGCGGTCACCGCCGGGTTGGCGAGGACCCAGGCGACCGACAGGGTGACCAGGGGGACGCCGACGTCCTCGGCGACGGCGCGCAGCTCCTCGACGGTGTCGAACTGGCGGTCGTGCCAGTAGCGCTCCTGGTAGAAGGAGCCGGCCGTGCCCAGGGTGAAACGGGTGCCCTCGGGCGGCGCCGACGAACGATCGTGCTTCCCCGACAGGAGCCCGCCGGCGATCGGGTTGTAGGGGATGACCCCGATGCCCTCCTGCTCGCACAGCGGCAGCAGCTCGCGCTCGAACTGGCGGAAGAGGAGGTTGAAGCGGGGCTGCACCGAGTCGAACCGGACGAGGCCGAGGGCCTCGCTCCGGCCGATCGCCCGGGCGACCTGGTAGGCGAGGAAGTTCGAGCACCCGACGTAGCGCACCTTGCCCGAGTGGACGAGGTCGTCGAGCGCGGAGAGCGTCTCGTCGATGGGAGTGCGCGGGTCGGGCCCGTGGAGCTGGTAGAGGTCGATGTAGTCGGTGCCGAGGCGCCGGAGCGACCCCTCGACGGCGTCGAGGACGTGCTTGCGCGAGTTGCCCTGCTCCCAGGCGGCCTCGCCCATCTGTCCGGCGCACTTGGTGGCCACGATGAACCGGTCGCGCTTGCCCCGGAGCCACCGTCCGAGGATCTCCTCGGTGCGACCGGCCGTCGGCAGGCCTCCACCCAGCGGGTAGACGTCGGCGGTGTCGATGAAGGTGACTCCGGCCTCGTCGGCTCGGTCGAGGATTCCGACCGCGGCCTCCTCGTCGCACTGGAACCCGAAGGTCATCGTGCCGAGGCACAGCTCGGAGACGAGCAGTCCCGTCCTTCCCAGTCGTACGTGGTCCATGGCGGTCACGGTACCGTCCGGTGCGCCCTCCGGCGCCTGATCGGCCGCCGCCCCGACGCCCCGGGCGGTCTGCGATGCCCGTCGGGGCCGACGGACCGCAACACCGCTGGCCCACGCCGAGCGTCTCACGGCTCGTCGGCGGGGGTGCACGGCGGCGACGCGTCGCGACGAGCGGGTCGACGGGCCACCTGCGCCACCCGGCTCGTCACGGCTCGGCCCACCGACGCTCTCCCGGCGGTACCGTGGTCCGGCGACTTCGTCCCGCCGGTGTGGCGCAGCTGGTAGCGCAGGCGACTTGTAATCGTCAGGTCGTGGGTTCGAGTCCCACCGCCGGCTCTCGTGTTCCCCCAGGTCAGGCTCGGTTGCCACGGTCTCCACCATCCCGACTGCCGGGGTCGTCCCGACGGGCGTCCGGGCACACCGACACAGCGAGCGAGCTCGAGGGCGACGGCGCCACGGAGCATGGGCGAGCAGCCCAGGGCGTGCTGGGGCTGCGGGCCTTCGTCGGCCGGGTGGCTCGGGTTCGGCCACGGTCGCAACCAGGCGTCCTGAGGCCGGCAGCTTCTGGGCGAGGATGAGGCCGGCCAGGTCGCGCCCGGTCCACGGTAGTGGCCCGCCGTCTGGCGACCTCGGCAGGGTCCACCGACGGCCATCGTTCGGAGCACTGCTGCACCAGCACCGGCTGCAGCGCGACAAGTGCGGTCCCAGCTCCCGCGTCGCCGGGTGGGCCCGTTCGGCGAGGTCGGGATCGCGCACGACATGCCACCACGTCGAAGACGACCAGTCGGGGAGATCGAGCATGCCGCAGGGGTCGAGGAGCTCGGTGACGACGGTCGAGAGCGAGCGGAGGTCGACGCCGCGCGGGTTCTGGGTCGGCGAGCGAGGTCGACCGTGCCGGCGCCTCGCAGCATGACCAGCTGGCCGGGCCAGTCTCCCACTTCCGGGGACCGAGACGTTCGACGCTTGGACCACAACGATTGCGACATGTGGATCACAATGGTTGCGACACGTTGATCAGAGTAGTTGCGACTTGTAGACTGCCTGGATGGCGCGTGACGTGCCACCCCCGCAGAACCCGACGTACCTGCCACGCGTCGCCGACGCCTCGGTGGTGGCCGCGCTGCAGGCGCTCGGCGCGGTAGTCATCGAGGGTCCCAAGGCGTGCGGCAAGACCGAGACCGCCCGCCAGCACGCCCGGAGCGAAGTCCTCCTCGATCTGGACCCCGAGGCCCAGCACGCCGCCGCCGTCGATCCTCGCCTGCTGCTCACCGGCGCGGCCCCACGGCTCATCGACGAGTGGCAGCGAGAGCCGAGGGTCTGGGATGCCGTCCGCCGAGAGGTCGACGCACGCAGGTCGCCCGGCCAGTTCATCCTGACGGGCTCCGCCACCCCCCGGGACCAAGCCGTCCGACACTCCGGTGCCGGACGGATGACGGTGATGGCCCTTCGACCCATGACACTGTTCGAGCAGGGGTACTCCCCTGGCGCCGTCTCGCTTGCCGCCCTGCTCGACGGCCAGGCTCCCCCGGCAGCCACGTCGGCCCTGGACGTGATCGCCTATGCCGAGCGGATCGTGGTCGGGGGATGGCCCGGGCTGCTCGGACGTTCGGTCAGCGACGCCACGCTGTTCATGGACGGCTACATCGACACCATCGTCGAGCACGACATCGACGTCGTCTCCGGCGCCCGCCGCGATCCCCGCCTGGTCAGGAGGTTCCTGCATGCCTACGCGCAGATGAGCGCACATCCCGCCCGGCTGAGCACGGTCGTGGAGCGAGCTCGCGGCATCACCGAGGACGACGGGCCGTCTCGCTGGACGGCAGAACCCTACCTCGACGCCCTCGCACGCCTCATGGTCGTCGACGACCTCGAGGCGTGGAGCCCCGAGCTCCGGTCGAGGACCCGGCTGATGACCACCCCCAAGCGGCACCTCGTCGATCCGTCGCTGGCCGCCGCCCTGATGGGGTGCGACCCCGCACGGCTCCTCGGCGATCTCAGGACGCTGGGCTACCTCTTCGAGTCCCTCGCCGCCCGCGACGTCCGCGTCTATGCCGACGCCGCCGACGCCGCCGTCTACCACTACCGCGAGCGGGCAGGTGAGCTCGAGGTCGACCTGGTGGTCGAGCGCCGAGACGGGGCCTGGATCGGCGCCGAGGTCAAGCTCGGCTCCACCCTCGTCGACGAGGCCGCCCGCTCGCTGCTCCGCCTGGCGACCGCCCGGACCACCCGCCCACCGGCAGCCCTCGTGGTCCTCACCGCGACCGAGTACGCCTACCAGCGCCCCGACGGCGTGTTCGTCGTCCCCCTCGGACTGCTCGGACCCTGATCGGACCGACGGACGACCTACCGCACGCAACTGGCAACGCCATGGCCGGTCACCTCTGCCCCGAGCCGTTGTCGAACGTGCCGTCCACCGCGGTCCTCGAGGGCCGGGCGCCGATCTGCTCGAGATGCCCGGTGACGTGCGCCGAAGCGAACCCGGTCAGGTCGGGCTCGCGGCGGGGTCAGGGAACCCGGTACTGGAGGACGTCGACAGGCGGCGGCTCGCCGATGTCGCCGGGGGTGGGCGGCGTCAGCACGCCGCTCGCCACAAGGCGGCCCTGGGCCGTCAACAGCACCAGGTGGGCCCAGGTCTCGGCCACGGCCAGCATCTTGTTGAACGGGTCGAGCTCGTCCATGGCCCGCTCGCGCCGCGTCCAGCGCAGCCGGCCCGCCACCTCGAAGGGCGTGGACGCCCCGGCCGCCACCGCCCGCTCCACCTCGTCGAGACGTCGGCCGTGGTGGTCGACCAGCTCGTCGACGCGGGCGTGGACGCTGGTTGCCACCGGGCCGTGGGCGGGGAGCAGCATGGCGTCGGGCAGCTGGCGGACCCTGGCCAGGGACCCGAGGAAGGCACCCAGAGGGTCGGGGGAGAGCGCCGGCTCGAAGCCGATCGAAGGGGTGATGGTCGGGAGCACGTGGTCGCCGGCGAACAGCAGTCCGGCGCCCGGGTCGTGGAAGACGACGTGGCCCCGGGTGTGACCGGGCGTCTCGACCACGGCGAGCCGCCGCCCCGAGGCCAGGTCGAGCGGGCCCTCGACCAGCCATTCGTCGGGTGGGCCCCAGCCGAGGGGCGTGTGGGCGCCCCGGTGGCGGACGGCGGCCAGCAGCTCGGCGACGACGGTGGCGGCGCCACAGGACCGGAGCAGCCGCAGCTGCGTCGCCAGCGGTGCCCACCCCGGCGAGGCCAGGACGTCGAGCGACGCCCGCTCGCCGTGACCGAGGCGCACGGCGGTCCCGAGCTCGTGGCGGAGCGCGACCGCCTCGGAGTAGTGGTCGCGGTGGGCGTGGGTGACGAGGAATTGGCCGATGTCGCCCAGCGAGCACCCGATGACGGCCAGCCCGGCGGCCAGCACCGGTCGGGTCTCGGGGACGTCCCAGCCGGCGTCGACCAGCGCCAAGCCGTCGCCGTCCTCGATGGCGTAGACGTTGACGGCCCGCAGGCCGTCGTTCGGCAGCGGCAGCGGGATGCGGTGGACGCCGGGCGCCACCTCGTAGGCGCCCGGGGCGGTCCAGTCGTCGGCGCCCGTGGCTGGGCTCGGTGCTCGGTCGACGGCCATCGACCGTGTCTATCAACCCGGCCAGTGGTGGCACCAATGCGGTCCGTGCGCGACGTGGCCATCTGACGCCGGGCGTGGCGTCGGAACGGCGCCGATCGCCGAGGTCACCTCCGCATCCACCAGCGCTCGGCGCACGAGACGGACGGGATCACGAACGAGATCGATGCCGTCGCCGGCACGGAGCGCGCCGAGCCGTTCGGACAGGGCAGATCCGGACAGAGCCGTCGGTCCGATCTCCTCGTCTCGCACGCGGGGGTGCGCACCGGGCATCACGCCGGTGGCTCACCTCAGGTGGGCCGGGTCCGAGACCGAGCCACGTCAGGGGGCTCACACGCCGCGGGCACCGCTTCGGTCGCGGGCGGTCGCCACCGCCCGCCAGGACCCAGGTCGGTCACGGTACTCTCTTCATCTGATGAACAGTTCACCTACGGTCCCACGACCGTCGCGCGCCTCGCGGCCACGGGCGGAACGTGCCCGGAGCGGGCTCCGCGACCGCCGCACGTCGCTCGTGTGCCGCCTGCTCGAGCTGGCCCCGGCCGTGCGGCGAGCCTTCGAGGTCAAGCTCGACGCCGAGCACCGGTCGCTGTGGCGCTCGTTGACCGCCCACCAGCTCGAGGCCCTGGTCGCGCTCGAGGACGGCCCGAGGTCGATGCGCTCACTGTGCGAGCACCTCGAGATCAGCGAGAGCGCGGGGACGGCGCTGGTCGACCGGCTCGCCGCCCGAGGCCTCGTCGAGCGGCAGGCGGACCCGGCCGACCGCCGGGTCGTCCTCATCGCCGCCAGCGACGCGGCCCGGGCCATGGTGTCCCAGTACCGGGACCTCAGACAGGACCGACTGGCGACCGTCCTGGCCGACCTCCCGACCGACGACCTGGCGACCCTGGTCCGCATCTACGAGACGGTGCTGGCCGGCCCGGGAGGACCCCGATGAGCGAGGCCCGCCCGACGCCGAGCACACCGGCCGCCGCCGACCGCTACAAGTGGTCGGCGCTCTTCAACACAACGCTCGGTGTGCTGCTCGTCTCGATCAACGAGTCGATCCTCATCATCGCCCTGCCCGACATCTTCCGGGGCATCCACCTCAACCCGCTGGTGCCCGGCAACTCCTTCTACCTGCTGTGGATCCTGCTCGGGTTCATGCTGGTCACGGCGGTGCTGGTGGTGACCTTGGGGCGCCTCGGCGACATGTACGGCCGGGTGCGCATGTACAACCTCGGCTTCGCCGTCTTCACGGTCTTCTCCGTCCTCTTGTCCGTGAACTGGCTGCACGGCACGGCGGCGGGAACCTTCATCGTCGTCATGCGCATCGGGCAGGGCATCGGGGGGTCGTTCCTCTTCGCCAACTCGTCTGCCATCCTCACCGACGCCTTCCCGGAGAACCAGCGCGGCATGGCCCTCGGGATCAACAACGTTTCCGGCATCGCCGGCATGTTCATCGGGCTGGTCGTCGGCGGCCTGCTCGCCCCGGTGGACTGGCGGCTCGTGTTCATCGTCTCCGCACCGTTCGGGATGCTCGGGACGGCGTGGGCGTACCTGAAGCTCCACGACAACGGGGCACGCAGCCGCGCCCACATCGACTGGTGGGGCAACGTCCTCTTCGCCGTCGGGCTCACGCTCGTCCTCGTCGGCATCACCTACGGCATCCAGCCGTACGGGACCTCGGCCATGGGGTGGACCAGCCCCAGGGTCATCGGCGAGCTGGCCTGCGGCATCGCCATGCTCGTGGCGTTCGGGGTGGTCGAGAGCAAGGCCTCCCAGCCCATGTTTCGGCTGCAGCTGTTCCGCATCCGGGCCTTCCTGGCCGGCAACGTGGCGTCGCTGCTCGCGGCGATCGGCCGAGGTGGCCTCATGTTCATGTTCGTCATGTGGCTGCAGGGGATCTGGCTCCCCCTGCACGGCGTCAGCTTCGCCGACACCCCCTTGTGGGCCGGCATCTACATGCTCCCCATGACGGGCGGCTTCCTGGTCGCGGGGCCCGTCTCGGGGGTCCTGTCGGACCGCTACGGGGCCCGGCCGTTCGCCACGGCCGGCATGGTGGTCGCCGCCCTCACCTTCGTCGGCTTCCTGTTCCTGCCGATCGACTTCCCCTACGCCCCCTTCGCCGTGCTGATGGGGGTCAACGGCCTGGCCATGGGGCTGTTCGCCTCGCCCAACCGGGCGGCGATCATGAACAGCCTGCCGCCCGACCAGCGCGGCGCCGGGGCGGGCATGTCGGGCGTCTTCCAGAACGCAGCCATGGTCCTGTCGATGGGCATCTTCTTCACCCTCATGATCTCGGGCATCGCCTCCGTGCTGCCGGGAAGCCTCTACCGGGGACTGGTGTCCCAGCACGTGCCCGTCGCCACCGCCGCCCAGGTGTCCCACCTGCCCCCCATCACCAGCCTCTTCGCCTCGCTGCTCGGCTACAACCCGATGGCGAAGCTGCTGGGCCCGTCGGTGCTCGCGCACCTCCCGGCCCACTCCGCCCACCTGCTGAGCGGACGGAGGTTCTTCCCGACGCTGCTCGCCACGCCGTTCTCCGACGGACTGACGCTGGCCTTCACGTTCGGGGCAGTGGCATGTGCCCTGGCCGCCCTGGCCTCGGTCCTCCGTGGCCAGAAGTACGTGCACGCCGCCGAGAGCGCTCCGGTCCGAGACGGTGCCGAGACGCTCGCCCCGGCCGGCGCCGCGGCCGGCGAACCCGTGCTGGCCGGTCGGGCCGTCGGCACGCCGGTTGGCGTCGCCGGTGCCGCTACGCCGGTTGGCGTCGCCGGTGCCGGTTCACCGTACGCGCCGGACGAGCCCGAAGGACGGCTCGGAGGACCGACCCCCTCCTGATCGGTCCGCCCGGGGCGGGCCTCGCCCTGGACGCGCGATCGCTCGGCCCGCGGGCGCACGATGCCCGCTCCGTCACGGG
>CAZSYT010000005.1:27352-58552 GCA_964610905.1 uncultured Acidimicrobiaceae bacterium
GCGGTCACGGGGCGGTCACGGGGCGGTCACGGGGCGGTCACGGGGCGGTCACGGGGCGGTCACGGGATGCCGACGGTCAGGCGTCACGGGTCGCCATCCGCCACGCCCCGACCACCGTCCACCCTACGGTCCAGGCGGCGATGACGCAGACGGCCACGAGCGTCGTCTCGTGGACGAGGAGGGACTGGCCCGGCCCGCCGCCGTTCCCGAAGGGGGACGGGAGACCTCCCGGCTCGAGATGCGCGGTCGCCGCCCCCAGCACGGCCCGCTGGAGGTTGACCAGGTGCGGAATGACGGAACGGACGGCGAGCGGGGTGAGGATGAGCTCGAGGACGATCAGCAGCACCACGGCCACCGTCCGCTGGCCGAGCAACGACGCGAGCCCGAGCCCCACCAGGAAGGCGACCACCGCCTCGAGCTCGATCCACAACCCGGTCTTCACCATGAGCGAGACGGATGGCGACGCGAAGTGCCGGGCGTAGTCCGCGTAGTTCTGGTCTGCGATCCGCACGGCCAAGGCGCGGAGCTGGGACGGGGTGCACGGAGCGGCGCTCGGCACGGCCGCTCGCTTGACGAACCCCCCGATCGGGCCGGGACCGGGGCCGGGCAGGCAGGAGGCGCCGCCATCGGAGGGGGTGATCCTGAAGGCGAAGCTCCCCACGACCTCGCTCGCGTGCTGGCCGGCCCACTGGTCGAGCCCGGCCTTCGAGAGCTGGGCAGGCAGCGGCACGCCGTCGTACGTGAGCCCGCTCGGGGCGGCGAGCACGCAGACGGTGCACACGACGGTGAACCCGATGGCGACGAGCGGCACGATGATGCCGAGCCCGGCGGGGATCCGGGCGAGGTAGAGCGCGACGCGGGACCGGCCCGCGATCACGTGGTGGCGGAACATCCCCTCGCTCAGGTCGACCGAGCCGGCCGTGGCGCCCAAGGTGGCGGCGACGATGAAGCCGAACACGTAGAGGACGCCGGCCACGAGCCCGACGTAGGCGCTGTAGCCGCCGGCCGGCCCGTAGCTCTTCGGGTCGATGGCGTGGAGGAGCAGCCGGACGACGAGGAACACGGTGGGGATGCCGACGGTGACCGTGGCGAGCAGCACCATCAGGCCACGGCGCTTCCTCAGCTCCGTCCACCGGGCTGCGATCATCCGCCACGTCGGGACCCACGACCAGGTCCGGTCGTCGGCGCTCGGAGGCCGACGCGCGTGCAGGGGCAGGGCGGACGGTGCGCCGGTCGTCGCCGTCATGCCGGGTCTCCGAGCCGGCTGGTGACCTCGAGGAACCACGACTCGAGCGAGGCCTGCGCCTGCTGGACCCGGTACAGGTCGATCCCTGCCCCCACGAGGACACGGCAGATCTCGGCGACGACGTCACGCCCGGTCCCGGGGGCGAGCGTCGCGGTCAAGCCGAGCGGCACGAGGTCGACCGACGCGCCGTCGGCGACGCGCTCGACCAGGCCGCGTGCCCGTTCGGGGTCCGAGCACTCGACTTCGAGGACGACCGCCGTCCCCGCCAGCAGCTCGGCGATGGACCCTTGGCGGATGACGGTGCCGCGGTCGACGATGGCCACCGAGTCGCACGTGCGCTGGACCTCGTCGAGCAGGTGCGACGAGAGCACGACCGTCCGGCCCTCGTCGACGAAGGAGAGGATCAGGTCGCGCATGTCGCTCATTCCGGCGGGATCGAGCCCGTTCATCGGCTCGTCGAGGATGAGCAGCTCGGGGTCGCCGAGCAGGCAGGCCGCGACACCGAGGCGCTGGCGCATCCCCATCGAGTAGCCGGCCACCCGGTCGTCGGCGCGCTGGGCCAGGCCGACGCGGCCGAGGGCCGGTCCGATCCGGTCCAACGCCTCACGCTCGCGCGAGCTGGCCAGCATCACCAGGTTCTCCCGGCCGGTCAGGTGCCTGTGGAAGCGGGGCTCGTCGACGATCGCGCCGACGCGCGCCAGGGCCTTCGCCCGCTCCTTCGGAACGGGAAGGCCGAGGAGCGACATGGTCCCCGAGTCGGCGTGCGTCAGCCCGAGGAGCACCCGCATGAGCGTCGTCTTGCCGGCACCGTTCGGTCCGAGGTAGCCGAACGCGCAGCCGCGCGGGACCTGGAGCTCCACGCCGTTGACCGCGGTGTTGGCGCCGAACCGCTTGACCAGGCCGTGCACCTCGACGGCCCAGGTGCCGACGTCGTCCGTCACGGGCTCCTCGGGGGGCGCATCTGGAGCGAGAACGCTCATCGCGGCCGACCTCCTCTCGTGGCTCTCGTGGGCCTGCTTCCGACCCATGTGGTCCTGCTTCCGACGCATACCTCTACACGTCCTCCGGTGACAGCACGGTTTCAGCGGTTCCTCTACGGTGGCCGGCGGGTCCTCGACCTTCGGTGGCCCTCGGGAGATCGGCTGTGACCGGGCTGTCACCGGGCGCCCAGGGATCATGGTGACATGAGGGTTCTCGTCGTTGAAGACCACGAGGTGCTCGGTCGGACGGTCGGCATCGGGCTCCGGAGGGAGGGCATGGCCGTCGACGTCGTCCTCGACGGCGCCGACGCGCTGGACCGCTTGGCCGTCACCCGCTACGACGTGGTGGTCCTCGATCGCGACCTGCCCGGCGTGCACGGCGACGAGGTCTGCCGGCGCCTGGTCGACGATGGCGCCGCGGCCCGGGTGCTGATGTTGACAGCGGCGGGGTCGGTGGAGGACCGGGTCAGCGGCCTCGAGCTCGGGGCCGACGACTACCTCGCGAAGCCGTTCGACTTCACCGAGCTGGTGGCCCGCGTCCGGGCCCTCGGGCGCCGCGCGCCGACGGCGTCGCCGATCAGGTTCGTGCGCGACGACCTCGTGCTCGACCCTGCCCGACGACTGGCCAGCCGTGCCGGGCGCCCCCTCTCGCTCAGCCCGAAGGAGTTCGCCGTCCTCGAGTGCCTGCTGGCCGCCGACGGCCGGGTGGTCTCGAGCGAGGAGCTGCTGGAGCAGGTGTGGGACGAGACGATCGACCCGTTCACGACGACAGTCAAGACGACCGTCCTCCGGCTCCGGAACAAGCTGGGCCGGCCTCCCCTGATCGAGACGGTGCGCGAGGGGGGCTACCGGATCGGTGCCGGCGAGTGAGCGACGGCCCGGAGCCACGCGTCGTGCCCAGAGTGGGACGGCGGGCGCCCCCGAGGGCGCGACGACGGACGCTGCAGCGTCGACTGGCCGCGGCGACCGGAGGGGTGTTCGCGCTCCTCGGGCTGCTCCTCGTCGGCGTCCCCTACGTGGTCGCCGGCGCCTCCTCGGCGTCGGTGGTCGTCCCTCCGGGAGGCGGTGCGGCGCGCGCCGCGGCCCTCGCGCAGCGGAGCGCGGACCTCCACCGGCAGCTCGCCTTCTCCCTCGTCGCCCTGGTGGTCCTGGTGCTTGCATCCGTGGTGCTCGGCTGGGTACTGGCCGGACGGACGGTGCGCCCGTTGCAGGCCGTCACGGCGAGGACCCGGGAGATCTCGGCGAGCAACCTGCACCGCCGGCTGGCCATCGACGGGCCGTACGACGAGCTGCGCGAGCTCGGCGCCACCCTCGACGACCTCCTGTCGAGGCTCGAGGCGTCGTTCGCGTCGCAGCGCAACTTCGTGGCCAACGCGTCCCACGAGCTGCGCACCCCGCTCGCCGCCGAACGGGCCCTGCTCCAGGTGGCGCTGGCCGAGCCGTGCCCGTCGGTCGCGTCGCTGCGAGCGACGTGCGAGGAGCTGGTGGCCCTTGGCGGTCACCAGGAGCGGCTCATCGACGACCTCCTGACGCTGGCAGAGAGCGAGCGCGGCGTCGACCGGTGGGAGCGGTTCGACATGGCGGGCATCGCCCGGACCCTCGTCCACGACCGGGGCGAGGAGGCAGCGGCGAGAGGCGTCGCGCTCGAGGTGTCGTGCGTCATGGCTCCGGTCGTCGGGGACAAGCGCCTCGTCACCATCCTCGTGGGCAACCTCGTGGACAACGCCGTCCGGCACAACGTCAACGGCGGGCGGGCCACCGTGCGGACGTCGCAGAGCGGGCGAGGGTCCACCGTGGCGGTGAGCAACTCGGGTCCAGTCGTCAGCGAGGACGACGTCGAGCACCTCTTCGAGCCCTTCATGCGCCTGAAGAGCACCCGGCGCCTCCACGTCGAGGGGAACGGGCTGGGGCTCGCCATCGTCCGGTCCGTCGCGGACGCGCACCACGCACAGCTGCACGCTCGGACCAGGCCGACGGGAGGTCTGGCCATCGACGTCACGTTCCCGTACCGGAAGCTCGGTCGCTCCTGAGCGGTCGGCGGTGTCGGCACCGGGGCACCGGGGGACCGGGGCACCGGGGCACCGGGGGACACCGGCCGGCACCGCTCGTCAGCCGTCCCGGGACGCGACGCCCTTCGGCTCGGCCTGGCGCATGAACCCGAAGAGGTACCCGGCGATCCGCCGCATCTGCAGCTCCTCCGACCCCTCGGTGATGCGGTAGCGGCGGTGGTGCCGGTAGATGTGCTCGAAGGGCAGGTGCCGGGAGTAGCCGAGGCCGCCGTGGACCTGTATGGCCCGGTCGGCCGCCTCGCAGCACAGCCGGTTCGCCCAGTAGTTGCACATCGACACCTCCCGCGACTGGGAGAACGCGCCGTAGCGGTCCATCCTCCAGGCGGTCTGGCGGACGAGGGCCCGCACCAGCTCGCACTGCGTCTCGAGCTCGACGAGTGGGAACTGGATCCCCTGGTTCTGCGCCAGTGGCCTCCCGAACGTCCGCCGCTCCCGGGCGTAGGCCACCGACTGGTCGATGCAGTACTGGGCCGCGCCGAGGCTGGACGCCGCCTGGCGGATGCGGTTCTCGTTGAAGAAGTGCTGGGCGACCTGCAGGCCCATTCCCTCCTCGCCGAAGACGGCGCTCGTGGGGACCCGGACGTCGGACAGCGTCACGTGCGCGTGGTCGGTCGGCATGTTGAACGTCCAGAGGAAGCGCTCGACCACCAGGCCCGGTGCGTCCATGGGCACGAGGAACGCCGTGATCCCCGACGCCTCGCCGGGCGTCCCACCGGTCCGGGCGAAGACGAGGTCGCAGGCGGCGCTGTGCACGCCCGTGTTGAAGGTCTTCTCGCCGTTCAGCACCCAGTCGGACCCGTCACGGGTCGCGGTCGTCTCCATGTACGTCGCGTCCGAGCCGTGGGCGGGCTCGGTGATGCCGAAGGCGAACCACCTCGTGCCCTCGGCGAGCGCCTCGCACCACTCCGCCCGCTGCGCGTCCGAGCCGTAGTGGAGCATGAGGAGAAGCCCGACGTTGTTCGCCACGATGGCGTGCTCGTTCTGCAGGTCGCAGTGGAGCCCGAGGCCCTTGGAGGCGAGGTGCTCGCGGATCACGGCCATGCCGAGGTTCGTACCGTCCCGGCCCCCGTACTCGGCGGGGAACGCGTAGCGGTAGTGGCCGGCGGCGTCCGCCCGGCGGCGCGCCTCGGCGAGGAGTGCCTCCCACTCCTTGCGGGGAACGCCGTCGCGGTCCCAGTCGGTACGGGCGTGCTCGCGCCGGTGGTCGAAGAAGCGGACGTTGTCGTCCTCGGCCTCCAGCGGGCGGATCTCCCGCTCGATGAACCGGTCGAGCTCGTCCAGGTACGCTGCGAGCTCCGCGGGTAGGTCGAAGTCCACCTCGCCGTCCCTTCCGGTGTCGTCCTCCAACACCCGCCAGTTGCCGCTCCGGGCGACCGGCGAGGTCCGAGGTCGCAGGACCGACGAGGCCCGAACGGACAGGGATGTCGCCGGAGACGCCGGCTCCGCTGCCCGTCGACCCTACCAATCCCTCCGGCCCCGCACGCACCCCAGAGCCCTCGGCGAGGAGGCCGCGTCTCGTCGGCACGCGCGCCCGGTGCGCCCGGGCGGGCCGGGCCCGTTCACACGCGCGCCGGGTCCGCCCGGGCGGGCCGGGGCACAGCACACCTCGTTGACAGGGCAGGGACACCTGCGTAGCGTCCGTGGCGAGCCGGACGCGAAAGGACGCACCGTTGGTGACCGCCCGCCAGCAGCAGCCACCCGACGGCGGCGGTCCGAGCGCCACGGCGGGGCGGTCGACCGCAGGCGGAGCCGTGACCGCCGAAGGCTCCGGCGTGACCGCCGAACGCCTTCGCCAGGTGCTGGGCACGGCCTTCGGTGCGCCGGTCGACGTGGTCGAGGACGTGGCGCTCCTGAGCGGCGGCGCCTCCAGCCAGCTCTGGGCGTTCTGCGTGCCCGGCCGTGGGCGGTTCGTCCTGCGCTTGGCGCCACCCGTGGCGACACGGGTGCCGATGACCACCGAGGCCGCGGCCATCGCAGCGGCGGCCCGGGCAGGGGTCCCCGTGCCGGCCGTCGTCTACGCGACGGACGAGCGCGAGACCCTCGGGGCGGCCTACTTGGTCATGGAGCACGTCGAGGGCGAAGCCCGCCCCGGCCGCATCCTCCGGGAGCCCGGACTGGCCGAGGCCCGTCGGCGCTTCGCCGCCGACTGCGGGCACGCGCTCGGCGCCGTAGCCCGGGCCCAGGCCGCACCGGCACTCGAGGAGCCCGACCAGGTCGCCCACTACCGCTCGGTCCTCGACGACCTGGGCGTCGCCGTCCCGACCTTCGAATGGGCGTTCCGCGTGCTCGAGGGCACCCGACCGCCGCCGCCGAGCAGGCCCACCCTGGTGCACGGGGACTTCCGGCTCGGGAACCTCCTCGTCGACGCGGACGGCCTTCGCGCCGTGCTCGACTGGGAGCTCGTGCACCTCGGCGACCCCGTCGAGGACCTCGGCTGGCTGTGCGCCAAGGCGTGGCGGTTCGGCGCCCGACCACCGGTCGGTGGGATCGGCCGACGCGCCGAGCTCCTCGACGCCTACGAGGAAGCGAGCGGCGTCCGCGTCGACGCGTCGACCCTGGCCTGGTGGGAGGCGTTCTCCGCGCTGAAGTGGGGCGTCATCTGCCTGGTGCAGGCCTCCCGCCACCTCGTCGGCGGGGAACGGTCCGTGGAGCTCGCCGCCATCGGCAGGCGGGTCGCCGAGACGGAGCTCGACCTCTTGGAGGCGCTCCCGTGACGCCCGAGCCCGCCGCGGCAGGACGCGCCGACGACGACGCGGGGACCGACCTCCCTGCGGAACCCCGCCTTGCTCCCCTGCCGCCCGCCGACCCCGTCTACGGGACCCCCACCGCGGCAGAGCTGCTGACCGCCGTCCGGGACTTCCTGCGCGCCGACGTCCTCGACACGACGACCGGCCACACCCAGTACCTGCTCCGAGTCGCGATCAACGTCGTCGACATCGTCCGGCGCGAGTGCGAGCAGCGACCCGACGCCGAGGAGCGGCTGCGCGCCGCTCTCTCCGAGCTGGGCGTGACAGACGACGTCGAGCTCGCCCGGGCGATCCGGTCGGGCGCCTTCGACGGCCACGACGCGGAGCTCCGCCGCTACCTGACCGTTGCCGTGGCGGCCCGGTTGGCGGCGGCGAACCCTCGCTACGCGGCGACGACCGACGCCGGCGCGGGCTGAGGGGGACGTCCCCGCACGGGGCATCGTGCGGGGCGAGCGTCGTGCTCGCCGGTCGCCCCGACCGCCGCAGGCTGACAGGAGGGCGAGATGACGACGGTGGCGGGCGGCGGACGAGGAGGCGAGCCGCGGCCACCGGACCGCCCCGGCACCACCGGCACCACCGGCACCACCGGACGCGCGAGGCGTGTCCTCGGTCGGGTGGTCCTGCCGGTCGCGCTCGGCCTCGTCGCCGCCGACGCCGTGCTGGTCTCGACAGGGGCGCTGGGCGTCCGGAGCGGTGTCGTCCTCGGCACGGCCGTCGAGGCGCTCCTGTGGGCCGGTGCCCTCGCCGGCGGGATCGCGGTGCTGCGCGAGGCACGGCGCCGACGACGTGGGGGCGCCACGTTCCTCCGCGCGCTCGAGGACGGCCTCGCGACGGTCCTGCCCCGACGGGTGGCCCACGTGCTCCTCCTCGAGCCGTTGCTCTGGAAGGCGCTCGTGCACCTGGCGACGGGGAGGTCCCGCGGCCGACGTGCCACCACCTTCTCCTACTGGCGCCAGCTCGAGGGCTTCCTGGTGGTCCTCGCCGTGTGGAGCGTCGTGGAGCTCGTCGCCGTCGGCGTCGTCCTCGGCGTCGTGTGGGGTCGTCACTGGTGGGCGTGGCTCGTCGTGGCCGTGCACGCCTACGGCCTGGTGCTGCTCGCCGGGCTCGTGGCCAGCCTCGTCACCACCCCGCACCGGATCGAAGGTGGCGAGCTCGTCTTCGCGGACGGCTGCCTGCTCGAGGGGCGCGTCCGCCTCGAGGACGTCGCCACCGTCCGCCGCGTGCGCGAGACGGCTCCGGGGTTCGGCGGTCGGACCGGGCTCGTCCTGAGCGCGGACGGCAGGGACGCGCTCGTGGCGTTCGGGCCCACCGCGTCGGTCCGCGTCGACCTCGTCCCGGGTGCGCGGGTGACGTGGTGGGGACGGGAGGTGCCCGACGGCGTCCGCTCCGTCACCCTCTCCGCCGACGACCCCCAGCGGTTCGTCGAAGCTGTCACCGGCGCGGCCGGGGACGCTGGACGTGCGAACGGGTCGCGGCGCGACCCACGTCCGCGGCCGGAGGCCTGACGCCCCGGAGCCCCGAGCCGGCGGGCCTCGCCTACCATCGGACCGTGGGTGAGGTGAGGGGCACGGCGAGCTGGTCCTCGTGCCGGGGCGGAGGGCGCGACCGGGGCGGAGGTCAGCGCCGGGGCACGGCGCTCGCCGCTGACCGCAGAGCCGGCGCGGCCGTCGGCCGGTGGCAGCGGCCTGGACGGCTCACGCGCCCGACCCGACCATGAGCCCCGTCCACTGCCCGAACGGCCACCGGGTCCAGCAGGTGCTCTCGGCAGCGACGTGCCCCGTCTGCGCCGCTCCCCTCTACGGCGAGTGCCGCCGGGGCCATGCCGTGTGGATGACCCAACGGACCTGCCCCACCTGCGGCGACGCCGTGGCGGGCGAAGGACCGCAGTGGACGGCGCCGTCGTGGGGACGACCGGCGGACAGCCCCGCGCGCACGCTCCCGCCCGACCAGGAGGCACGCGTGCACGGGCTGATCCGTCCGGACGAGCAGCTGCTCTGGTGCGGTGCACCGGACCCCTCCGTCCGCCTCACGAGGGCCGACGCCTTCGTCGTCCCCGTGAGCCTGCTCTGGGCCGCGCTCACGGTGAGCGTGCTCCGTACCAGCCCGTCGTCCGGAAGCGGGACCACGCCGACGTTCGTCGTCGCGTGGGGTGCCCTGGTCGTCGCCGTCGGTGCCTACCTGCTCGTCGGACGCTTCGCCGTCAAGGCGTGGCGCAAGCGCCGGACCCTCTACGTGCTCACCGACCGGCGAGCCGTGGCCGTCGTCGGCCGCCGCTCCACCGAACGGCCGTGGCAGGGGTTCCCGCTGTCGGTGTCCCGCCACCGCGGCGGACGCCACGTGGACGTCGTCTTCGAGGCCCCGCCGACCTCGGGGACCCGCCTCGTCTTCCCGTTCGCCTTCCCGTCGTTCGTCTACGCCAACACCGGCCTCGACCTCGTCCGCCGGCGCAACGTCCTGTGCTTCTTCGACGTGGCCGACCACGACGGCCTCCTCGCCGCCCTGGGCCACCTGCCTGCCTGAGGATCGCCGGACGTCGGCGGCGACGTCCGGGTCGTCGAGGCGATCGCGGCGCGACCGGGCCCCTCGGCCCGCTCAGGCCGGCGACCAGTCCGTGCGGAAGGTGTAGCGGTCGCCGCGCACGACGCTGTGGCGCCACTCGACCGGTGTGTCCGCAGCGAGGGCGAGACGCTCGAGCACGAGCACGGCCACGCCGTGGGGCAGCTGGAGCAGCTCGCACGTCTCGGGGGTGGGCACCTCGGGCCGGATGCGCTCCCACCCGCCGGTCACCCGGACACCGCAGCACGAGACGAGCGCGTCGTAGAGCGAGCCGGCCCGCAGGTCGACGCCGAGGAGGCCCGAAGCGACGCGGTCGGGCAGCCACGAGCGGTGGACGCTGAAGGGCTCGTCCCCGACGAAGCGCAACCGCTCGAGGAAGACCACCTCGTCGTCCGGGTCGATGCCAAGTGGCCCGGCTGCGGCACCGGCGCGGGTGGTGCGCAGCGACCGGACCTCGCTGCGCTCGGCGTACCCGTGGGCCTGGGCAGTCTCGGCCAGGCTGTAGAGGGTGTGGAGCGGCTGCTCGAGGACCGACTCGGCCAGCTCGCTCCGGCGCCCGCGTGCGCGGACGAGCACGCCCTCGTCCTGCAGCCGCCGGGTCGCCTCCCGCACGGTCTGGCGGCTGACGCCGTAGTGGTTCCGGAGCTCCTCGTCGGTAGGGAAGCCCTCCGCGAACTCACCAGCGGCCACGCGAGCCCGGAGGTCGGCGAGGACCTGCGCCCACAGGGGGAGGGGCGAACGCCGGTCGACCGCCGGTGGTGCCACGGCTCAGTCGAAGCCGACGGCGATCGCCGCCATGAGCACGGCCACCACGATCGCGCCCACGACGACGAAGCGCGCGTCCCGCTCGCGCACCCAGCTCACGACCACCGACATCACGCCGCACGCCGGGGTGAGGGCGAGGGCGAGCACGCCGACGCCCATGATCGTCTCGCCGACCGAGTGCCCACCCGACAGGTGGAACATGCGGACCTGCACGGCTTGGTCGTGACCGCTGGCCAGCTGGACGATCAGGCCGACGACGAGCAGGGCGCTCGAGATGGCGAGCCCGACTCGCAGGACGACCTTGACGAGCGTGTTGGTCCGGGGGTCCGCGGGGGTCCCCACGAGCTCGACCGCGCGTGCGTCGCCCACGGCGGGAGGTCCGCCGGCAGCGGCCCCGGGAACCTGCCCTCTGGCGTCAGACATTGGCCACCCCGCTGGCCTTGAGGCCCATCTGGACGGCGACGAAGAGGAGGACGACGGCGAGGATCAGCCCGAGGGTCCGGCTCGACACCGCCTGCGAGCTGCGAGCGCCCACGTAGGCACCGACGGCGATGCCGAGGGCGACCGGCGCCGCCGCGTACGGGAGGACGTAGCCGCGGGCGAAGTAGACGAACAGGCTGGCGATCGCCGTCACACCGATCATGAAGTTCGACGTCGCAGCCGCCACCTTGATGGGCACCTTCATCCCGAGGTTGATGGCCGGCACCTTCAGGAAGCCGCCACCCACTCCGAGCATGCCCGACAGCATGCCGGCGACGAAGGAGACCGACCAGCCGATCCACACGCGGATGGCCCGGTAGACGACGAGCACGCCGCGCGCGGCGTCGCGGTAGGCACCACCGAGGTGGCCACGGTCCTCCCAGCCGACCCGGCCCTCCATGCCTTCCGGCTCGATGGCGTCCTCGGCCAGTGTCGCGACGGTCGTAGCGGACGCCGCCGCGGCACCGGCGACCTCGGCGGCCGGAGACGCCGTCGCCCGGACGGGACCGGCCCCGGTCGCCCCCGAGCCCGCGGTCTCCGCGGCACCGGCGACCTCGGGATCACCGCTGCCCTCGAGCGCCTCCCCCTCGCTGTTGCGGCCACGGAACATGAGGACGGCGGTGACGAGCATGACGGCGGCGAAGAGCCCGTCGAGCACCGACGGGGCGATCAGCACGGCGACGAGTCCGCCGACGAGGCCGCCGACCGTCGTGGCGATCTCGAGCGTGAGGGCGAGGCGCATGTTCAGCTGGCCTGCGCCCGCGTAGGCGCTCGCGGCAGCGACCGACGTGGCGACGACGGCGACGAGGGAGGTGGCGACGGCCACCTTCGTCTGGAAACCGAACCCCAGCACCAGGGCGGGCACGATGACGACGCCGCCGCCGATGCCCACCACGGCGCCCAGCCACCCGGCGAAGATGCCGAGAGCGATGAGGGCGAGAGCGAGGGGCACGTTCACGTGCTGGTGGAGCACGACGGCGGTCAGGAGGTGGAGGTCAAAAGTACGGATATCTGTACTCTAGCACGCCGAGCGGACCACCGCGCACCTGTGCGCCCGCCCGGACCCGCGGCCACTGCCGGCTCCCCTCCGGCTGACGAGGAAGGTGCCCGGTCGGCCAGGGAGGCGGTCGGTCGGGCCACCGCCGCCCGGCCGGCGACGGTGGTCAGGTCGACGTCGCAGGCGGCAGGCGGCGGGCGGCGGGCGCCGGTCGGCGGGCGGTCCCGCCGAGCCACGGTGCTCGTCGACGCAGCGTCTCGGGGGCCCAGCCACGGTCCGGTCGGGCGGCACCGACAGCAGTCGCCCCGAACCGCTCGAGCCTCGACCCGACCTGTCCGACGCCGTCACCGACGCCGTCACCGCCTGTGCGGCCCGAGGCTGGAGGGCCGCGTCCGGGCACAGCCGCGCGCCGTCGGCGCGTCGACCACGAGGTGGGAGGGGACGTCGTGCAGCTCGTCCCCGTCGAGCAGCCCCCGGCCTCGCGCCTCGTCACCGCGCCGGTGCGGGCGGCGCGTCGGCGGCGAGCACGGGCGGCGCGTCGGCGGCGAGCACGGGCGGCGCGTCGGCGGCCGGCAGGGGCCGCTGGTGGCACGCCTTGGCCTTGCGCCCGCTCCCGCACGGGCACGGGTCATTACGCCGTGCGCCGGCGAAGACGCCCATCACCTCGTCCGCCGGCCGACCCTGGCGGAGCAAGTCCACGAGGAGCCGCATGGGCCCGTCGACGTGGGTGAAGTGGGACCGGTACCCCGCGCACAAGTAGTTGAGGCCCGGCTCCCCCTCAGGTGTCGTGACGAACCGGTCCTTCGGGCACTCCCCCCGACAGGCGAGCAGGACCGGGCACTCGCGGCAGTAGCGGGGGAGCGTGTCGCGCTTGGCGTTGCCGAAGGCGACCTGGCGAGGCGATTCCACCAGGTCGACCAGGTGCTCGGCGGCGAGGTTGCCCAGCAGGTGCTCGGGGTCGACGAAGTGGTCGCACGAGAACACGTCGCCGTTGTGGCCCACGGCAACGGCCCGGCCGCACGTCTCGGCGAAGACGCACAGCGAGGCCGGCAACCCGGCCCAGGCCCCCAGGGCCGCCTCGAACTGGGTGACGAAGACGGTCCCCACGTCACGGCGGACCCACTCGTCGAACACGGCGGAGAGGAACTGCCCCCAGGCCAGCGGGTCGACCGTCCGATCGCTGACGTCGCCCTCGTCCCCGTCGTCGAGGTGCTCGACGATGGGGATGAACTGCACGAATCGGGCACCGAGCTCGTCGCGGAAGTAGCGGTAGACCTCGAGGGGATGACCCTGGTTGGCGGCGTGCACCGTACAGAGGATGTTGTGCTCGACCCCGTGGCGCTGCAGCAGGCGCAGCCCCCGCACCACCCGTTCCGAGGTGGGGCCGCCGCGCTTGTCGTGCCGGTAGTGGTCGTGCAGCGCCGGCGGCCCGTCGACGCTCACCCCCACGAGGAAGTCGTGCTCGGCGAGGAGCTCGCACCAGGCGTCGGTCAACAGGGTGGCGTTGGTCTGGATGGTGTGGTGGACCTGCTGGCCCGGGCGGCGGTACTGCTCGGCCAACCCGACGACCCGCCGGAAGAAGTCCACCCCCATCAGCGTCGGCTCCCCGCCCTGCCAGGCCACGGTCACCTCGGGGACGCCGTCGTGGGCCTCGAAGAGCTGCCGCAGGTAGGTGTCGAGGAGGCCGTCGGCCATGCGGAACCGGTCCCCCGGGTAGAGCGCCTCCTTGGCGAGGAAGAAGCAGTACTCGCAGTCGAGGTTGCAGATGGGACCGGTGGGCTTGGCGAGGACGTGGAACGGCCCCCGGGCCGTGGTCACCGCCTGCGGGCCCGCCGTGGTCACCGCCTGCGGGCCCGCCCCGGCCGGCGCCGGCCCCCGCCCCCCGGCGCGCGTCCCGTCACGGGGACCGAGCACCACGGGGACCCGTTCCGGCGCCGGCCGCTCGCTCACCGCTCCGGCTCCGGCTCCGGCTCCGGCTCCGGCTCCGGCTCCGGGGGAGCCTCGGGCTGTGCCGCTGCCGGCCCGGCTGCCGGCACGGCGCCAGCCGTGTCGCAGGCGGTGACGCGCACGGGGACGCCGTTCAGGTGGGGGTTGCCCGACAGCGGGTCGACGCGGTCCGCGGAGGTGAGCCGGTTGGCGTTCACGCCCGGCCGCGCGGAGGCCACCGACAGGCGGGCGCCCGCCAGGTCGTGCCCCCATCCGTGGGGGAGGGAGACCACGCCCGGCCGGATGGCGTCGGTGACCTCCACGGCGACCACCACGGACCCCTGGTCGGTGGCGACCTCTGCCCGCCCGCCGTCGACGAGGCCGAGGTCGGCGGCGTCACCCGGGTGCACCCACAGCGTGCAGCGCTCCTTGCCCTTGGACAGCGTGCGGACGTTGTGCTGCCACGAGTTGTTCGAGCGCAGGTCGCGCCGCCCGACGAGCACGTAGGGCGGGTGCGGCTCGGCCAGCCGGGCGGCCAGCCGGTCGAGGTCGGCGAGGATCGCGGGCGTCGCCAGGTCGACGCGGCCCGATGGTGTACGCAGCATCTCGGGGATGCGGGGCTCGAGCGGTCCGAGGTCGATGCCGTGAGGGTACCGGCGGAGGACCTCGAGCGAGAGCCCGCCCGGGTGGGTGCCGAACCCGTCCCCGTAAGGGCCGGTGCGCAGCGCCAGGTCGAGGAGGCGCTCGGGCCCCGTGGCAGGCGCCAGGGCGGCGAGGAGCTCGTCGGGGTCGCGCCCGTGGACCGGGCCGTGCTCGTCGGCCACGGCGATCCGGACGAAGAGCGACGCCACGTCGTCGTCCATGGCGTCGACGTCGACGTCGGGGCCCCCCGGCCCTGCACGATCCCCGAGAGGGCGAGCAGGAGGCGCCACTCGGGCACCAGGTCGTCCGGGCACGGGAGCACCGGTGGCGAGTAGCTGGCGACGTTGCGCACCGAGAACTGGTTGTAGGCGACGTCGTAGTGGCTGCGCTCGAGGGCGGTGGGGACGGGCAGGACGAGATCCGCGCGGCGGGCCGTCTCGTTGACGTAGAGGTCGATCGACACCATGAGCTCGAGCGACTCGAGGGCCCGCACCAGCCGGTCGCTTTCCGGCGTGGCGAGCACCGGGTTGCCGGCCAGGGTGACGAGCGCACGGACCTGCCCCTCGCCGGGGGTTTCGATCTCCTCGGCCATGCACGCAGCCGGCAGCTGTCCGAAGGCGCCGGGCAGGCCGCGGACCCGGCTCGCGTAGGTGGCGTAGTCGGTCCCGTTCCCGCGCCCGGGCTGGCCCGACGTGTTGAGGCCGAAGGCGGCCGCCTTGGCGAAGAGCACGCCGCCGGGGCGGTCGAGGTTGCCCGTGGCCACGTTCACGACGTCGAGCAGCCACACGGTCAAGGTGGCCAGGTCGGCCAGGTTCGTGCCCAGACGCCCGTGGACGGCGGCGCTCGGCGCCTCGGCGAGCTCGACGGCGAGGCGGCGGATCCGCCCGGCGTCGACGCCGCACCAGGGCGCGACCACCTCGGGCGCGAACGGGGCGAAGGCGGTGCGGACCTGGTCGAGGCCGTCGAGGAAGGGCCCGACGTGCCCCGGGTCGGCGTCGTGCTCGGCCACGAGCACGTGGGCGAGCCCGGCGAGGAAGGCGGCGTCGGTGCCGGGGACGATCGAGAGGTGCTCGTCGGCGACGTCCGCGGTCCGGGTACGCCGCGGGTCGACCACGAGGAGCCGGCCGCCGCGCTCGCGCAGGGCGGCCAGGGCAGCAGCGGCGACCAGGGATCGCGTCGTGCGCCTCCGGGTGGTGCGAAGCATCCCGATCTCCCTCCCTCGGCGACCGGGCCTGCCGCCTGATCGGCACGGGCACCACCACGTGGTGCGGTGCGCCGTCCGTCGCGCTGGGCGCGGTGCCCTTCTGGACTATTCCACTGCTGTGGTAGTTGCCAGTGGCTCGGCGCTGTCAACGAGTCCTGGTCACGTGGAGCGGGCCGCCGGCCCCGTGGCCGCCGGATGGCACGGTCCTGGCACCGGGTGGGGCGGCGCCGGAGGGAAGGGCGGTCGCCTCCCGCACCTCGTCGGCGACCGGCACGGCGGGCTGTCCGAGCGGAAGCCGGACCTGCGTGTCGCGCACCGGGACGCGCTCGTCCACGCCGACGTGCTCGACGGCCGGGTCGGTGCCGTGCCCGAAGCCCGGAAGGACGGGGTCAGGACTGGCGGGCGAGCGTGCGCGGGGACACGTTGCGGCGGTCCACGAACGAGATGGCGACGACGTCGGAGCGCCAGTGCTCGAGGTCGACGCCGACGACCTCGTCGTGGCTGTAGTGGACCCGCGTCACGTCGAGGACGGGCTGGCGGGCGGTGACCCCGAGCACCGGGGCCAGCTCGGGGCCCGCCGCGGCGGCGACGATCGTCACCTGGTTGTGGGTGAGCTCGACCCCGCATCGCCGGCTGGCGGCGGCGAAGGAGTCGCGCAGCGGTGCGGCGAGCTCGTCGTCGGTGAGCGTCTTGCGCATGTCGGCCCGCAGGTACGACTGGGCGGCGACGGTCAGGCGGCCGTCGACGGCGTACGTCCGCATGGCTGCGAACACGAGGCCCGGGAAGGGCGGCGTGGGCTGGTCGGTCGGGTCGGTGGTGACGACCTCGATGTGCAGGCGCTCCCTCGGGATGCCCGGGCCGAAGGGGTCGTACTCGAAGCGGGGCGGGTTGACGAACCAGCCGAGCCGCTCACGGCGCTCGATGAGCCCCTGGTGGGCGAGGTACTCGAGAGCGACCCGGACCGTGGGGCGCTGCACGCCGAAGCGCTCGGCGAGGCTCCGCTCGGACGGCAGGGCCGTGCCGGCAGGGGTGCCGCTCCCGAACTCCTCGGCGAGCGTCTCGGCGATCCGGAGGGACGGCCATCGTGCTCGGCCGTCGCCGGCCCCACGGGCGCTCACCGTGCAACCGCGGAGGTCGATCGATCCATGGGCCCTGTCTACACCGACGACGCGGAGGGGCCGGCGGCTGCCCCCGGCACCTCCTCCTTCACCGTGCCGACCGCTCGAGCCGACGTGCCACCCGGAGCGGAGGTGGCCAGAGCCGTGGAGAGCGGCCCGTCCGCTCGGTTCAGGGCCGCGTACATCCGGTGCTGCTGGCCGTAGAGCCGGCGGAAGTGGGCGTAGAGCTCGTCGTAGACGGCCCCGGCATCCGGGTTCGGCTCGAAGGTGCGGGCGACGGGCACGGCCGAGGGAAGTGCCCGCTCGTCGACCAGTCCGAGTGCGAGGGCACCGTAGAGCCCGGCCCCCCGGACGTTGGCGAGCAGCGGGTCGGCCACCTGGTGGACCCGGGTGCCGAGGACGTCGGCGTGCACCTGGCACCACACGTCCGAGGAGGCGCCGCCTCCGAGGATGCGGACCGGCCCGACGGGTCGGCGCAGGAAGTGGGCGACGGCGTCCTGCATCCACCGGGCGTTGAGCGCCACGCCTTCGAGCACGGCGCGCAGCAGCTCGTCACGGGAGGTCCCGAGCGACACGTTGAGGAACGAGCCACGCAGCGTCCGGTCGTCGACCGGGCAACGCTCGCCGGCGAGCCATGGGGCGAAGAGGACACCGTTGCTCCCTGGCGCCGTCGCCTCGACGACCCGGTCGAGGTCGGCGAAGCTCGGCAGGGGTCGCACGCGGTCCTCGCCCGGCCCGGGCGCGTACATGGCATCGCGGAACCACTGCAGGCAGGCGCCGGCCGTCTCGTGGTTGTTGGCCACCGCGTAGCGGCCCGGTCGGATCGACGGGACGCTGGCCACCTGGCGGAAGGGGTCGGTCCGCTTGAAGGGCACGTGGCAGGAGAGCCACGCCGTCGTCGAGACGGCGAGATGGGCCTCGTAGTCCCCGAGCGCGCCCGAGCCGGTCGCCGCCGAGTGGAGGTCCGGCACACCGGCGACGACCGGGACGCCACGGGGGAGCCCGACCTCGTCGGCGACGGCGTCGCTGACCGGGCCCACCACCGAGCCGGTGGGCACGAGCTCGGGGAGCCGGCCCGGGTCGCGGGTCGTGAGACGCACGAGGTCGGGCGCGTAGGCCGGCCGGTCGAGGCGACGGGTGTCGACGAGCCACGACAGGATCATCGAGGCCGGTGTGGCGACGGCCCGGCCGGTGAACCGCAGCCCCAGGTAGTCGACCGGCTCGAGGAAGACGGCGGTCTCCCGGTAGACGGCGGGCTCCTCGTGGCGCAGGTGGAGGACGTGGCCGAGCGGGTCGTTGCCGAGCACCGCCGGCGCGCCGCCCGTCTTGCGGACGAAGCGCAGCACCTTGGTCGGACCGTACCCCTCGACGGCGAGCGGCCCGACACCGCCCAGGACCCGGGCCGAGTAGGGCTGGCCCCGGCCGTCCATCCACAAGCGGCACGGCCCGACGGCGCGTCCGTCGGCGCCCACCGGCACCGTCGAGCCCCACTGGCCCGTGCAGGCCACGGCGACCACGTCGTCGCGGGCGACGGCACCGCTCGCCAGGAGTCGGGCCGAGGACGCCGTCACCGCCCGCCACCACGCCCCGGGGTCCTGTACGGCGCCCCCGCCTGGGAGCAGGGTCGTCTCGACGGCGGCGGTCTCGTGGCAGAGGATCTCGCCGGTCGTGGCGACGAGCGCCGTCTTCGGGCCACCGGTGCCCAGGTCGACGGCGAGGACTGCGGGGCGACGTGCCACGGTCAGCTGGTGCGTGCGGTCGGGGGGCGCGGCACAGGTGGGCGGTCGCGCTCAGGCGTCCTCGGTCAGCGCGGCCATGATGATCTCGATGCCGGGCATCGGGCGCGGCGTGGGGTTGCGCCGCTCCACGATGTCCTCCATCCGCTGGCGCAGCGGGCCGAGCCACTGCTCGTCGTCGTGGGGCAGGACGTAGAATACGCCGTCGCGCACCGCGTCGAGCACCTTGTCGGCGACGGCGGCGGGGTCCATCCCTGCCTCGAGCACCCGGCGGACGCCGGTGCGCACCTTGGCGACGAGCGGGTCGTCGGCTCGCTCGGGCAGGGGCCCCGACGGCCGGTTCCGGTCGGAGTCGGCGATGCGCGTGTTCACCCAGCCGGGGCACAGCACCGAGACGCCGACGTCGGGTGCCAGGTCGAGCAGGCTCAGGTACAGGTGCTCGGAGAGCGCCACGACGCCGAACTTCGAGACGTTGTAGGGCGCGCCCACGCCGCCGGCGAGCAGCCCGGCGATCGAAGCCGTGTTGACCACGTGGCCCTCGCCCTGGGCGACGAGCCTGGGCACGAAGGTGCGCACCCCGTGGATGGCGCCCCACAGGTTGACCCCGAGGGTCCACTCCCAGTCCTCGAGGGGCGTGTCCCACGACGAGCCGATCCCCCCCGACACGCCGGCGTTGTTGCAGACGACGTGGACGGCGCCGAAGTGGGCCTCGGCCGCCTCGGCGAGGGCGTCGACGTCGTCGGCCCGGCTCACGTCGGTCACGACGTCGTGCACGTCGGCGCCCGTCGACCGCAGGCGCTCGGCGGCACCGGCAAGCGCGTCACGCTCGACGTCGGCCAGCACCACGCCCATCCCCTCGGCGGCGAAGCGCATCGCGAGCGCGTAGCCGATGCCGCTCGCCGCTCCGGTGACGACGGCGACCTTGCCCCGTAGCTCCTTCATGCGGGCGAGCCTACGGCGTCGGCCGGGACGTCGCGTGGGCGGCGCCGCTCGCCGGCATCGGGCGCGCCCCGGGCAGGGCACGCCGCGGGCCGGCGCAGCTCGGTAGCGGCCGCGGCGCGCCGGGCGATGACCCCGCTCGGAACGCTCCGCCCGACGACGGGCTGGCCGGCGCAAGGCATGACCAACCACCTCCCTTGTATTCTCAAGTCAATATCGCCATTTCAGCTCGCAGATGCAGGTCAGGAGAGGTACGCTGCCAGTGGTGCCCTTCCTCGCCCGCCGGCCCGAGCCGCTCCCCCCGCCGCCCGAGCGCCGAGCGCTGCAGGCACGGCTCCGCCGGCTCCGGGCCGTCGCTCGCCGGCGACACCGGTCCGTCGCGCTGGTAGCCGCCGTCGGCATGCTGGGAGCTGCGCTGACGGCCTGCTCGTCCCCGACGGCTGCGGGCGACGGGGCCGGAGGGACGACGGGCGGGCACGGCCAGCCGGTCGACGTCCTCTACGCCGGGTCCCTGACCCACCTGATGCAGACATCGGTCGGGCCTGCCTTCGACCGCGCCACGGGGGACACCTTCGAGGGCTTCGCCGGCGGGTCCGACGGGCTCGCCTCGGAGATCCGCGGCGGGACCCAGCTCGCCGACGTCTTCGTCAGCGCCGCCCCGTCGGCGGACCGGACCCTCGAAGGCGCCGCCCACGGGTCGTGGGTGTCCTGGTACGCCACCTTCGCCACCTCGCCCCTCGTCCTGGGCTACGACCCGACCAGCCGGTTCGCCGCGGCCCTACGCACCCGCCCGTGGTACGACGTCGTCACCCGACCGGGCTTCCTCCTCGGGCGCACCGACCCGAGGATCGACCCGAAGGGCGTCCTCGCGGTCACCGCCCTCGACCAGACGGCAGCCGCACGGCACCTGCCCCAGCTGCGACAGGTGGTCTCGTCGACGGCCGGCGTCTTCCCCGAGGAGACGCTGGTGGGCCGGTTGCAGGCGGGCCAGCTCGACGCCGGCTTCGTCTACGAGGCCGAGGCCGTCGCCGCCGGCATCCCCACCGTGCCGCTGGCCGGCGTCCACCTCGGTGCCACCTTCACCGTGACGGTGGTGGACCGGTCCCCCCACCCGGCAGCAGCCGCCTCGTTCGTCGGGTTCCTGCTCGGGCCCCGAGGGCAGGCCCTCCTGCGGTCGGCAGGCATGGACCTCGTCCGCCCGCCGGCGGTGAGCGGGAGCGCCGCCGTGCCGGCCGGCCTCCGGGCCGTGCTCGGGCTGTCGTGAACAGGCGGTCGCTCGCCACCCCGCTGCCCTGGCTGGGCGCGCTCCTCGTCCTCTACCTGGTCGTCCCGCTCGTCGCCTTCGTGGTGCGCCTGGCCGGCGCCCGCCACGGCGTCCCCTCCGCGCCCGGGGCGACGCACGCGCTCGCCATCTCGGTCGCCACCGCCACGATCACCACCGCCCTCGTGGCGCTGACGGGCATCCCGCTCGCGTACCTGCTGGCCCGCTCGCGGGGGCGGGCGACGGCGACCGTCGGCGTCCTCGTCCAGCTCCCCCTGGCTCTGCCCCCGCTGATGAGCGGCATCCTCCTCGTCGAGGTGGTGGGCCCGTACACCCCGCTCGGCGAAGCAGTCGGGCGGCACCTGACCGACTCGCTCGCCGGGATCGTGCTCGCCCAGTCGTTCGTGTCCGCGCCGTTCCTCGTGGTGGCAGCCCGCTCCGCCTTCGCCCGCATCGACCCGACCGTCCTCGACCACGCTGCCACGCTCGGGCACCGGCCGTGGTCTCGCTTCGTGCGGGTGAGCCTGCCGATGGCGGCGCCCGGGGTGCGCGCCGGCCTGGTCCTCACCTGGCTCCGGGCCTTCGGCGAGTACGGCGCCACTGTCGTGCTCGCCTACCACCCCGAGACGCTGCCGGTCTACACGTACGTGCAGTTCTCGGGGACGGGCCTGCCGGCCACCGAGGCGCCGACCGCGCTCGCGATCGCCGTGGCCGCTGCCGCCACCGCCCTCGGGCTCCTTCCCCGGCGCCGGCGCCGGAGGGCGGGGCAGCAGGTGCCCGCGGCGACCGCCGTGCCCGCCCGCCCGGAGCGGTCGACGCCGGTCCGCTTCGCCCTCGACGCGACCGTCGGCACCTTCCGGCTTCGGGTCTCCCACACCGCGTCGAGCCCTCGCCTCGCGCTGCTCGGCACGTCGGGCGCCGGCAAGTCGGTGACCCTCCGGGGCATCGCCGGCCTGCTCGGGCCGGAGGCCGGCAGGGTCGCCTACGGGGATGCCGTGGTCGACGGCGTCCCCTGCGAGGACCGGCGCCTCGGGTACGTCCCCCAGGGGTACGGCCTGTTGCCCCACCTCAGGGTGTGGGACCAGGTCTGCTTCGGCACCGGCGCCGAGGCGGCCCTGGCGTCCCACTGGCTCGGCCGCCTCCACCTCGCCGGCCTCGAGGACCGGCTCCCCGCCGAGCTGTCGGGCGGGCAGCGCCAGCGGGTCGCCCTGGCGCAGGCGCTCGCCCGCTCCCCCGACCTCCTGCTGCTCGACGAGCCCTTCTCGGCGCTCGACGTTCCGGTCCGCGACGAGCTGCGGGCCGAGCTGCGCAGGCTGCAGCGCGAGCTGTCCCTCTCGACCGTGCTCGTCACCCACGACCCCGCCGAGGCCGCCCTGCTGGCCGACGAGGTCGTGGTGATCGGCGACGGAGGCGTCCTGCAGGCGGGAGCGCGGGCCGACGTGTTCGCCGCCCCGGCCTCGCCGGCGGTCGCCCGACTGGTGGGGTACCGCAACGTCGGCGACGGCCACGTCGTGGCGCCCGGCGTGGTGGCGGTAACGGGCGGGGCGGTGACGGGCGGGGCGGTAACGGGCGGGGCGGTGACGGGCGGGGCACCGGCGGAGCAGGACGCCGACCGGGTTGCCGGCCGACCGGGTGCCGCACGCCACGCCGACGTCCTCGCCGCGGCGACGGGCGACCACCCGGTGGGGACGGCGGTCACCTGGGGGGTCCGTCCGGACCGCGTCACCGTCGAGGCCGGGCCGGCTCCGGGGGCGGGCTCCGGAGGGACCGTTGTCGACGCCGTCGACCTCGGCACGGCGGTGGCCACGGTCGTCGTGCTCGACGGAGGCGTCGAGCTCGAGGCCCGCTCCACCCGGGCCGACCTCCTGCCCCCGGGCAGTCGGTGCCGGGTGGTGGTC
The DNA here is from genome assembly GCA_964610905.1 of uncultured Acidimicrobiaceae bacterium. Classification (GTDB taxonomy): domain Bacteria; phylum Actinomycetota; class Acidimicrobiia; order Acidimicrobiales; family RAAP-2; genus JAJZJT01. The sequence goes on from CAZSYT010000005.1 coordinate 49,917, forward strand.
CCGCCGGAGGCCGTGCGGGTGTGGCGGCGCGACGCCCCGGGCGTCGGGGCGGGCGAGGCGTCAGTCGGGGCCGCGCACCAGTGACACGTTGGTGGCCTTCACGACCGCCGACACCATCACCCCCTCGGCCAGTCCCAGGTCGTCGGCGGCCTGACGGCTGATCAGCGACACCAGCCGGTACGGCCCGGCCTGGAGCTCGACGTGGGCCATCACCCGGTCCTTCACCACCCGCGTCACGATGCCGGCGAGGTGGTTGCGGGCCGACTCGCGGGCGGCGACCCCGGGGTCCGGCTCGCCGTAGAGGGAGCGGGCGAAGCGGGCCAGTGCCACGGCTTCGACGCGTCTGCGCCCGCCCCCGTCGCGGGTGGCGGGCAGGTGCCCGCTGTCGACCCACCGCCGAACCGTGTCGGGGCTGACGTCGAGGACGGCTGCCACCTCGCCGACGCTGTAGTCACCCACGGGTGCCGCCCACCGGCCCAGCGTACGCGACGGTCCCCCGCACCGGCGCCGGCCGGACGCGTGCCGGGCGTCAGCTCGCGCCCGTGCGGCGGCACCGCACGGAGCGGCGGCCCGCCGGGCGCGGCTGCTCAGTCCGGAGCGTCCTCGGCGAACGACGCCGCCAACGCCCGAGCCTGCTCGAGGGCGACCGTCGGCGTCACCCCCGCCCCCGAGGCGAGCCAGCAGGACAGCGGCGCGGCCGTCCGCTCCGAGGCGTGCGCAGCGATGCCTGCCAGCTCGAGCAGGGCGGCGACGTCGGCGTCGGAGAGGGTCCCGACGCCCAGCGCTGCTGCGTAGGCGTCGATCCAACCTCGGGCGTCGATGGCCATCGCGACCGATGCTACCGGCGTCTCGCCCCGGGGGCCACGGACCCCGCCGGCGGGCGTGGACCGCCCGGCCGCCGTGCCCGAGCCGGCGACCGCCCGGGTACGCTGCCGCGGTGACGCTCCTGGCCAAGGTGCTGGTCGTGTCGGACTCCGTCGCGGCAGCGACGGCCGAGGACCGCTCGGGGCCGGCGCTCGTCGCCGCCCTCGAGGACGCCGGCTTCGCCGTCGTCGACCGGCGCGTGGTCCCCGACGGCGTCGAGCCGGTTGCGGAGGCCCTCGTGGAGCTGGCCGACGACTTCGCCGGGCTGGTCGTCACGACGGGCGGCACCGGGTTCGCTCCCCGCGACCTCACCCCCGAGGGCACCCGCTCCGTGGTCGAGCGCCTCGCCCCGGGCCTGGCCGAGGCCGTCCGGCTGGCCGACGGCAGGGGTCGCCTGTCGCGCGGCGTGGCGGGGACGCTCGGGCGGTGCCTCGTGGTGAACGTGCCCGGCTCGCCGACCGCGGCTGCCGACGGGCTCGCCGCCGTCCTCGACGTGGTGCCCCACGCCTTGTCCCTCCTGGCCGGCGAGGATCCCCATCCCCACGGGCCCCATCCCCACGGGCCCCATCCCCACGGGCCCCATCCCCACGGGCCCCAACACCACGGGCCCCATCCCCACGGGCAGTCCGCCAGCGGGTGAGGGGCCCGACGCTCTCCCGAGTGGGGATCAGCCGCCCGACACCGGCGGCAGCAGGGCGACCTCGTCGTCGTCGCCGACCGGCGTGGTGGGCTCGGCCGCTTCGCCGTTGACCCACACCCCGCAGTGGGACGCCATGCGGGCGAACGCGTCGCCGTACCGCGCCGACGCCGACGCCACCGCCTCCGCCACAGAGGTGCCGGGGACGTGGTCGTGGCGCGTGCCGGCCAGCTCGGCGATGGGCCCGAAGAGGCGCAGCCGGGCCACGCTCACCCGCCGATCATCGACATCGATCGGACGGGACGGAGGAAGCCCGGGTCGTTGATGCCGTGCCCCGGCAGCTTCCCCCACACGGAACGGCGGAAGACCGACTCGAGCTCGTCGTCGCCGGCACCGCTGCGCAGGAGGTCCCGCACGGAGAGCTCGGCGTCCGAGAAGAGACAGTTGCGCACGGCGCCGTCCGCCGTCAGCCGGAGGCGGTTGCACGAGCCGCAGAACGGCCGGGTGACGCTGGCGACCACCCCGACGGCACCGCCGCCGTCGCCGAAGCGGAAGCGCTCGGCCGGCGCGGGGTCGTCGGGGTCGACCACCGCCTCGAGCGGCCAGCGGGCACCGATGCGGGCCAGGACCTCGGCGGCCGGGACCACCTGGTCGCGCCGCCAGGTACCGGACGCGTCGAGCGGCATGAACTCGATGAAGCGCACCTCCCTGCCCGTGCGGCGGGCGAACTCGGCGAAGTCCTCGACCTCGTCGTCGTTGACCCCGGCGATGACGACCACGTTGACCTTCAGCGGGGCGAGGCCGGCCGCCTCGGCGGCGTCCATCGCCGCGAGGACCGTGGGCAGGTCCCCTCGACGCCGGATGCGGGCGAAGCGCTCGGGCCGCAGCGAGTCGCAGCTGACGTTGACACGCCGGAGCCCGGCCGCGGCGAGACGGGGGGCGAGCGTGGCCAGGCCGGTGCCGTTGGTGGTCAGCGCCACGTCGTCGAAGCCGACTGCGGCGACCATGGCGACGAGGTCGGGCAGGTCGCGGCGCAGGAGCGGCTCGCCTCCGGTGAGCCGGACGGACCGCACGCCGAGGCGGCGGGCGACCGCGGCCACCCGTGCGATCTCCTCGAAGGTGAGGAGGTCGGCCCGGGGCAGGAACGGCACGCCTTCCTCGGGCATGCAGTAGACGCAGCGGAAGTTGCACCGGTCGGTCACCGAGATCCTCAGGTCCGTGTGGACGCGCCCGTAGGTGTCGACCAGCGGTCCCTCGGTCGGCGCGGCCGCCGCCGCCGGGCGGCGCCCACGGACGGGAGCCCGGACCCGCACGGCCGGCGGGTCGCCGCGATCGGGGGGCAAGGGGCTCACGACGGCCACGGCCGGTCCTCGGCGGCCGGTCCGGCCGGGTCGAGCACGACGACCTCGACCCGGCCGCCTTCGGCGACGCCGTCTCCGTCGGGCACGAGGGCGAGGGCGTCGGCAAGGGCCATGGCACGCAACTGGTGCGACGCCTGACCGCCGGCGGGTCGGACCCCGAGGGTCCCGTCGGCGCGGACGGTGGCGACCACCCGCAACAGGTGGAGCTTGCCGTCCGGCCGGCGCCGCAGCGGCGCCTCGGCCGTGGCGGCGAGCCTCGGTCGGTCGGTCGCGGTGTGCCCGGCCAGGCGTCGGAGACCCGGGCGGGCGAAGAGCTCGTAGGACACGAGCGCAGACACAGGGTTCCCCGGGAGGCCGAAGACGGGCACTCCCGCCGTGGCGAGCGTGCCGAAGGCGAACGGCTTGGCCGGCTTGATGGCGACCTGCATCCACCGCATGTCGCGGCAGCGGTCGGTGAGCACCACCTTCGCCACGTCGCGGTCGCCCACGCTGACCCCGCCGGTGACCACGAGGGCATCGGCGATCCCGCCAGCCCGCTCGAGCACGGCGGTCAGTTCCTCCGGCTCGTCGCCGACGCGGCCGAGGTCGACCGCCTCGAACCCGTCGGCCGCCAGCTGGGCGAGGAGGGCGGGTCGGTTGGCGTCGCGGATCTTGCCCGGGGCGAGCGGGCCCGGGCCCGAGACCAGCTCGTCCCCGGTGGCGACGACCGCCACACGTGGGCGTGGGCGGACGGTGACCTCGCCGACGCCCAGGCTGGCGAGCACGCCGATCGCCGCCGGCGAGAGCGTCGTGCCGGACGCGAAGACCTCGCTCCCCGCGGCGATGTCCTCGCCCGCTCGGCGGACGTTCTCGCCTTCGCCGACGGGCTGCTCGACGACGACCGTGCCGTCCTCACCCGGTGCGGTGTCCTCGATCTTGCAGACCGCGTCGGCACCGGGAGGCATCGGCGCGCCGGTCATGATCCGTACTGCCTCGTCCGGCCCCACGCCCACCGTGGGGGCGTCGCCCGCCATCAGCGCGCCCCGCTCGACCAGGCGGCACGGCGCCCCCGCCGTGTCGACGGCTCGTACCGCGTAGCCGTCCATGGCCGAGTTGTCGAAGGGCGGGACGTCGTGGCCGGCGACGACGGCCGAGGCGAGGACGAGGCCGGCGGCCTGCCCGACCGGGACCTCGCGGGGGCCGAGCGGGGTGCACCGGTCGACGACGAACGCCCGGGCCTCGTCGAGGGGGACGAGGGCGCCGTGCCCGCTCCGGGTGCGCGGAGCGCGTGTCGCGCTCACGACGGGCTCGCCGGCGGGGTGGCCGGAGCAGCCTCGACACCGGCCGGCCGCGTCGTGTGCTGCCCGACCGTTGCGGCCCGAGCCGGTTCGACGAGCGGACCCGGTACGTCGACGTCGTGCACGTCGTGGGCGCACAGTCCCCAGTCGGAGCCCTCCGCCCACGTCTCGCGCTTCCAGATCGGCACCGTCTCCTTCACGGCGTCGATGCAGAACCGGGCGGCGTCGAACGCCTCGCCCCGGTGGGGTGCGGACACCACCACGACGACCGAGACCTCGCCGACGAGGAGCCGGCCCGTTCGGTGGAGGAGCGCCACCCGCCCGAGCTCGGGCCAGCGCGCCCGAGCCGCGCTGACGACGGCGTCCAGTCTGGGCTCGACCTGCTCGAGGTAGGCCTCGTAGTCGAGGTGGGTCACCCCGTGGCGGCCCTCGGCGTGGTCGCGCACCGTCCCGCAGAAGGTGACGAGCGCCCCGCAGCCGGGCCGAACGGCCCAGGCCAGTGCCTCGGCCGTCGGGAGGGCGCCCTCCCCCGCACCGGTCCAGTCGTCGCCGAGGGGCCCGTCGCCTTCGGAGCGAACGTCGTGCACGGCGCCGATCGTACCGGCCCCGTGCGGAGGGCCCGCCGAGTGGTCGTCCTGCGGCGGGCCCCGCTCGCCGAGCCGGCAGGGCGGCTCGCCCGGCACGGCAGGCCCGCGGCGGTCACGACGACGCCGGTCGGGGACCATCCAGTCCGAGGCGGGCCAGGTCGTCGGGCGTGTCCACGTCGGCGAACGCCGACGCGCTGACACCGGCCGGCCACGCCTGGTCGTCGAGGAGGACGACCCCGTCGGGACCGGGGCGGGCCAGCAGGGCCCGCAGGGAGCGCTCGCCGGTGGCGACGAGCGCAACGGCCTCGACGAGGGCGCTCGCCGACCAGCGGGCGCACAGGGTCTGGGGCCTTCCGGCGACCACGGGCACGACCGAGGCTCCCGAGGGCCACGAGGCGAGCATGGACAGTGCCTCCGGGGTGACGGAAGGCAGGTCGCACGCGACCACGAGGACCCCGCCGGTGTGACCGACCGCGGCCAGGGCACGGGCCCCGGCGACCAGTGCGGCGAGCGGCCCCTCGCCGGGGAGGTCCTCGAGGGCGCGCGCGAGCCCCGTGTGCCCGGGTCCAACCTCGACGACCGGCTCTGCGACCGCCGAGACCACGGTGGCGACGTGCACGGCGCACGGCACGCCCCTGACCACGAGCGTGGCCTTGTCGACGCCCATGCGGCGGCTGCGCCCGCCCGTCAGCACGATCCCGGCCACGCCGGCGACCGCACCCCCTGTCGTGCTCACCGTCGCGCCCCCGGGGCGTGGCGGCGGGCGGCACGAGGCCGGGTAGCGTGAGCGCGATGCCGCAGCAACGCCCGGGGACGTCGCCCACCGAGGACAGGGGGCCCGAGCTCACCCACGTGGACCGCAACGGGCGCGCCCGGATGGTCGACGTCAGCGCGAAGCCGTGGACGGTGCGGCTGGCGCTCGCCCGCTGCCGGGTGGAGCTCCACGCCCCGTTGGCGGCCGGCGGGCCCGGGGAGGGCACCCCCCCGGTCGCGTGGCACGAGCTCTTCGAGGAGGCCCGACTGGCCGGGATCCAGGCGGCCAAGCGCACCTCCGAGCTCATCCCGCTCTGCCACCGGCTGGCCAGCGCGCGCACCGACGTGCACCTCCAGCTCGCCGACGGCTCCGTCGAGGTCGAGGGGACGGCTCAGGTCGTCGCGCCCACCGGCGTCGAGATGGAAGCCCTCACCGCCTGCGCGACCGCGGCCCTGGCCGTGGTGGCGGCCGTCCTCCCGTACGACCCCGACGTGTCGATCGAGGACCTGACCCTGTGGCGCAAGAGCGGTGGCCGCTCGGGGACCTGGGAGCGGGCTCCGGCCGGGCAGGCCTGACCGGTCGCGGCGACCGGCCCGGGCGAGCTCGTGCGGACCGGGACGGCGGACGAGGACGGTCGCCCGGCGGCGGTCCTCCCGTGCGAAGCGGCCCTCGGGCGTCTCCATGCGCCTCCAGTATGGCGGTACCCGCCTGGAGCGCCGCCACGCCCGGCCCGCGGCCACCCGCTCGGCGGGCCGCGGGCGGGACCCGGTGACGCCCCGAGGAGCCGGTGCCGGCGAGCCGCGCTCGGCAGGCTCGTGCCGATGGCGAGGTCCGACGACGCGGCGGGCACCCCGGACGCGCGGACCGGGCGCGCCCCCGCCGTGGAGGTCCCCGGTGTCCACTGACGACGGCCTCCCGGTCGACCCGACCGACCCCGCGCCTCCGAGCCGCGAGCTCGCCGCCTTCGAGCAGCTCCTCTGGGAGCGCAAGGCCCAGGTGGTGGCTCGCGGGTGGGACCTCTTCGCCCACCGTGGCGAGCTGGAGGCCTTCGAGTCGCTCTTCCCACTCGCCGACGACGTCGCGGCGAGCGACGGCACCCTCGGCGGCGTCCCCGTGCGCACCGTCCGCCCCCCCGGGGACGGCGAGCGAACCGACGGTCCTCTACCTCCACGGCGACGGGTACGTCCAGGGCTCGCCCCGGAGCCACCAGGAGCTCGGGGCACGCCTCGCCGCCGCGGTCGGCGGACAGGTCGCGCTGGTCGACGACCGCCTGGCGCCCGAGCACCCCTACCCCGCCGCCCTCGACGACGCCACGGCGGCGTGCACGGCGCTCCTCGACGGCGGTGCCGACCCGGCACGGGTCGTCGTGGCGGGGGGACTCGGCGGGCGGGGGCTCACGGTCGCCACGCTGGTACGGGCCCGCGACGAGGGGCTGCCCCTGCCGGCCAGCCCCCGCTGCTCGTGCTGGCAGCGCGCGGCGAGCTCCTCCACCCCGACGCCGTCGAGCTTACTCGGCGCGCCGGTGCCTGCGAGGTCCACGTCGAGCTGGTCGAGGGACCGGGGAGCGTCCACATCTGGCCGATCTTCCCCGCCCTTCCCGAGTCGACCGTGGCGCTCGCCGCGGTGGGGGCGTTCGTGGACAGGCACCTCGACGGCGCGCCCCGGTCCTGAGCGGGGCCGTCGGGCGGGCAGCCCTCGATCGCCACCGGTGCAGGACGACGCTGGTGGCCGTCTCGTCGCGCCGCGTCTGGCCGTGCGGTCCCCGCAGCGGGCGCGGCTGGCCGACCACGCCCGTCCCGGGCGTCGGGGTCCGGGGAGGCCACGGGCGACGCGCGTGCATGGAGCGTTGCTACGGTCGAGGCGTCCACCCCGTTCATCGAGAGGACCCGAGGGGCCTGGCCCGACGACGGTCCGGCAACCCGCACACCTGTGCAAGGTGCCACGGCCAGGAGCGATGAGGAGGAGCCGTGGGTCCGTTCCCCGACGTCCCCGTGCTCGAGGGCGCGCTCGTACGCCTCGAGCACCTTGCCGAGCACCACGCCGCCGACCTCGCCTCGGCAGCCGAGGAGGACCGCAGCAGCTACGGCTTCACATGGGTACCACGCGCCGCGGAGGTCGACGCCTACGTGCGCACGCAGCTCCAGCGGGTCGCCGCCGGCACCATGGTCGCCTTCGCCCAGGTGCGCGCCGACGACCAGCGGGCCGTGGGCGTCACCGCCTACTGGGACCCCAGGACGTGGCCGGAGCGTGCCGACCTGTGCGCGGTGGAGATCGGCTTCACGTGGCTCGGTGCCTCGGCACAGGGAACGGGCGTCAACACCGAGTCCAAGCTGCTGCTGCTGCTGGCCCAAGCGTTCGAGGCGTGGCGAGTCGAGCGCGTCGACCTGAAGACCGACGCCTGCAACGAGCGTTCTCGGCGCGCCATCGGCGGGCTCGGGGCGCACTTCGAAGGGGTCCTGCGCCGGTGGTCCCGCTCGTGGGCGCCGGGCGAGGAGGGACAGCTACGCGACTCGGCGATGTTCTCGGTGGTCTCGTCCGAGTGGCCGGCGTGCCGTCGCCGGTTGGAGGAGAGGCTGGGCCGGGCCCAGCCGTGACGAGCCCCTCGCTGGGCCCCGGTGAGCCGATCCTCACGCGGTGCGGGTGACCCCGGGGTGGTGGACGGTCGGAGCACGCCCCCTGCCGGCCGCGCCGCGATGCCGCGCATCGAGTCGGAGGGACGGCTCGGGTCGACCTCCCGGCGCGTCGTCGGGCTGGGGCGTGAGCGTGACGGTCCGCCCGGAGCCCGGCGACGACGTGCGGCGCGGGCACCGGTCCGACGCGGGTGACGTCAACGGTGGCGGCGGCGGGACAACGCGCCGAGCGCGGCGTCCTCGGTCGCCCCGACCGGGTGGCGGACGACGAAGAGCCGGTGCCGGGCACGGCGCACCGAGCGCGGCGTGACGGCGCGTCGGGCCGCTCGGACCGGATGCGCCACTCTGCGCACCCGACGGGGGGTAGCCCGCCACACGGCGTGACGGACGAGTCGGCGCCCGAAACCCATGGTCCCCTCCTTCATCGGTGGCCCCCTCGGTGGCGGCCACGTCCTCTGTGCACCCGACGTCCCTCGTGCGCCGGCCAACCTCGTGCGCCGGCCAACCTCGTGCGCCGGCCAACCTC
>CAZSYT010000005.1:58652-69400 GCA_964610905.1 uncultured Acidimicrobiaceae bacterium
GCCGGCCAACCTCGTGCGCCGGCCAACCTCGTGCGCCGGCCAACCTCGTGCGCCGGCCAACCTCGTGCGCCGTCCAAATTGTCACACCTCGGACGCAGCATCTCGTCGTGGACGCTCCCTCCCACAGCCCAGCTCGCCGGCGACCGAGTCAACAGATCGTCAAGTCGTTGGAGCACCGTGCCGATGCGCTCATGGTGAACGAGCTCACCGTCGCCCGGCGCCGACGCAGTGGCCACGACTGCCTCGACGTCCGCACCCGCTCCGGGGTGCGGGTCGGCTGGGTCGACCTCGATGACGGCCGGACCGTCCTCCGACGCGCCGACCTGCGGGAGGAGTTCGAGCGTGCCCTCGGGCGCTTCGGCTGCCGCCTTCCGTCGAGACGGGGAGGCCACGCCGCCGAGGGCAGGGACCACCCGGCAGGCACCGCCCTGCCCGCCGGACGGAGAGAGGGCCGCGCGCTCCGGCAGCCGCGGCTCGCGGTCCTCCCGACGACCGCAGCTCCGACGGGTCCCCCCCGAGCGGCCGAGCATCCGTCCGTCCGTGCCGGCGCCCAGATCGTCACCGGTCCCTGGGTCGACCTCGCCGACAACCCACCCGGGCGCCACGTCGCCGAGACGGCGGCGACCCTGCGCCACCAGGCGCCCGTGCGCACCCTGCTGGCCCGCGTCTTCGGCGTCCACACGCGCGAGCGAGCCTTCCGCGTCGGTGCCGAGGGCGAACGCGTCGTCGGCGCCCGGCTTGCCCGCCTGCCCGTGGGCTGGCACGTCCTCCACTCCGTGCCGGTGGGCACGCGCGGTGCCGACATCGACCACGTGGTGGTCGGGCCGGGCGGCGTCTACACGGTCAACGCGAAGCACGTCCCCGACGCCCGCGTGTGGCTCCGTGGCGACAGCCTCGTGGTGAACGGGCACGAGCGCGACCACGTGCCGGCGTCGCGGGTCGAGGCCGCGAGGGCGAGCCGCCTCCTCGGCGAGGCGCTGGGCAGGCCCGTGCCCGTCGTCGGCATCGTCGCCCTGGTGGGCGCCGAGAACGGCTTCAACGTGCGCTGCCAGCCCAAGGACGGCAGCGTGACGGTCGTCGGGCAGCACCAGCTCGTCCCGTGGCTCCTGGGCCGCCGGGCGATCCTGCGGCCGTCCGACGTCGAGGCGATCTTCGGCGTGGCCCGCCTGCCCGCCACCTGGGCCTGAGCGCTCCGGCCGACGCCTCGACCGCGACGCTCTCGCCGAGCCCCGGCGTGCCGAGATGCATGCTGAGATGACGGCGTGGCACCCCGGCGACGTCGACGCGTCCTCCTCGTGCTCGCCTCCGTCGCCGTCGTCGTCACCGCGTGCTCGGCACCGTCACCGTCGTCCACCCCCGGTCCTGCGCCCACGACGAGCAGGGCCTCGCCCACGACAAGCAGGGCCTCGCCCACGACCCGCACCGGCCCGGGCACGACGTCGACCGCGCCGGGCGGACCGCCTACGTCGAGCGGCGGCGTTCCCGCGTTCTCCCACGTCTTCGAGGTCGTGATGGAGAACCTCCCGTACTCGGCGGCGATGGCCACGCCGGGCTTCGCGTCGCTGGCCCACCGGTACGCGTGGGCGAGCGCCTCGTACGCGGCGGCACACCCCTCCCTCCCCAACTACCTGGCGCTCGTCGCCGGCTCCACCTTCGGGACCACCTCGGACTGCCTGAGCTGCTTCGTGACGGCGGACAACCTCGGCGCCCAGCTCAGCCGCGCCGGGATCACCTGGGGCGCCTACTTCGAGGGCGTGTCGAGCTCCTGCTACCTCGGGACGTCCTACGGCGTGTACGCGGCCAAGCACAACCCGTTCCGGTACTTCGCCGACGTTCGCACCAGCCCGAGCCTGTGCGCCCACCTCCTGCCCTTCTCGCAGCTCGGTCCGGAGCTGGCGGGCCCGGCGAGCGGCGTGCCCCGCTTCGTGTGGGTCACCCCGAACGTGTGCCACGACGGGCACAGCTGCCCGGCCGCAGAAGCGGCCGCCTGGCTGGACACCTTCGTCGCCGAGGTGACCGCCAGCCAGGCCTGGCGCCAAGGCGGCGTCCTGTTCGTCACCTGGGACGAGGGCTCGTTCGGCGACGCACGCCAGGCGACCCCCCAGGGGACCGTCGTGCCCAGCGGTGGAGGCGGCCACGTCCTCACGCTCGTCGTCTCGCCGTCCGTGCCACCGGGGAGGGTGGTCGCCACGCCGCTCAGCCACGACGCGCTCCTCGCCACGATCGAGCGCGCCTTCGGCCTCCCGCTGCTCGGCGGGGCAAAGGCATGGTCCGGGCGGACGTTCGCCGCCTTCTGGACGGGCACGGACGCGACGTCGCCCCGGTGACGTCGGGTGCCCGGCCGCCGCGATCCCTCCCGCCGCGCACTGTGCAAGGGTTGGCACGTCCTCCTCGTGCTCGCTCGGCCGAGCCCGCGTCCGGTGGAGCGCGGCGCGTGGAGCGGAGTGGTGTTCCCGAGCCGCGACCGCGCCGTCGCCACGAGCCCCGGCGCGAGGAAGGAGCCGCCTCATGCCGCCCCGAGGTGCCATCGTGGCAACGGCCCGCCACCCCCACCGGGGTGCCTCACGGCGAGCGATCGGCGGGCTGGCCGCAGTGGCCGTCCTCCTCGCCGCCTGCTCGAGCCCGGTCGCCGCGCCGGCACGCCATCGCACCGGGCAGGCGGCGAAGGCGAGGGCGACGACGACGCCGGCGACCGGCGGGAACAGCGTCGCCCCGGGGACACCGGCCTGGCTCGCCGCCCTCGAGCGGAAGGCGGCGGGGAGCCCGAGCTACCTCCAGCCGGGCTCGAACCCGTCCGTGCTCCCTGGTCCGGTGCTCATCGCCGACCGGAACAACTCACGGCTGCTCCTCGTCGACCCGAAGGGGCAGATCCTCTGGCAGTACCCGGCGCCGGGTACGCCGCCTTCGTCGGCGTTCCGCTCGCCCGACGACGCCTTCTTCGGCCCGAACGGCAACCAGATCATCGCCACCGAGGAGTCGAACTTCGCCATCAGCACCATCGCGCTGCACGCGACGCCGACGGGGTCCCAACCGGTGACGGGAACGATCACGTGGACCTACGGGCACCCCGGCGTGCCCGGGTCCGCCGCCGACGAGCTCGACAACCCCGACGACGCCATGCTCCTGCCCGACGGAGACGTGCTCAGCGCCGACATCAAGAACTGCCGGATCCTCCTCATCCACCCCGGGGCCCACGCACCGGCCCACGTCTACGGCGAGACCACCCCGTACTGCTACCACCAGCCTCCGGCCCGCTTCGGGAGCCCGAACGGCGTGTTCCCGATGACCAACGGCGACTACCTGGTGACCGAGATCAACGGCGACTGGGTCGACGAGATGACGCCCTCGGGGACGATCCTGTGGTCCGCGCACCCGCCGGGCTTCACCTACCCGTCCGACAGCAACGAGGTGAGCCCCGGCGTGTTCGTGTCGGTCGACTACACCGACCCCGGCGGCCTCGAGACGTTCAACCAGCAGGGCCAGATCGTGTGGAAGTACGCGCCGACCAGCCCGTCCGGCGTGCTCGACCGACCGTCGCTCGCCCTGCCTCTGCCCAACGGCGACTTCCTGCTGAACGACGACTACAACCACCGGGTCATCGTCGTCGACCCGCACACCGACCAGATCGTCTGGCAGTACGGCCACACCGGCGTCGCCGGCTCGGCCCCGGGCTACCTCGACAAGCCCGACGGCGTCGACCTCGCCCCGCCGTACTCGCTCCTCGTCACCCACGCGGCCACGATGGGGCTCCCGCCAGCGGGGCTCGCCCCGCCCCCTCCGGGCCTCGGGGCTCCCGCGCCCGGGGGGACTGCCACGACCGTGCCGTAGCCACGACCCCTTCCCGCCCGGGCGTCCCGGGCGGGAAGGGGTCGTGGCACCGACCGCTCGTTCACAGGCGGGTGAGCTTCCACGACACCGACGGGCCCGCCAGGTCCGACGCGGCCCGGACGGGCACGGTCGTGGTGCGACCGCCGGCCTCGACGACGAGCGACCCGATCCGCTCGCCGGCCCGGACGGTCCCCGCGGGCAGCGCCACGTGCTCGGACACGCGCACGGGCAGGCCCGGCCAACCGACCGTGCGGACGCTCCCGCCGGCCACGGCGGCGACCGAGGCATGCCACGCCGTCGTGACGTGCCCGACGACCGTCCCGTCGGTGACCACCGTCTCACGGTGGAGGTCGGCGGCGGCTGCCTTGGCCAGCACCTCACCGGCATCGAGGGCGGTGGTGATCGGGCTCACCCCACCCTGTCCCAGCACGGCGCCCACGAGGTGGACCGTGCGGCCGCCGACCGTCGGGTCGGCCTCGAAGAGGAAGCAGCCGCCCGACGTCGCGTTCGTGCCCGTCTTGATGCCGACGATGCCGTCGTGGCCGAGCGCGGCGTCGTAGTTGTACTGCAGGCCCGCCACGGGGAGCGTCACCTGGGGCATGGCCACGATGTGGGCGAAGGTCGGGATGCGCATGGCCGCCTCGCCCAGCTTCACCAGGTCGGTCGCGTTCGAGACCGAGCCGGAGCTGAACCCGCTCGGTCCGGTGAAGTGGGTCGAACGCAGGCCCAGGGCCTTGGCGTCCGCGTTCATCTCGGCGACGAAGGCATGGACGCTCCCGGCGTCCCACGTCGCCAGCATGCGCGCGAAGTTGTTGCCCGACGGGATGAGCATGGCCTCGAGGGCCTGACGCTCGCTCACCTGCTCTCCCGCCGTGACGGCCACGACCGACTGCTTCTGCGACAGCGAGAGGTCGTAGTCGAAGACGTCGAGCGCGCTCACCGTGAGGTCGGGCCCCGACGTCCCAGGGGCCAGGGGGTGGTCGTGGAGCACGACGTAGGCGGTCATCACCTTCGTGATGCTGGCGATGGGCAGCGCCTGCGTCGAGCCCACCGAGCCGATGCTCCCCACGCCGTCGACGGCCAGCGCGGCCTCGCCGGTCTGGGGCCACGGCAGCGCCGGCCTCTGTCCTGCGACCCGGACCGTGGCGAGCGACGGTGCGTACGCCGGCGGCGGGACCGACCGGAACCACTGCACGCCCGCAAGGGCCGCGACGACCACCACCACCGCTCCGACGACGATCCGCGTCACGTCCTCGCTCGCCTCCTCGTGGGCTTCCGCCACGCTCGTGCCCCGGCCGGCAGGCACGCGCCTCGGAGCGACCTCGCGCACTCGACGGGCGCCGCCGGCAGGCGCCCCGGCCCACGGTAGACAGCGGGGCGACCGGAAGGGCCGCGCCCCCGGGCGCGGCCAGCGCACCCCGGCACCCGACGCCCCCGCACCGGGGTCGGCCGGACGGTCAGCCCGGCGTCACCGGGCGCGCGGACATCGTGACGAAGTCGCGTGCCCACCACGGCTCGAAGAACGTCCACGGCCCCTGCACCGTGGACGGGAGGAGCTTGGCGCCGTTGGCCGGTGCGGCGAGCGCACCGGGGGGCGGGTCGTACGCGGCGAAGACGGGCCAGTCCGGGTTGATGTCGAGCTCCATCCCCCGCACCACCCCCGCCGCGACGAGCAACTGTGCGAGCTGCAAGGGGTCGAGGGCCGGGCCCGCCGCGTAGACGAGGGCCCCGTCCGCGGTGACCCCGACCCCCGATCGCCACTGGGCTTCGATGCCGGGCACGGATGCCGCGCACGAGGTGGCGCCGCACGTCGCCCCCCACGCCTGCCAGTCGGGGCTCGCCGCCTCGGCGGTGGGCTGGCCGCCGGCGACGAGGGGGACGAGGTTCTGGCGCACGGCGACGACGTCGGGCGCCATCCGCACGTCGGTCCCCCACGCGCCCACGTCGACGCCGCCGCCGGCGGTGATGACGAGCGAAGCGGCACCGGCCACCAGCGGCACGACGGTCCGGCCCTCGGTGAGGTAGCCGCCGCCCGCCGCGTTCATCTGGAAGCCGCCGTTGAACGCGGCCACCAGCGTGGCCGCCTGCGCCGGCTCGATCGGAGCCGTGTACCGGTACGGTCCTCCCCCCGGGCTCACCGACCCCGAGTACAGCCGGGCCGCCAGCAGGTGGGTGTCCATCCAGGCGATCCCCGCCGGCTGCGAGCCTCCGAGGGGCACGAGGGTGGTCTCGTAGACGGCGGGAGACCCGGCGACGAGGCGGCCGGCAGGGCGCCAGACGCCCGTCCCGGGAGAGGAAGGGGCGACGGCGATCGGGGTGGGTGGCGGGAGCGCGACCGTGGCCGTCGACGCTCCGCCCGAAGCCGCCGGGGGGACGGTGGTGGTGGGCGGCGATGCCGTCGTGGGCGCGGTGGTCGTGGGGGCCGGGGCTGGCGTGGTGGACACCGGGGCCGGGGCAGAGGTCGCCGGGGGACGGACCGCGCGACGCGCGTGCCGTCCCACCACGGCGGACGGCGCCGCACCGCACGCCGCCGCGGCGAGGGAGACGACGGCCACCACGGGAACGAGCGGTCCGGCGCGACCGACCCGACGGGGCTGCCGGTCGGTGACGGCGGGCATCCCCCGAAGCGTAGGGCGCGGGCGCCCGTGTGCGGCATCGGGGCGCCGGCGGACCGGCGCCGCAGGCGCTAGGACCCGTCGCCGAAGTAGGTCGTCCGCAGCTCTCGCTTCAGGATCTTCCCCGAGGGATTGCGGGGGAGCCGGTCGTCGCTGAAGACGATCCGGGAGGGGACCTTGAACGGGGCCAGGCGCTCGGCCAGGAACGCCCGGAGCTCGTCCTCGGTCAGCGCCTCGCCCTCCTTGCGCTGGACGACGCAGGCGACCTCCTCGCCGAGCCGCTCGTGGGGAACGCCGAGCACCGCCGCCTCGTAGACAGCGGGGTGCTCGTAGACGGCGCTCTCGACCTCGGCGCAGTAGATGTTCTCGCCGCCGCGCAGGACCATGTCCTTCGCCCGGTCCTCGACGTAGAGGAAGCCCTCCTCGTCGATACGGCCGATGTCGCCCGAGGCCAGCCACCCCTCGACGATCGTCTCGGCCGTCGCCTCGGGCTTGTTCCAGTAGCCGCGGATGATGTTGGGCCCCTTCATCCAGATCTGGCCGCGGCTCCCGGTCGGGAGGGCGTTGCCCACCTCGTCGCGGATCTCGACGTCCATGATCGTGGTCCGGGCGCGCCCGGTCGAGGTGGGGTGGCTCACGTAGTCGTCGCCGGTGTTGCCGGGGCCATAGGCGTTCGTCTCGGTCATCCCGTAGCCGATGTTCGGCCGCCCGCGCCGGAACCCGCGTTCGACGCGGTCGACCAGCGTGGCGGGCGCGGGCGCCCCACCGCCGCCGACGCTGACGAGCGAGGAGGTGTCGTAGTCGGCGAACTTCGGGCACTCGAGCAGGTCCCAGCTCTGGGTGGGCACGCCGACGAAGGTGGTCACCCGTTCCGCCTCGATGAGGCGGAGGGCCTCCTCGGGCTCCCACTTGCGCATCATGACGAGCTTGTAGTGGAGCCCGAAGCACGACAGCATGACGGGCACGCACCCCGTCACGTGGAAGAGCGGCACGATCAGGATGAAGGACGGCTCGAAGCCGCCCCCGCCGAGGACGTTCTCCCCCCGACGAGCCGACTGGATCGTCGTGTTGGCCCAGAAGGCCATGAGCGCGTGGACCACCGCCCGGTGCGTCGACACCGCGCCCTTCGGGAACCCGGTCGTGCCCGAGGTGTAGAGGATCGTGGCGTCGTCGTCGGGCCCGACCTCGACCTCGGGCATGGCGTCGCCGAGGGTGACCACGTCCTCGTAGCGTCGGACGCCGTCGGGGAGCACCTCGTCGGGGCCGGTCCGCACGGCGACGACCGGCACGCCGCGCTCGGCCGCCGCACGAGCGGCACGCTCGGTGCGCTCGGGGTCGGCGACGAGGACGGACAGGCCCGAGTCCTCGATGCCGTACGACAGCTCGTGCTCGGTCCACCACGCGTTGAGCGAGACGGAGACGGCGCCGACAGACAGGATGGCGGCGAACGACACGACCCACTCGGGCAGGTTGCGCATGGTGATGCCCACCCGGTCGCCCTTGCGGACGCCGTAGGTGTGGACGAGGGCGTGCGCCAGGGCGTCGACGTGGCGCATGGTCTCGTCGAAGGACCACCGCTCGTCCTCGTAGACGAGGAAGGTCGACGTGTCGCCGCGTGCCCTGGCGAAGACGTGCCCGAGGGTCGGCGGCGCGTTCTTGAAGAGGCGGTAGCCAACCCCGCGCACCGTCCCCTCGACCAGCTCGAAGTCGTGGCCCGGACCCGTGACGGCGGCGAAGGCCTCGTCGTAGCTGAGCGGCATCGGTGCCCCCTCTCGCGTCGTGCGCTTCTCCCGTGCCCACCGCTCCCCCGCCCCGCCCGCGCACGCCCAGGGCCGGCCGGCGGCCGCAGGCCCACACCGTAGTGGGGCCGGGACGGGCTCGTGGACGTCCCCGGGCGCCGCCGGGCCGTCAGGCCCTGCGGGCCCCGCGGAGGCGGCGGCGGTAGCCGACGACGTTGGCCACCGCCAGCCCGAGGAGGGCCGCCCCGGCCAGGGACCCGAAGAGGAGGGCGTACCCGGCGGCACCGAGCCCTCCCGGAGCGGGGACGGGCGGCGTGCCGGCGGGCAGCGCGACCTGGTCGGCGGCGGTGGTCGTGTAGAGCTCGGACGAGGTCGGCGTCGCCAGGGAGCCGGGCCCCCCGGGGCCCTCGACGATGCCGCCGGTGACGAGCACCTGCCCGTTCGAGAGGGCCACCACCGCGGCGCCCGCCCGCGCCGTCGCCAGCGACCCGGCGCTCGTCCACGCTCCGGTGGCCGGGTCGTAGCGCTCGACCGAGGCCAGGGAGTGGCCGGCGCTCTCGCCGCCGACCGCCAGCACGTCGCCGTCGGCCAGCGTGACGACGCCGGGCAGGATCGGCGAGACCGACAAGCCTCCGGTGGAGCTCCACGAGTTGGTGGCCGGGTCGTACCGGTCGGCGGCGTTCCCGTCGCCGACCACCAGCACGTCGCCACCGTGGAGGACGGTCGCCGCGGCCAGAAGCCTCGGCACGCTCATGGTGCCGGCAGCGAGCCAGCGGCCGGTGGCCGGTTCGTAGCGCTCGGCCGAGGCGAGGGCACCGTGGGCGTCGAAGCCGCCAGCCACCAGCGCGCCACCGCCGGGCAGCGGTGCCGCGCCGGCCGACACCCGGGGCGTGGCCAGCGAGCCGGTCGCCGACCAGCGGCCGGTCGCCGGGTCGTAGACCTCCGCCGTGGCGAGCGGTCGATGGCCCGCGCCTTCGCCGCCGGCGACGAGCACGTGGCCGTCACCGAGGACGACGACCGAGGCGAACGCCCGGGCGGTGGCGAGCGGGCCGACGGTCGACCACGAGCCGGTCCGCGGGTCGTAGACCTCGGCGGAGGCGAGCGGCTGGTGGTCGGGACCGAGCCCTCCGGCGACCAGCACGTCGCCACCGGGCAGGACGGCTGCTGCCGCACCGACCCGGGCGGTGGCGAGCGAGCCGGTGGTGGTCCACCGGCCGGTGGCCGGATCGTAGACCTCGGCCGAGGACACGGCCTCGCCGGCCGCGCCGACGCCTCCGGCGACGAGCACGTCACCGCCGGGGAGGCTGGCCACGGCGCCGAACCCGTGCCCACCGGCGAGCGAGCCGGTCGGCGACCACGTACCGGTCGGCGCTCCTGCCCCCGGGGCCGGGGGCGCCCCGCCGCCCGGCGCCACCTTGGCCGTGGGGTTCTCCGGGACGACGACCGACGTGTGGACGGGCGACGACGGACCGCCCGTGCCACCCGTAGCACCCGGGACGGGCCCGGGTCCGGACGGCGGCCCGCCGAGGTGCGGCGTGGCGACGAGCACGGCCCTGCCGGCGTGCCGCTCGGTGGCCGCCACGTGGATCGGGCCGGGCGGGGCGGCAGGCCCGGCCTCCGCGGTCACCCGGTCGGCGACGAGCGCCGTGGTCGACGCCAGCTCCCCGCCCACCGGGCCCCCGCCCACCGGGCCTCGGGGCCCGACGTGGTCGACGAGCTCGGCCGAAGCCGCCCCCGCAGGCGCACCGGTCGCCGGACGAGTCGCAGGGCCGCCACCCACGTCACCGGTGGTGACCGACACCGTGCCGTTGTAGTCGAAGGTGATCGAGTAGCCGTCGGCCTCGAGGGTCACGCCGCTCCCGGTGACCGAGAACCCGGTCTTGGCGAGCGTGAAGGAGGCCGAGGTCCCCTGCCACTGGAAGTCGCACGGGTAAGGGATCCACCCGTCGTAGTAGCAGGCCTGGGTGGCCACGTAGGCCGCCACCTCGACCGACACGCTCCCCCAGATGAAGGCGCTGATGCCGCTGGTGCTGACGTCGATCGACACCGACGCCGACAGCGAGCCCCCGACCTCGAGGGCGGGACCGACCTGGGCGCTGCCCGGCCCGAGGGACAGCGAGCCGTCGAACTCGAACTTGAAGGTGGTCGGCGACGCGTCGAGCGTGATGCTGACCGGGCCGATGCTCAGGCCGCCCACGCTGATCTGGGACACCGACCCGGTGAAGTTGATGCTCGGCGGGGCGAGCCCGATGTTGGCGAGCACCGAGATCTGGATGCCCTCGACGCTCCCCTGGAACCCGAGCCCCAGCCCCGCCGGGTAGGTGGTGGTCCCGATCGTCGCGCCCTCGGGGGAGATGTAGAGCGACGCGTAGTCGACCTCGAGCAGGCTGGCCTGCCCGAACGCCTTGAACGGCTCGAGGGCCGGCGTGCCCGAGTTCTTCGTGCCGATGCCGAGGTCGAGGAGGAACGGGTCGAAGTTGAAGGCGAAGGTGATCGGCGCGCCCTCGAGGTAGCCGATGGTGCTCGCCACGTTGCTCGGCAGGGCGGTGATCGTGCCGTAGAGCCC
>CAZSYT010000006.1:0-49635 GCA_964610905.1 uncultured Acidimicrobiaceae bacterium
ACCAACGCGGACTTCGAGGCTCGCCTCGACACCTCTGATGCCTGGATCGTCGAGCGAACCGGGATACGCGAGCGGCACTTCGGCGGCACGACGAGCGGGCTGGCGGTCGAGGCTTGCAGACAGGCCCTCAAGTCGGCAAATGTCGAGGCGGAGGAGATCGATCTTCTCATCCTCTCGACCACGACTCCGGACAAGGCGGTCCCGGCCACGTCCTCCGCCGTTCACGCCGAGCTCGGCTGCCGCGGCGCCGCCTTCGACTTGAACGCCGCCTGCGCCGGTTTCGTCTACGCCCTCGTGACCGCGGTTTCGATGTTCCAGGCCGGGTTCGGAAAGGCGCTGGTCGTCGGCGCAGACACTCTGTCGCGGATCACGGACATGGACGACCGGTCGACTGCCGTCCTGTTCGCGGACGGGGCTGGTGCCATAGTCGTGGAGTCGACGCCCGAACACGAGCTCATCCTCGCCCACGACCTCGGCCTCGACGGGTCTCTCCTTCCGATTCTCTACTGCGAGCACGGCGAGTTCTTGAAGATGGAGGGCAAGGAAGTCTTCCGTCGCGCGGTCAGAGCGACAGTCGACTCGGCTGAGAAGGTGCTCCGAGACTCAGGGACCGCCGGCAAGGACATCGCTCTTTTCGTCCCTCACCAGGCGAACGTCAGGATCATCGACGCTGTCACCCAGAGGCTCGGGATCGACCCGTCGCAGTCGGCCCTGGTCCTCGACCGGACCGGCAACACGTCGTCGGCGTCGATCCCCCTCGCCCTCGTGCACGCCCTGGAGGACGGACGTCTCTCTCGTGGTGACCTCGTGCTGCTCAGCGGCTTCGGCGGCGGCATGACCTGGGCGAGCGCCGTGCTGCGGTGGGGCGGGTGACGGCCGCCGAACGCTCGCCAACGCTGGTCGTCCTGGCCGCGGGGATGGCCCGTCGCTACGGGGGGCTCAAGCCGCTGGCCCCGGTCGGGCCCCACGGCGAAGCGGTGATCGACCTGTTGGCCTCCGACGCCTGCGCCGCGGGGTTCGGGCGGATCGTGCTCGTGCTCCACCCCGAGACGGGCCCTGCCATCCGCTACCACGTCGAACGGTGCTGGCCGTCGACGGTTCCCGTCTCCTTCGCCCTCCAGCGCGTGGCGCTCGGCACGACGCACGCCGTCCTTGCCGCCCGCGACGAGGTCGGCACCGACGTCCCCTTCGCCGTCGCCAACGCCGACGACGTCTACGGGGAGCCGGCGCTCAGCGTGCTGGTGGACCACCTCGAGTCCGAGCGGGACGAGCACGTCCTGGTGAGCTTCGCGCTCGCGGAGACCGTGGTGACCGACGCCCCCGTGACCCGAGGTGTCTGCACCGTCGACGACGCCGGCCTGCTCGCCTCCGTCACCGAGCGACGTCAGGTGTCGCGCCGGCGCGGAGCGGGCGCTGCCGAGGGCGTCTTCTTCCGAGCCGACGACGGGGTGTCGCCGTCCGACCTCGACCCCGGCACCCCGGTGTCGGTGAACCTGTGGGGGTTCCAGCCGGAGATCTGGCCGGTGTTCGCCGAGGCGATGGCCGCGTCCGGTCTCGACGAGGGGGCGGCCCTCGCGTCGGTCGCCGCCGGTGCCGAGCCACCCAAGGCCGAGGTCCTCCTCCCCGAGGTCGTCGGCTGGATGGTCGCCGACGGACAGGGGCTTCCGGTGCGAGTGCTCGCCGCGGTCGGTGCGTGCATCGGCGTCACCCACCCCGACGACCTGCCGGTCGTACGCGACCTGCTGGCGCGCCAGGTCGCCCAGGGAGACCGGGCCGAGTGGCTGTGGGCGCCTGCCTGACCGGTCCGACCCGCAGGCCTGCCTGACCGGTCCGACCCGCCATCCGGCACGTCGACGTCCTGGACCGCCTTCGGCCGCTACCCTGGTGAGCAGGGACGACGAGATGCAGTCATGACCAGGACCCGCCGACTGACCGTGAGCCTCGCGGTGAACGTGCTGTTGGTTGCCGTCGAGGTGGTCGGCGGGGCCGCTGCTCATTCGATGGCCCTCCTCGCCGACGCCGGGCACAACCTGACCGACGTCGGCGCCCTCGCACTCTCCTTGGCTGCCGTCCGATGGGCCCTCCGGCCGCGCAACGCGGCACGGACGTTCGGGAACCACCGGGCGACCATCCTGGCCGCGCTGGCCAACTCCGCCATCGTGTCGGCAGTGACGGTCCTGGTGGTGGTCGAGAGCGTCCACCGCATCGCCCACCCAGGCCCCGTCCGCGGCACGGTGATGGTAGGCGTCGCCGCGGTCGCCCTGGTGGCCAACGCCGCCGCCGCGCACCTGCTCTCCGACGGGTCGCACGACCTCAACATGCGGGCATCGGTCCTCCACATGGTCGGCGACGCGCTCGCATCGCTGGCCGTCGTCGTGGCGGCAGTCGCCATCGCGGTGGGCGGTGCACCCACGTGGCTCGACCCGGCCGCGGCCCTGGCTGTGGCAGCCGTCATCGTCGGGCAGTCCGTCGTCGTGCTCCGCGAGAGCGTGTCGGTGCTCCTCGAGTCGACCCCGGCCGACCTCGACCTCCAGGCGGTCTCGGCGGCGATGACGGCCGTCACTGGCGTGGGCGAGGTCCACGACCTTCACGCGTGGAGCCTGTCGAGCGAGGTGCGCGCCCTGTCGGCCCACCTCGTCCTGACCGGGCACCCCACGCTCGAGGAGGCCAACGCGGTCGGCGAGGCTGTCAAGGGGGCCATCGAGGGCCCCTTCGCGATCGCCCACGCCACCCTCGAGCTCGAGTGCGAACGGTGTGTCGCCGGCACCGCCGACCCGTGCGCCATGGAGACGCCGCTGGTGGCGGGGGCTGCCCACGGGGCGGGCGAGCGACACGAGTGAGCGGCTCGAGCGGACCCGCTGGGTAGCGCCGGACCCCAGACCCCAGACCCCGGACGCGCAGCAGCCCCGAGTAACCAGACGGCCGAAGCCGCCCCAGCTCCTCGGGGCCACGCGCGGGCGCTCGGTGGTCCGGGCCGGGCCGTGTCGGACAACCCGGCTGCCGTACAGGGGACCAGCCTCCGTTAGGAGGACCGGCCCTCACCGGCACCGCGTCGGGGGCGCGAGCACCGCTGGCCGCACCACAGGCGCGAGCCCATGGGTGACCACCAAAGCGGCTGCGGCCGCAGGGCCGAACGGCCCCGGACTGCGCCTGCCCTGGTCAGTGACCGACGGGCTCACACCACGTCGCCCACCGCCGGATGTGGCCCCATCGTCGCCTTGCGGCTCCGGTGCGGGCCCCGGTGTCGGTGTTCGTCACTCCCGAACTGGTGCCAGCGTGCGCTTCGGGCGCATCAGGGTCAAGGTCCCGACGCGAAATCCCTCGCTTATCCCCGGGATTTCTCGACGTGTCCCCAACGGACGTCGGACCGTCCCCAGATCGTGTGCCGATATCCAGAGGATGTCCCCAGCCCAGCGGTCCGCCCACCTCGCCCGGCGCGCTCCCGGACAGCCTGGTGTGCCCCCAGTGACCTGCTGCGCCCCCGTGGGCCCGTACCGGCAACGGGCGACCGACCGCGAGCGCTTCCGGTCCGGCGAGCTGGCCGGGTCAGCTCCCGACCGGCGTCCCGTGCACGTCCACGCCGCACACCCTCCGCCAGGCCAACGGGAGCCGGCCCGGCCTGAGCACGCCACCGTCGACGAGGGCGCCGAGCACGGGACGGAGCGCCTCGTGCCGCAGCGCCACCCGCACCGGCGTGCGGATCGCCCGCCGCCAAGACGACATGGCTGGCAGGCCGACGGTGGCGAACACGCCGGGGTGGACGATCCCGTCGAACATGGTCTGCGCCACGAGCGGGACGAACCGCCTCACCAGCAGGCGGTCGAACGCCGAGGCCTCCTGCCACAGCTCCGGTAGCACCATCCGGGCGTAGGCGAGGTGCCGCGCCTCCTCCATGCGGTGGTAGCGGTTCACCTCGCGGACAAAGGGGTCCGTGTCTTGGTGGTCCACCATCTTCTTCTGCAGCAGGTCAGGGATCTCCTCGCCCGCCAGGACGAGGACGCACAGGACGACCGGACGACGCACGAGCGCACGGGTCACGCGGCGGAAGACCCAGTTGCGCACGCCGACGTCGATGGGGTTGACGGCTGTCGGCGCGAGCTGGTCGACGAGACGCACGAAGAGCCGCGAGTGGCGGGTCTCCTCGCCGATCTCGTGGAGCATGTAGGTGACCCGCGGATCGGTCAGCTCGCGCGCGAAGGCGATCTCGGTGGCGAACCCCGACATCAGGAGCGCCTCGAAGCGGATGCCGGCGATGACGACCGAGGCGAGCTCCTCGCGCGACAGGCGGGCCTGCTGGTCTTCGGTCAGGCCCAGGTCGAGCCCGGCGGCGATGCTCAGCTCGGTCGGGATCACCCGGCCCGGACCGATCGCTCCCGCCACGTCGTGGTCCGGCTCGACGATCCGCCGCAGCGACGCTGCGTTCAGGCGGTCGACGCGCTCCGAGGTCGCGGCACGGTCCCGCCGCGCACCGGCCGGTCTGGCAGCCGAAGCAGGTGCTGCCGCTTCGGTCGTGGTCATGAGGACCTCCTTCGCAGGGGCGCCACCGCTGCGTCGGAGGCGCCGTCGTCTCGACGATGGTCGCGGCCGTGCTCGCGACGTGTCGCGGCCGAGGTGGTGCCCGCGGCCGAGGTGGTGCCCGCGGCCGAGGTGGTGCCCGCGGCCGAGGTGATGCCCGCGGCCGAGGTGGTGCCCGCGGCCGAGGTGGTGCCCGCGGCCGAGGTGGTGCCTGGAGCGGGGACGCCCTCCCCGACGGCCAGCCACGTCGCCGTCGAGCCGGCGGCCTCGAGGTCGGGGAGACCGTCGCACGCCAGCGTCGTGAGGTACTGGGTCACCCGGCTGCGCGGGAGCGTCCCCCGCTCGAGCCACCAGTCACCCGTGGCGTGTACCATCCCGACCAGGGCGAACGCCCACGGCTCGGCGGGCCCCGAGTCGACACCGGCGGCGCGCAGCCCTTCGCCGAGCACGAGGGCGATCCTGCGGCCCACCCGCCAGAAGTAGTCGTTCAGGACGGCGCCGGGGTCGGCCGTCTCCGAGATGGTCCGGTGCACGAGGAAGCGGTAGAGGTCGGCGTCGGACTCGATGAACGAGAGGTAGGCGTCGATGGTCGCCGCCACGGCCTCACGCGGCGTCGAGTCGGCGGCCAGCGCGCGGTCGAGCGCGTCGCTCACCAGGGCGAAGGCGTGCTCGGCGATCGCCGCCACGAGCCCCGCCCGGTCGCCGAAGTGCCGGTAGAGGATGGGCTTGGTGACACCCGCCTCGGCGGCCATCCGGTCCATCGAGGCGCCCGGGCCGTCACGCCGGACAACTGCGATCGCAGCCTCGACCAGCTCGGCACGCCGTGCGGCTCGGCGGGCGCCCCGGGCGTCGGTCGGGCTGTCCGCGCCCGTCGGCGGGCTGGTTCCCCCCTCGGCCGGCGCCCCGCGATCGGAGGGCGACCCGGATGCGCCGACGGGCCCTGTCCAACGGGAAGCGGTGCGCGCGCCCTGCAGGGCGACGGCACGCGTGCGGCGGACCCCCTTCGTCATGTTACGGATAGTAACGTTACCGCCAGTAACACGTCAAGGCCAGCGACAGGTCCCGGACGCCGGGCGGCCGGCGACGGGAAACGGCGAGACGGCGGAGCTGCCTCGGGAGGGACGCTCTATCCGTGGGCCTCGCGCTCGGGCCTGCCGCTCAGGCCTGCTGCTCGGCGCGTCGGCGGGCCTGCTGCTCAGGCCTGCCGCTCAGGCCTGCTGCTCGGCGCGTCGGCGGGCCTGCCGCTCAGGCCTGCCGCTCAGGCCTGCCGCTCAGGCCTGCTGCTCGGCGCGTCGGCGGGCCAGCTCGGCGGCGACGGCCTTGCCGTCGGCCTGGCCCCGGCTCGCCTTCATGACCGCCCCGGTGAAGAAGCCGGCCAGCTTGTCCTCGCCGGACCGGTAGCGTTCCCACTCGTCGGGATGGGCGGCCACCGCGTCGGCCACCATGGCCGCCACCGTCTCGGCCGACAGCGCCTCGAACCCCCGCTTCCGGGCCAGCTCGGCAGGATCGCCCCCGCCGTCGCGCAGCAGGTCGGCCAGGACCGCCTTCACCTGGGTGGCCGTCAGCTCGCCGGCCGCCTCCATCCGGAGGAGCGTCACGTACGAGACCACCGGCACCTCGCGTGCCCCTTCGGCGTCGGTGGCCGCCTCGTTGGACGTTCGGGCGAGGGCCAAGGCGGCGGGGACGCCCTCGGCGACGGCTGCCAGCACCAGCTCGTCGAGGCCCAGGTCGACCACCGTCGCCACCTGGTCGGCCCGGGCGGTGCCCGGTTCGAGCGGCCCGTCGCCGAAGAGGGCGCCCAGCTGCCGGCGCCGCTCGGCGGGCATGGGGGGCAGGCCGTCCGCCACCGTCTGGCGCCACTCGTCGTCGGGGACGACGGGGACCAGGTCGGGCTCGAGGAAGTACCGGTAGTCCTCGGCCTCCTCCTTCGAGCGCAACGTGACCGTGGCGCCACGGTCCTCGTCCCAGTGCCGGGTCTCCTGGTGCACGACGCCGCCGGACTCGAGCACCTCGACCTGCCGCTGTGCCTCGTGCTCGACGGCACGGGCCAGCGAGCGCAAGGAGTTGAGGTTCTTGATCTCGCACCGGGTCCCGAGCTCGGACGACCCGGTGCGACGGACCGACACGTTGGCGTCGACCCGCATCGAGCCCTCCTCCATCTTCCCGTCGGAGGCACCCGTGGCGACCAGGATGGCGCGCAGCTCGGCCGCGTACGAGCGGGCCTGGGCGGCGGAGCGCAGGTCGGGAGCGCTCACGATCTCGACGAGGGGGACGCCCGAGCGGTTGTAGTCGACCAGCGAGTACTCGGCGCCGTGGATCCGCCCGGACGACCCGGCGTGGGTGGTCTTGCCCGTGTCCTCCTCCATGTGGGCCCGGACGATGCCGACCCGCGTGCCGTCGGGCAGCTCGAGCCAGCCGTCTGCGTTGATCGGCTCGTCGTACTGGCTGATCTGGTAGTCCTTCGGCATGTCCGGGTAGAAGTAGTTCTTCCGGTGGAACGTCGACGGCCGGACGTCGCAGCGCAGGGCGGTGCCGATGGCCATGGCGAGCTCGACGGCCCGCTGGTTGAGGACCGGCAGCGAGCCGGGAAGGCCGAGGCAGACCGGGCACACGTTGGTGTTCGGCTCGTCGCCGAAGCTGTTCGGGCAGCCGCAGAACAGCTTGGTGGCCGTCTTGAGCTCGCAGTGGACCTCGAGCCCCACCACCATCTCCCACCCGTCGTGGCCGGGGACGCCGCTCACCGTCGTCCCTCCGCTCCACGTCCGTGCCCGCCGCCGGCCGTCGTCGGGGCCGCCGCCTCCACCACGGCCGCCGCCCGCAGGAGGGTGTTCTCGGCGAGCGCCGGTGCCATCAGCTGGACCCCGACGGGAAGGCCGTCGTCGCCGGTCCCGAAGGGCACGCTGATGGCCGGGTGGCCCGCCAGGTTGGAGGGGATCGTGCAGACGTCCGAGAGGTACATGGCGAGCGGGTCCTCGAGCTTCGTCCCGAGGCCGAAGGCGGTGGTCGGCGACGTGGGTCCGAGCAGCAGGTCGACCCGCCGGTAGGCGTTGGCGAACGCTTCGGCGATCAACGTCCGCACGCGGAGCGCCTTGTTGTAGTAGGCGTCGACGTAGCCGGCCGAGAGCGCATAGGTGCCGAGCATGATGCGCCGCTTCACCTCGGCGCCGAAGCCGGCCGTCCGCGTCGCCGTGTTCATGGCCACCACGTCCTCGGCGTCCACCCGGAGGCCGAAGCGCACCCCGTCGTAGCGGGCCAGGTTCGAGGACGCCTCGGCCGGGGCGATCAGGTAGTAGGCGGACAGTCCGTAGCGGACTTCGGGGACCGAGACCTCCTCGACCGTGGCGCCGGCGGCCGCGCACGCCTCGGCCGCCGCGCGGACCCTCCTCGCCACGTCGGGCGCCACCCCGTCGAGGTGCTCGGTGAGGACGCCCACCGTGAGGCCGGAGATCCCGTCGTCGACCACGGAGGCCATTCTCGGCGGCAGCCGGTCGAGCGAGGTCGAGTCGAGCGGGTCGTGCCCGCCGATGACGTCGAAGAGCAGGGCGGCGTCGGCGACCGACGTGGCGAACGGCCCGACCTGGTCGAGTGAGCTGGCGAAGGCGACCAGCCCGTAGCGGGAGACGGCGCCGTAGGTGGGCTTGAGCCCCACCACGCCGCAGAGGGCGGCCGGTTGGCGGATCGAGCCGCCGGTGTCCGAGCCCAGCGCCAGCGGGGTGAAGCCGGCGGCCACGGCGGCGGCCGAGCCGCCCGAGGAGCCGCCAGGGACCCGCGACGTGTCCCACGGGTTGCGCGTCGGGCCGAAGGCCGACGTCTCGGTCGAGGAGCCCATGGCGAACTCGTCCATGTTCGCCTTGCCGACGACCACGGCGCCGGCGTCGCGCAGGCGGGCCACGACCGTCGCGTCGTAGGGCGGGTGCCAGCCCTCGAGGATCCGCGACCCGCAGGTGGTGGGCGCTCCCCGGGTGCAGAGGTTGTCCTTGACGGTGACGGGGACGCCGGCGAGCGGTCCGGGGTCCTCGCCGGCGGCCACGCGTCGGTCGATCTCGGCCGCCCGGACCCGAGCCTCGTCGGCGAGCACGGTGACGAAGGCGTGGACCTCGCCCTCGGTGCGGGCGATCGCGGCCAACGCCTCCTCGACGACGGTGACGGCCGACGTGGTCCCCGCCCGGACCTCGGCGGCCAACGCCGAGGCCGAGCGGGTGGGCGGGACGCCGAGCGCGGCGCTCACGGCGCCTCGCCCAGGATGCGCGGCACCCGGAACCGGTGGTCCTCCACCTCGGGCGCCTGGGCCAGCACCTCGTCGCGGTCGAGGCCCGGGCGGGGCTCGTCCGCCCGCAGCACGTTGGCGAGTGAGAGGGCGTGCGAGGTCGGGGGAACGCCCTCGAGGTCGAGCGCGGCCACGTCCGCGGCGTGGTCGAGGACGACGGCGAGCTGCTCGGTGAAGCGCTCGAGCTCCTCCTCGTCGAGGTGCAGGCGAGCCAACGTGGCGACGTGGGCGACCTCCTGGCGGGTGAGGCGGCCGGCCGGTCCTCCGGGGGCGGCGCTCATGGGGCCGCCGCCGACGTGCCGAGCACGTCGGCGGCGAAGGAGACCACCCGCTCCTCCACCACGGGTGCGTCCCAGTCGAGCGTGGCCACGTGGTAGCTGCGCTCGAGCCACACGCGCTCGACGGGGCCGCTCGTCGCCCGCTCGAGCAGCGCGCCGGAGTCCGCCGAGACGACGTGGTCCTCGCGGCTGGTGACGAGGAGGACGGGACAGCAGATGTCGACCAGCCGGTCGCCGAGCGCGTCGACCCCCTCGAAGAGCGAGAGGATGCAGGCGAGGGGCGTCCGGTCGTAGGACGCCTCGACCACCCCGTCCTTGGCGATGTCGGAGCCGATGCCGTCGACGAACGTCTCGCCGGAGCCCAGCAGCTGGCGGATCGGCCCCCGGAGCTCGTCGCCGGGCGCGGCGACGATCGGGTTGACGACGGCGATGCCGGCGACCTCGGGGTGGGCGGCAGCGAGCCAGCAGGCCAGGGCGCCTCCCATCGACAGCCCAGCCACGGCGACGCGCTCGCACCGGGCGGCGAGCGCCGCGAGGGCGGCCTCGGCCGCCCCCGACCAGTCGTCCCAGCCGGTGAGGACCATGTCCTCGACGGCGGTGCCGTGGCCGGGTAGGAGCGGGAGGTCGACCGTGTGGCCGGCGGCGGCGAGCCGCTCGGCGAGCGAGCGCATCGAGTGCGGGTTTCCGGTGAACCCGTGGAGCACGAGGACGCCGGTCGTCCCGCCCTCGGCCGAGTACGGCTCGGCACCGGGCATGATGGGAGCGGTCACGGCACGGGAGCCTACCGGCCGGGCGCGGCTCGCCGGGGACCGCCGCGGCTGCCCCCTGCCCATCGGGGCCGGGCTGGCGGTAGGGTGATCGCCACCCGACGGGGCGGCGGTGCAACCGTCCCGACGACGAGGAGCGATGCAGCCATGGCGACCTTCCCCTTCCTGAGCGACGAGTGGCTCGAGGCGGCGCGAGCCGTCCGCGCCGAGTACGACGGCAAGGGCGCGTCCGTGCCCCACCAGGTGCGCATGAACCTGGTCATCACCGCCGTCCCCTTCGGCGACGGCACCGTCTCGGCCCACATGGACACCTCCGACGGCGAGCTCGAGCTCGACACCGGCCACATCGACCCCGTCGACCTCACGGTCACGCTCGAGTACGACGTGGCCAAGGCCATCCTGGTCGAGGGCAACCCCCAGGCGGGCATGCAGGCGTTCATGAGCGGGCGGATCAAGGTCGACGGGGACATCGCCAAGCTCATGGCCATGCAGGCCGGGGCGCCCGACCCGCTGGCTGCCGAGATCGCCGGGCGCATCAAGGACATCACCGAGTAGGGCCCACGGGCGGGAGCGGCACGTTCCCCGCCGGCGCCCAGGCCCGGGCCCGCCGGCGCCCGGGGCTCACCCCGCCGGCGCCCGGGGCTCACCCCGCCGGCGCCTCCGCCCGGGCCCGCTGACGCGACGGCCGCGGCGTGTTGCGGGTGAAGAGCCCGCAGACCGCGGCGATGCCGGCGGCCACCGCCCCGACCACGAAGGCGCGGTGGAACGCGACGAGGTTGCCGTCGGTCCCGTGCCCCGACGCCTCGACGGTCTCCATCACCTGGATGCCGGCGACCACGCCGATCTGGGTGATGAGCTGCTGGGCGGCGCTCATCACCCCGAGCTCGTCGGCCGCCACCTCGTTGGACGCCGACGACGCCGTCGAGGGGCTCGAGGTTCCGATCCCGATCCCCGACAGGGCGAGGGCCACCAGGATGAGGGCGAGCGACGGATGGCGGCCGAGCTGCGTGAAGACGATCATCGACACGCACAGGACCGTGGCCCCGACAGCGATGGCGACCCGCTCCCCGACGACCACCGCGGCGTAGCCGGCGAGCGGGGCGACCACCGAGAAGAGCAGCGGCCGCGCCGTCGACACGAGCCCGGCACGCGTCTCGCTGTAGCCGTACACACGTTCCATCAGGATGGGGAAGAGGAAGAACCCGCCCATGTAGGCGAAGTTGTTGAGGGCGCGCGCACCCAACGGGAACGAGAAGTTCCGCCTGCGGAAGTAGCGGAGGGGGATGAGCGGGTCGGGTGCTCTGCGCTCGTGGCGCACGAAGACGACGAAGCCCGCCAGGCACGCGGAGGCGGCAGCCAGGGTGCCCGGTGCCGTGACCCCCCAGCTGGGCGCCTGGTTGAGTGCGAGCAGCCCGGCCGTCACGGCGGCGGCGAGCGTCAACGAGCCGAACCAGTCGAGCGACCGCCCGCGCCCCGCCCGTGCTCCCGCCTCGCCGTCCGGGTCGTCCGCCGCCGGGCCGGCCGCGCCGTCCGCCTCCTCGAAGCCGGCTCGCACCGCGATCTCGTCCAGGCCCGCCCGGTCGGGGAGCACGACGAAGGCCAGGACGGCGGCGATCGCCATGAGCGGCAGCTCGCCCCAGAAGAGCGCCCGCCAGCCGAAGTACTGGATGACCGGGGCCCCGACGGTGACGCCGATCACCGGACCGCCGGCACCGACGAGCGACCACCAGCCCAGTGCCTTGACGCGGTCCTCGTGGGAGAAGACCCGCAGCACGAGGGCCATCGACGCCGCGCCGGTCGCCGCCCCCTCCACGCCGTCGAGGAGCCTGGCGCCGATGAGCACGCCGGCCGTGGGGGCGGAGGCCGTCAGGGTGACGCAGATCGCCGCGCCGAGGAGCCCCCACAGGTAGAGCCGTCGGTACCCGCCGACGTCGCCCAGCTTGCCGAGCACCGGCGCCGCCACCCCGAAGGTCAGGAGCGGCCCGGTGGAGGTCCACGTGAGAGTCGACACGGTCGTGTGGAGCTGGTGGGCGACCTCGGGCAGGGCCACCACGAAGACCGTGAAGGTGATGTTGACCGAGAGCAGTCCGGCCAGCACCGTCCAGAGGACCCACCACCGGTACCGCTCCGAGCGCCGGAGACGGTGGTGCACCCGGTGACGGACGAGACGGGGCCACGGGACCACGATGCCCGCCTCCGCCCCGGCACCGGCCCCGCCCAGCAGCCGCTCGGCCTCGGCAAGGTCGCTCTCGTCCTCGGAGGGGCGGGCGGCACCGAGCTCGCCCCTCACCCGCTCGCCCCTCACCCGCTCGCCCCTCACCCGCTCGCCCCTCACCCGCTCGGCCCGCCTCGCCGGCGGCGGCTCGCCGGCCCCCCCGACCGGCTGCACGGTGTCAGCCGACCAGCCGCGTCATCTCGGCTGCGAGCTCGGCCACCGTCCAGCGGTCGTCCTTCTCGATCGTCTCGGTCATCGTCCACGGCTGGAACAGGCGGACCTGCCCGCCTTGCACGAAGAAGACCTTGCCGGTGACGGGGCACGACTCGGTGGCGAGGTAGGCGACGAGCGGCGAGACGTTGGCGGGGTCCCACTTGTCGAAGACCGACGGGTCGCTGGGCGCCTGGACGATGTCGGAGAGCCCCGGGGTCTGCTCGGTCATCCGGGTGCGGGCGGCAGGGGCGATGGCGTTCACCCGAACGCCGTAGCGGGTGAGCTCCTCGGCCGTGATCGCCGTGAAGGCGGCGATGCCGGCCTTCGCCGCGCCGTAGTTCGCCTGTCCCGGGTTTCCGAGGAGGCCCGACGTCGACGACGTGTTGACCACGGCGGCGCGGACCTCCTTGCCGGCCTTGGCCTGCTCGCGCCAGTGGGCGGCGGCGTGCCGGGTGGGCACGAAGTGCCCCTTCAGGTGGACCTTGACGACGGCGTCCCACTCGACCTCGGACATGTTGACGAGCACGCGGTCGCGCAGGATGCCGGCGTTGTTGACGAGGACGTTGACGTCGCCGAACGCGTCGATGGCGCTCTCGATGAGCCGCTTGCCGCCGTCCCAGTCGGTGATGTCGTCCGTGTTGGCCACCGCCTCGCCGCCGGCGGCGACGATCTCGTCTGCCACCTGCTGCGCCGGCGAGCGGTCGTCCCCGGAGCCGTCGATGGCCCCGCCGAGGTCGTTGACGACGACCTTCGCCCCCTCGGCGGCGAAGAGGAGTGCGTGCTCCCGACCGATCCCCCGGCCGGCACCGGTGATGATGGCGATCCGTCCGTCGAGTGCACCCATGCTGACGTCTCCTGTCCGTCGCGGCTGGTCCGCGTCCTCGTCGCTGGCGGAGCCGCGGGCACGCGCGGCCGCTCTCGGTCCACGTTGTCAGTCGCCAGGGACCCGGGTCAAACCGGTGCGCCGGGGCGGACACCGGGGGGGGCGGCCGACGCCGGAACGGCCTTGGCGCCCAGGTCGGCGGCCTCGAGGGCCCGCACCATGCGGGTGACCGTGGCACGGTCGCCCGCCACGACGAGGTACTCGACGTTGCGGAGGTGGGACACCTCGCCGACGCGCCGCCCGGTCGGACCGTGGATGCCGATCCGGGCGCCGACGTATCGTGCCGAGTCGAACCCGACCACGGCGACGTGGCCGCGCACCGAGCAGAGCTCGACGAGCTCCGCGAGCCCGAGCCAGCCCTCGTCGTTGTAGGAGAGCACCACCACCTCGGCGTCCAGCCGGGCCACGACACGGGCGAGCGCGTCGGGCATGGTCCGCTTGGAGTTGAAGGCGCTCCGGCTCGCCGGGTCGCGCAGGTCGATCCGCTTGCACGCCACGCCGAAGTGCTGAGGCGCGTCCCACGCCACCAGGGTCTCCCACACGTGGTAGTTGGCGTCGAAGCGGTGCTGGTTGTAGGGAGGGTCGACGTAGGCCAGGTCCACGGGCCCGAGCTCGGGCCCACCCGCCAGCCCGACGGCGTCGCCCCGTACCGCCCGGCCCGGCCCCGCCACCAGCACGGGCAGGCGGAGCTCGAGCGGGCGCAGGGCCCGCGGGGCCCACCGCTTGAGGTACGCCATCTGCACGCCCGTGGTCGAGTCGACCCGGTCGGCCGCCTCCATGAGGCTCGTGACGAGCACCGGCCACAGTGGCGTCCCGGCGTGGTCGCGTTCGATGACGTCGCGGATGGCGTCGATGCGGGCGCCGTTGTCGGGATGGAAGAACCGGGACCGCCGGCAGAACGTCTCGGTGACGTAGCCGGGTCGCCCCGCCAGAGCCGACAGGTCGGCGAGGGCAGCCCGTGCCTCGTCGACGAGCGACGGCGTGGCAGATGGGTCGGTGGCGACGTAGCAGCGGGCCAGCACGTGGGCGGCTCGCGTGCGGTCGACGGCCACCACCTCCATCCCCACTCGCTTGAACGCCTGGGCCACCCGGGTCGTGCCGGTGAAGAGGTCGAGGGCCCGCCGCGCCCCCGAGGCGGTGGCGAGCACGGTGAGCGCCGGCACCAGGCGACGCTTGGACCCGAGGTACTTGATCACCGGCGGGCGCCGACGCGGCGGGACCACCAGCCGTCGTCACGGGCGTGGGCGTGGAAGTGGTCCGGGATCTGGCGCATCACGCGGTCGAGCTTCCACGCGCCCGGGCCGAACCGCTCGTCGGCCACGGTGCCGAGCAGCCCGAGCATGTGGGAGACGTCGGCCTCGGGAGGCTCCGCGCCGTGGTGGCGCCAGACCACGATGGGGACGTCGCAGACCTCGCAGTCGGCGACCCAGCACACGTCGTCCTCGGCGTGCCACGGGGTGATGCGGGCGGCCTCGCAGAGGTCGCACCCGGCGACCGGGGACCCCGCCGCACGAAGCTCGTCACCACCGCGTGGGGTCATCGCCGGCGGCCAGCCGCTCAGATCGTGTAGAGGGTGACCGCCGCGCCGGGGAGCTCGGTGGTGCCCTGCCCGGGGTCGGTCAGGAAGACGTGGCCGCCCGCCGGTCCGTAGACGTTCCCGACGACGAGGCCCTTCGCCTGCAAGGCGGCGGTGGCCTGGCTCACCGTGTCGCCGACCACGTCGGGCACCGGCACCGGCTGGGGACCGAGCGAGACGTCCACGGTCACCGTCGCGCCGTACGGCTGGGGGCCGGAGGAGGCGTCCGGGGTGGTGCCGACCACGGCGTTGGCCGGGACCGTGCTCGAGTACACCTGGTGCTCGGTGACGGCGAACCCGGCGGCCACGAGCGCTGCCTTGGCGGCGGCGTACGTCGATCCCGTCCCGGTCGCCACCGCCGGCACGGCGACCGGTGCATGGCCCTTCGAGGTGACGACGACGACGGTCGAGCCGTAGGTCGCGTGCCCCGTCGGGCTCGACCCGAGGACGCCGCCGGCGGGGACGGACGAGCTGTAGCGAGCGGCCGAGGGCGGGCAGACGCCCACCAGGTGGACGGCGGCCAGGGCCTGGACGGCGTCCTTGCACGACGAGTAGGTGGTCAGGTCGGGGATCGCCACCGGCGGCTTCCCCTCGGAGACCACCACGGCGATGGCGGCCCCCTGCTTGGCGGTCACCCGGTGGGCGGCCGTCGAGGCGACGGGGAGCTGGGAGACGATGTGGCCGGCGGGCACCGTGATGCTGTAGGCGGACGAGCGGCGCTCCACCCGGAAGTGGTCGCCTGCCGTCGCCCGCCGGGCGTCGGCGACCGTGCGGCCGACGAGGTCGGGGACGGGGTGGCTCGGGACGAAGAGCTGCGCCCGCACGGCGTAGAGCGCGCCGCCGGCTACGACGGCGGCCACGAGGGCCACGACGGCGAGCACCTTCGGCCACCTCCGCCGACGGACGACGGCCGGAGCGGCATCGGGCCGCCGGGGCGCACCGGGGCGGCCGGGGCGCTCGGGGGCGGTGCCCTCGGCCCGCCGCCCGACGGCCGGCGTCGCGACACGACCGGGCCGGCCCGGGGGCGAAGGGGGTGCGCCGAGCTCGGTGGCGTCGACCAGGCCCGCGGCGCCCGTCGGCGCCCACGCCGTGACGAGGCCCCGGGCGGCCGGTCCGAGGTCGCCGGTCGCCGTGCCGGCGAGCGGCAGCGGCCCGGCCGGGGGAAGCGCCACGGCGAGCGCCTGGAGGCGCAGCCCGAAGGCGGCAGCGTCGAAGCGCTCGTCGGGGTCGGGGGCCGCCGCCCACACCAGCACGTCGTGGAGCGGGCCGAGCGCCGGGTGCTCGGGGAGCAGCGCGCCCACCCTGGCC
Organism: uncultured Acidimicrobiaceae bacterium; assembly: GCA_964610905.1. Lineage (GTDB taxonomy): Bacteria > Actinomycetota > Acidimicrobiia > Acidimicrobiales > RAAP-2 > JAJZJT01. Next base: position 16,023 of record CAZSYT010000006.1, read on the forward strand.
ATGAGGGTGGACACGGTCGTGTCGCCGACGAAGGGCACCGAGCCCGTCACGGCCTCCACCAGCACGAGGGCGAGCGCGTACACGTCGGCCTTGCCGTCCAGGGCGAGCCCTTCGGCCTGCTCGGGCGCGGCGTAGCGGGCGGTGCCGAGGAGCGCGCCCTCGGGCTCGGTCCACGCCGCCTCGGCGAGCGCTCGGGCCACCCCGAAGTCGGCGATGCGCAGGCGGCCGTCCGCGTCGAAGAGCAGGTTGGCCGGCTTGACGTCGCGGTGGACGATGCCCCGACGGTGCGCGTAGTCGAGCGCGGCGGTCGCCTCGAGCCCCACGTGGACGGCCTGGGACGGCGTGAAGCGCCCGCCTGCGTCGAGGAGCTGGCGGAGGCTCCCGCCCGCCAGGAACTCGGTGACCAGGTAGGGCTGCCCGTCCTGCTCGCCCCAGTCGTAGACCTGGAGCACGTTCGGGTGGTTGAGCGCGGCGACCGCCCTCGCCTCGGCGCGGAACCGCTTGAGGAACGCCGCGTCACCGGCCAGGGCGGGGTGGAGGAGCTTGATAGCCACCCGGCGGTCCAGCGTCACGTCCTCGGCCAGGTAGACGTGCGCGGACGCGCCCGTCCCCACGGGGGTCACGAGTCGGTACCGGTCCCCGAGGACCCGCCCGATGGCGTCGGCGATGCTGGGCATGGGCCGTCCCAAGGCTACCGATCAGGACCGGCTCGGCGGTGGAGGGCCGTCGCCCCCCCACGGCCCCGCCGTGCCCGCGTCGTCCCGGGCACCCGGCACCTCGCCGGTCTCGAGCAGGGCGGCGAGGCCGGCCGCGCCCACGATCGGCACGCCCAGCTCCTCGGCACGCCGGACCTTCGTCGCCCCGGGGTCCTCACCGACCACCAGGGCGTACGTCCGGGCCGAGACGGTGCCGGGCGACTTCCCGCCTCGGGCGACGACGGCGGCCTCGGCCTCGTCACGCGTCATGTCCGGCAACGTGCCGCTCACCACGACCGAACGGCCGGCCAGGACCTGCGGCAGCGCGGCGGGCGCCGCCTCCCCCTCCCCCCCCGCCCCCGGCTCGGCCACACGGGCGCCCGGCTCCGCGCGGTTCACCCCGGCGGCAGCGAGGCGGGCCACGACGTCCCGGTTGACCGGCGAGGCGAACCAGGCCACGACGCTCTCGGCGATCACGGGACCGACCCCCTCGACGGCGGCGAGCGCCTCCTCCGGTGCGCCGGCGACCGCGTCGAGCGTGCCGAAGGCGTGCGCGAGGGCGGAGGAGCCGACCTGGCCCAGGTGACGGATCCCCAGGCCGACGAGGAGACGGCTCAAGGGACGCCCCCGCGAGGCGTCGATGGCGGCGAGCAGGTTGCGCACCGACACCTCGGCGAACCCCTCGACGCCCTCGAAGGTGGCCGGTGTGAACGCGTAGAGATCGGCCACGTCGGCGAGGAGGCCCCGCTCGACCAGCGCCCTGACCCGGAGCTCGCCGAGCCCCTCGATGTCCATGGCGGAGCGCGAGGCGAAGTGGGCGATGCGCTGGACCCGCTGGGCCGGACAGTCGAGGTTGGTGCAGAAGGTGTCGCTCTCGCCCTCCAGGCGCACGAGCGGTCCCCCGCAGCTCGGGCACGTGGTCGGGAAGTGCCAGCGGCGGGGCCGCCGGCCCGCGCCGGGGGTGCCCGGTGGCTCGAGGACGGGGCCGACGACCTCGGGGATGACGTCCCCGGCCTTGCGCACGATCACCCGGTCTCCGGGGCGCACGTCCTTGATCCGCACCTGGTCCTCGTTGTGGAGCGTGGCCATCGACACGGTGGAGCCGCCCACGATGACCGGCTCGAGCACGGCGAAGGGCGTCGCCTTCCCCGTCCGGCCGATCGACACCTCGATGTCGACGAGGCGCGTCGAGCGCTCCTCGGGCGGGAACTTGTAGGCGATCGCCCACCGGGGTGCACGCGACGTGGAGCCGAGCTCGCGCTGGAGGGCGAAGTCGTCGACCTTGACGACCACCCCGTCGATGTCGTAGTCGAGGTCGTGGCGGTGCTCCTCCCAGTGACGGCAGAAGGCGAGGGCGGCGTCGAGGCCCTGCACCCGCTGGAGCTCGGGGTTGACCGGAAGACCCACCGAGGCCACCCACCCGAGCGCCTCGGCGTGCGAGGTGGCCAGCGCGTCGGGCAGGGGGGCGCCCGCCGAGTCGACCTCGCCCACCTGGTACGACCACAGGGCGAGCGGCCGGGTGGCGGTGACCGCCGGGTCCTTCTGGCGCAGGGAACCCGCGGCCGCGTTGCGCGGGTTGGCGAACGGCTTGAGCCCGGCGTCGAGCTGACGGGCGTTCAGGGCGTCGAAGGCCGAGACCGGCAGGTAGACCTCGCCGCGCACCTCGACGAGGCCAGGCACGGGGCCGCCGCTGCCGTCGAGTCGTTCGGGCACGCAGGCCAACGTGGCCACGTTGGCGGTCACGTCCTCGCCCTGGCGCCCGTCGCCCCGGGTGGCGGCCTGGGCGAACCGACCGTCGCGGTAGGTGATGGAGATGGCCAGCCCGTCGATCTTGAGCTCGCAGACGAAGGCAGTGTCCCCCGGCACGTGGCGGGCGAGCCGGTCGGCCCACGCCCGTAGCTCCTCGGGGTTGAAGACGTTGTCGAGGCTCATCATCGGCACCCGGTGGCGGACCGGGGCGAAGAGCGGCGCGGGGGGCGCGCCCACGGTCGCGGCCGGGGACCCGGGGACGGCGAGCTCGGGGTGGGCTGCCTCGAGCCGCCGGAGTTCGGCGGCCAGCGCGTCGTACTCGGCGTCGGGGACGGCCGGGGAGTCGAGCCGGTAGTACCGGTCGTCGTAGTAGGCGATGCGCTCGCGCAGGGCCCGGACGTGCTCGGCGAGCGCCGTCTCGTCCTCGGGCCGGCCCGTCGGCCCCGTGCCGTCGGACGGCGTGAGGGGCTCCCCGCTCACCGGACCACCCCGGAGCCGACGACGCGGTCGGGCTCGGCGGGGTCGTAGAAGGCCACCGTCTGCCCCGGGGCGACCCGGCGGACCGGCTCGGCGAAGCGCACGGTCGTCGTCGGACCTGGACCTGCACCGGGCGCCCCGTCGTCCCCTCCGAGGGGGCCCGCACCGGCGCGCCGGGCCTCGAGCGTGGCCGGGACGGCGGTCCCGTGGGCGCTGCACTGGGCCAGCACGGCCGGGGCGCGCCCCGGCGGCGGACCAGCAGTCCAGGTGAGCTCCCCCACCGTGGCGGTGCCCGCGAGCGCCGCCTCTGGCGGGCCGACGACGACCGTGCGGGCGTGGACGTCGACGTCGAGGACGTACCGCCGCCGACCGTCGGTCCCGTGCCCCACGCCCCGTCGCTGTCCGACCGTCACCAGCTCGACGGCGGGCACCGCCCCGACGGTCGCCCCGCTCTCCCCGTCGACGACCCGTCCGGCGTGGAGGACCGTGCGTTCGGCCAGGAAGGCGCCGCGCCCCTGGTCTGCCCGGATGAAGCACACGTCCTGGCTGTCGGGCTTTGCCGCGGTGCGCAGCCCGAGGCGGACAGCCTCGGCACGGACCTCCGCCTTCGTGAGACGCCCGACCGGGAAGGCGACCCGGGCCAGCTTCGGTGGCGTGAGCATCGAGACCACGTAGGACTGGTCCTTGGCCGAGTCCGCGCCCCGACGGAGCGCCCGGGTGCCGTCGGGCTCGGTCGTGACGCGGGCGTGGTGCCCGGTGGCCACGACGTCGAAGCCCAGGCGGCGGGCGCGGTCGAGGAGCAGGTCGAACTTGACGTGGCGGTTGCAGGCGATGCACGGGTTGGGCGTGCGCCCCGCCGCGTGCCCCTCCACGAACGGGTCGACGACCCGGGCCCCGAAGGCCGCGGAGAAGTTGAAGACGTGGTGGACGATGCCGAGCTGGTCGGCGACCCGGCGGGCGTCGTCGACGTCCGCCACGGAGCAGCACCCCGAGTCCGACTCCCCTCCCCACAGCTTGAGGGTCGCCCCGACCACGTCGTCGACGCCGTGACGCTCGACGGCGAGGGCGGCGGCGACCGACGAGTCGACGCCACCGGACATGGCAACGAGCACGCGCACGCCGTCAGTCTCGCAGGCGGCGGACGGCCTCGGGGACGGCGGCGAGGGCCAGGTCGACCTCGGCGTCGGTCGTGGTCGAAGACAGCGTGAGGCGCAGGGCGGACCGGGCGTCGGAGGTCGGGCGGCCCAGGGCGAGGAGCACGTGGCTCGGCTCGGCGGCACCGCTCGCGCACGACGACCCCGCCGAGGCCGCCACCCCGAGCTCGTCGAGGACGACGAGGAGCGCCTCGCTCTCGACGCCTTCCACCACCAGGTGGGCGAAGCCGGCCACGGTGGCGGTGCGGGGGACGGTCTCGGCGACGCCCGGGAGCGTGGCGAGCAGCCCGTCGACCAGACGGTCGCGGCGCCGCGCCACCGCCGGGGTCGTCCGACGGCTCGCCACGGCCGCCTCGAGCGCCACCGCCGTCGACCACGCCGCTGCCACCGCCGGGGTGCCGCTGCGCCGGCGGCGCTCCTGCTCCCCCCCGTGGAGGACCGGAGCGAGGGCGAGGTCGCCGCGCACGACCAGGGCGCCGGCCCCCACCGGCCCGCCGAACTTGTGGGCGCTCACCGACACCAGGTCGGCCGGCGCGGCGGCGGCCGCCACGTCGAGCCAGGGGACCGCCTGGACGGCGTCGGTGTGCAGGCGGGCCGACGGCGCCCGGCGGCGCACCTGCTCGGCCACCTCGGCGAGGGGCTGGACCGTCCCCACCTCGTTGTTGACCAGCATCACCGAGACGAGCGACACGTCGGGCGTGAGCGCGGCGGCCAGGGCGTCGAGGTCGACGGTCCCCTCGCCGGTGCCCGGCACCTCGCGCAGCTCGACCCCGGCGAGCTCGCTCGCCCGGCGGCACGCCCGCAGGACGGCGTGGTGCTCGAAGGCGGCGCAGACGACCGGCCCCGGCGGGCCGGGGATCGCCCCGAGCACCCCGAAGACGGCCAGGTTGTCGGACTCGGTGCCGCCCGAGGTCAGGACCACCTCACCCGGCCGGGCGCCGAGGTGCGCTGCCAGCACGTCGCGGGCGTCGTCGAGCCGGCGCCGGGCGCGGCGCGCCTCGGCGTGCATGCCCGTGGGATTGCCCTCCCCGGCGCCGACGACCTCGAGCCACGCCTCGACGGCGGCAGGGACCATCGGCGTGGTGGCGGCGTGGTCGAGGTAGGCGCGCACGCCACCAGTGTGCCCGCCCGCGCCCGTCCCGCCGGCGCCCGTCGCGCCGACCTGCGCTGACCTGGCGGGAGCGGGTGCCTACACTGGCCCGGTGCCGGTGCCTCCCCCCGACCCACCCGTCAGCCCGCTCCCGGTGACCGGCGAGGCGAGCCGCGCTGACGAGCGCGAGATCGCCCGCCAGCGCAAGGTCTGGACCGAGCGCGCCGTGTTCTGGGACGAGCACACCCCGAAGGGCCTCGACAAGGTCGTCGACGCCCTGGTCGCCCGGGCCGGTGACACCGACGGGGCGGTCATCGTCGACCTCGGGTGCGGGACCGGCCAGGTCACCTTCCTCCTCGCCCCTGGGGCGGCCCGCGTGCTCGGCGTCGACGTCAGCCCCAAGATGATCGAGATCCTCGAGCGGCACGCCCGCGAGCGCGGTGACGACAACGTCGAGGGCGTCGTGTGCGCCATCGAGCAGCTCGACCTCCCGAAGGGCTCCGTCGACCTGGTCGTGACCAACTACGTGCTCCACCACCTGCGCGACCGCGACAAGTCGGAGGTGGTGCGGCGGGCGGCAACCTGGCTCAAGCCGGGCGGCCGGTTCGTGATCGGCGACATGATGTTCGGCCGCGGTGCCGAGGCTCGCGACTGGGCGATCGCCGCCACCAAGACGAAGGCCTTCTTGAAGCTCGGGCCGGGCGGCCTGTGGCGCATCGTGAAGGGCGTCTGGCGTATGGCGGTGCGGACGCAAGAGCGACCGGTGAGCATGTCGCGCTGGGTGGCGATGCTCTCCGAAGCCGGCTTCGACGTGGTCGACACCGTCGAGGTGATCGCCGAGGGCGCCGTCGTCGTCGGCGTCCGCCGCCCCCAAGCCGGCTCGGCGGGCGGGCCCGCGTCCGGCGGCGGGTGACGTCGCCGCTGCCACCTCCCGTGCCGCCCGGGAGCGAGACGGCGCCCGGCAGCGAGACGGCGCCCCGTGCCGCCTCGCCCGTGCGCTACGGCGTCGTCGGCACGGGCATGATGGGCCAGGAGCACCTCCGCAACCTCGGCGCCGTCCCCGGTGCGGTGGTCACGGCGGTCGCCGATCCCCACCCTCCCTCGCTCGAGGGCGCCCGGCGGTCGCTCGGGGACGCCACCGACGTGGCGTACTTCACCGACCACCGCGACCTCGTGGGGTCCGGGCTGTGCGACGCCCTGGTCGTCGCCACCCCCAACATGACCCACGCCGACGTGCTCGCCGACGTCCTGGGAACGCCCCACCACGTGCTGGTGGAGAAGCCGCTGTGCACGACGGTGGCCGACTGCCACCGCGTCGTCGAGCGGGCGCGTGACCACCCCGGGGTCGTGTGGGTGGGCCTCGAGTACCGCTACATGCCCCCCGTGGCGGCGCTCATCGACCGGGTCCGCTCGGGCGCGGTCGGCCGTCCCCGCATGGTCGCCCTGCGCGAGCACCGCTTCCCGTTCCTCCACAAGGTCGGCGACTGGAACCGCTTCAACCGCAACACGGGCGGAACCCTGGTCGAGAAGTGCTGCCACTTCTTCGACCTGATGACCGTGCTCGCCGGCGGTCGGCCCGAGCGCGTGCTCGCCTCGGGCGGCCAGGACGTCAACCACCTCGACGAGTCCTACGACGGCGAACGGCCCGACATCCTCGACAACGCCTTCGTCGTCGTCGACTTCGACAACGGTGCCCGGGCGTCCCTCGACCTGTGCATGTTCGCCGAGGGGAGCCGGAACCAGGAGGAGCTGAGCGTGGTCGGCGACGCCGGCAAGGTCGAGGCCTTCCTGCCGAGCGCCCTCGTGCGCACGGGAACACGCGCGGCGGGGCCGGCCGGCGTCGTGGAGGAGGTGGCGGTCGACGACGCCGTCCGCCACGAGGGATTCCACCATGGCTCGAGCTACCTCGAGCACGTCGCCTTCCTCGAGGCGGTGCGCTCCGGGGGACCCCCGGCGGTCTCCGTCGAGGACGGCCTCGTGAGCGTGGCGACGGGCGTCGCCGCGCAGCGCTCGATCGCCGAGCGACGGGCGGTCGCGATGGACGAGGTCCTCGGCGGCTGAGGCAGCCCGGCGGACCTCAGTCCGACCCGGCAGCGGCCGGCTCGAGGGGCCCGTGGTCGAGGAGCGGCAGGACCAGCTCGCCGAAGCGGCGGCACTCGTCGAGGTGCGGGTACCCCGACAGGATGACGGCGTCGATGCCGAGCGCGGCGTAGCGCGCGAGCTTGGCGCCGACCTGCTCGGGGTCCCCGACGATCGCCGCCCCGCAGCCCGACCGGGCGCGGCCGATGCCGGTCCACAGGTTGGGCTCGACGTAGCCGTCGGCGTCGGCCTCGTCCCGGAGGGTGGCCTGGCGGGCCACGCCGACCGAGCCGGCGTCCAGCGAGCGCCGCCGGATGGCGGCCCCCGTGGTGTCGTCGAGGCCGCTGACCAGCTGACGCGCCGCGGCGCGGGCCTCGGCCTCGCTCGGCCGGACGACGACGTGGACCCGGTAGCCGAACCGGAGCGTCCGGCCTGCGGCGGCGGCACGCCGGCGCAGGTCGGCGAGGAGCTCGGCCACCCGCTCCTCGGTGTCGGGCCAGAGGAGGTAGACGTCGGCGGCCTCGGCGGCCACCTGCCGGGCCGGCTCGGAGAGCCCGCCGAAGTAGAAGGGCGGCCGCCGGGGAGCCGTGGCGGTCAGCCGGGGCGGGTCGAGCGAGAGGTCGTAGAAGCTCCCGTGGTGCTCGACGCGGCGACCCGACAGCACGGCGTCGAGGATGGCCATCACCTCGGCGGTGCGGGCGTAGCGGGGTCCGGGCTCGAGCGACTCGCCGGGCAGGTCGCTCGAGATGACGTTGACGGTGAGCCGCCCGCCCAGCACCTGGTCGAGCGTGGCGAGCTGGCGGCCGAGCTGGGGCGGCCACACCTCGCCGCACCGGACGGCGACGAGCAGGCGGATCCGCTCGGTGGACGGCGCCACGGCGGCGGCGAAGGCCACCGAGTCGATGCCGAGCTCGTAGCCCGACGGCAGCAGGACGTTGTCGAACCCCTGGGCCTCGGCCTCGGCCACGATGGCCGAACAGTGGGAGAAGCTGCTGGCGAGCTCCGGCTCGGGACGCCCGAGGAACCGGTAGTCGTCGTCGCACAGGGCGGCGAACCAGCTCACCTCCACGCCGGCGGCCCCCCGTGACGGCGCGCCGCCGGCCCCACCCCGCGCCGGCCGGTCCTCACGGCCGCCAGACCGCCTTCACGTTGCAGAACTCGTGGAGGCCGTAGACCGACAGCTCGCGGCCGACTCCCGAGCTCTTGATGCCGCCGAAGGGGAGCTCGGGCATGGAGGCGACCATGCCGTTCACGAAGACCATGCCGGCCTCGAGCTCGTCGACGAAGCGGTCCTGCTCGGCGACGTCCGTGCTCCATACGCTCGCCCCGAGCCCGTACTCGGTGCCGTTGGCGACGGCCAGGGCCTCGTCCACGCTCGAGACCCGGGTGAGCAGGGCGACCGGACCGAACACCTCCTCGGTGGCGACCCGCATGCCCGCCGCGACGCCGGTCACGACGGTGGGACGGTAGAAGAACCCCGGATGGTCGGGCCCGGCCGGACCGACCACGCGCTCGCCGCCGCAGAGGACGGCCGCGCCCTTCCCCCGGGCGTCCTCCACCTGGGCCTCGATCGTGTCGCGGGCGGCCTCGGTGACGAGCGGCCCGACCTCGGTGGCGGGGTCGAACGGGTCGCCCACCTCGAGCGACGACATCCGCTCGACGAACGCGTCCACGAAGGCGTCGGCGACCGCCTCGTGGACGACGAAGCGCTTGGCGGCGATGCACGACTGGCCGTTGTTCTGCACCCGGGCCTGCACGCCCACGGACACCGCCCGGTCGAGGTCGGCGGAGGGGAGCACGACGAAGGGGTCGCTCCCGCCGAGCTCGAGGACGACCTTCTTTCCCACGGCGCCGGCCTGGGCGGCGACGGCACGCCCGGCCCGGACGCTGCCGGTCAGCGTGACGGCGCGCACACGCCCGTCGGCGATGACGGCCGGCACCTGGTCGGTGCCGACGAGCAGCGTCTGGAACACGCCGGCCGGGCCACCTGCCCGGCGGAAGAGCTCCTCGAGGAAGAGCGCGGTCCGCGGCACGCTCGGCGCGTGCTTGAGCAGGCCCACGTTGCCGGCCATGAGGGCGGGTGCGGCGAAGCGGACGACCTGCCACAGCGGGAAGTTCCAGGGCATGATCGCCAGCACCGGCCCGAGGGGCTGGAAGCGCACCGCTCCCCTCCCCGACCCCAGGGCCACCGGCTCCTCGGCGAGCAGGCGCTCCCCGTGCTCGGCGAACCAGCGCAGGGCGTTGGCGCACTTGGCCACCTCGCCCTTCGCCTGGGCGAAGGGCTTGCCCATCTCGGTCGTGAGCAGGTGGGCGACGTCCGGCAGCTCGCCGTCGAGCAGGTCTGCCGCCGTCTGCAGCAGGCGGGCCCGGTCTGCGGCGCCCGTGCGCGCCCACGCCGCCGCCGTCGTCGCCGCCGTCGCCAGCCGCTCCTCGACGGCGTCGGGCCCGAGGGGCTCGAAGATCTCGAGCACCTCACCGGTGGTCGGGTTGACGGTGGCGATCGGCGGGCCGGCCGGTGCGGAGGTCATGGCCTCGATTGTCCCTCAGGCCCACCTCCGGGGCGAGCCGGCTCGAGGCCCAGGCAGCCGGCGACCTCGAGCCTGCGGAGCTTCCCGGTGGGCGTTCGGGGCAGGTCTGCGCACAGGTGGTACTCCTTGGGCCGCTTGTAGGGGGCGAGCGCCTCGGCGGCGCGCCGCTCGAGCGCGGCGAGCAGCTCCGCGGTCCCCTGGGAGCGACCGCCGACGGGGACCACGGCGGCGCAGACCCGCTGGCCCCAGCGGTGGTCGTCCCGGCCGAACACCGCCACCTCGGCCACGCCGGCGACCGCGTGGAGGACGGCCTCGACCTCGGCCGGGTACACGTTGACTCCGCCGCTGATGACGAGGTCGTCACGCCGCCCGTCGATGAAGAGGTACCCGGCGTCGTCGAGCCGGCCCAGGTCGCCGACGGTGAACGAGCCGTCGTCCCGCCACGCCGCGGCCGTCTTGGCGTCGTCGCGCCAGTAGGAGAAGCGCGCGAAGTCGGGGGGCCGGCACCAGATCGTCCCGTCGGCGTCGACGGAGACCACCCGGCCGGGCCGTGCCCGGCCGACCGTCCCGGGCCGGTCGAGCCACTCGTCGGGACCGCACGCGGTGAACTGGCCCTCCGTCGAACCGTAGAACTCCCAGACCACCCCGGGCCCGGCACGTGCCATGGCCCGGCGCTTCAGGTCCGGCGGGCACGGCGAGCCGGCGTGGACGAGGAGACGGAGGGCGTCGAAGCGGTCGGGGGCGCCGACCTCGGGGGCGAGCAGGCGGGCGAGGGCCGACGGGGCGAGGAACGTCGTGGTCGGCGTGGGCCCGAAGCAGCCGCCGAGGGCGGCGACGGCCGTGGGGGCGTCGAAGCGCCCGAGCACGACGCACGTCCCGCCGGCGAGCAGGGTCCCGCCGGCGAAGCGGACCGAGACCGAGTGGTACATCGGGGAGCACACGAGGTGGACGTCGTCGGGGCCGAAGTGCCACAGCTCGGCCTCGTCGGCCAGGGCGGCCGCCGCCGTGCGCTCGTCCCACAGCCCGGACCACACGCCCTTGGCCCGGCCGGTCGTCCCCGACGTGTAGTGCATGGGGCGGGCCAGTGGGACGGGGGCGAGCTCGACCGGCTCGCCGGAGCCCAGCTCGGCCAGCGCGGCCGCGTCGGCGACCACGGCACCGGGCTCGGCGTCGGCGAGGAGCACGGCACGCTCGGCGTCGAGGAGGGTGGCGTTGAGGAGCACGGGCACGATGCCGGTGCGGAGGGCGCCCAGCACGGCGGTGAGCAGCGCCGCGGACGACGGAAGGCAGAAGGCGATCCGGTCGCCGGCACGGAGCCCGCGGGCGGCCATCCACCCGGCCGCCCGGCGCTGGGCGACCTCGGCGTCGGCTGCCGTCACGACCTCGACGGGGACCGGTGGCGTCCCGTCGCTCACGGGCAGCTCTCGCCGACCGTCGCGGGAGCGGCGCCCACCGGCAGGTCCCCGTCGGCCGGGCTCCGAGCCGGCACCTCGGGATCTCCCGACCCGCCACCCGACAGGGCGGCGAGGACCGGGCGGGCCACGACGGCGAGGACGGCCAGCAGGCAGCCGAGGCCCACCGCACCGGCGACCGTCACGGCTCGCAGGCCGCCAGAGCCCGCGACGGCCCCCTGCAGCACGGCGCCGAGCGGGTAGACGAGCCCGAGCCCCATCAGGTAGATGCCGAGCACTCGGCCCCGGGCCGCCGCGGGAGCGCGGAGCTGCACGATGCTGTTGAGACCCGAGAGGACGCAGAGGTAGCACGCGCCGAGCACGGCCAGTGCGGCGGCCGACGACCAGAAGGTGGGAGCCAGCCCGTACGCCGCGGCCGCCACCGGCAGGGCGGCGAGGGCGCCGAGGACGGCGCGGCCGCTGCCGAAGCGCTCGGCCAGCGCCGGCAGGGCCAGCGCCCCGACGACGGCTCCGACGCCCTGGGCGGTGACCAGCACCGACGTCGCCGAGGCGCCTCGGTGGAACACGTCGATGGCCATGGCCGGCACCAGGGCGATGAACGGAGAGACGAGGAGCGCCACCGCCGAGATGAGCCCGATGGCGGCCCGGCACCCGGGCTCGGCCAGCGCGACGCGCACGCCGGCGGCAAGACGAGCGCCGAGCGAGAGGGGTACCGCCCCCGCGGTGGGACGGTGCTCCAGGCGGACCAGGCGGAGGGCGACCACGACGGCCACGAACGACACGGCGTTGGCCGCGAAGGCGAGGGTGTAGCCACCGGCGACGAGGGCGAGCCCGGCGAGCGCCGGGCCGACCACCCGCCCGAGGTTGAACTGCGCCGAGGAGAGCGAGACGGCGGCGACGATGTCCTCGCCGGCCACCAGGTCGGGCAGCAGTGCCTGGTAGGCGGGGAACCCCAGGGCGGCCGCCGCGCCGCCGAGGAAGGCGACGACCACCACGAGCCCCGGACCGGTCGTCCCGGTCGCGGCGAGCACCGCGAGCGCGGCGGCGACGACGAGCTCGGCGAGCGTGGTCGCCGTCAGCCATGCCCGGCGGTCGAACCGGTCGGCCAGGGCACCCCCGACCGGGGAGAGCAGCCCCATCGGCACGAACGCTGCCGCCGCCACGAGACCCGTCCACAGCGGCTGGTGCGTGCGGGCCGTCACCAGCACGCCGAGAGCCACCGTCTGCATCCACGAGCCCACGTTCGACACGAGGGCCGCTGACCACACGAGGGCGAAGTTGCGCGAGCGCAGCGGGCGCAACGGGCTGCCCGCCCGCCCTGGGCGGGCAGCGCCGGCCGGGCGACGCCCGCCGGCAGTGGACGGGGTCAGGAGCTCGTGCCCTTGCGCCGGGGCTTCAGGGCGAACCACCAGATGCTCGCCATGGTCGAGAGCACGCCGAAGATGGCCATCGGCTTCACCAGCTTGCGGGTTCGGGCGGACATGGCTCCGACGATACCCGGCACGGGGGACGCCGGTTCCCGCGGGCGGTCGGGCCCGTGGGCGCCCGGGCAGCCGCCGGGGGGTGGTCGCCGGTCAAGTCAGGCGTCCCGGTCGACGACGAAGCGGGCGACCGCCCGCAGCTCGGCGTCCACCGGCCCGGGGACGTCCGCCGAGGACAACGCCTCGAGCGCGGCCTCGAGGAACCGCCGGGCCTCGGACTCGGCCCGGTCGCGACCGCCGCACGCCTCGACGAGCGACGCCGCCCGGGCCACCTGGGCCTCGTCGAGCACCTCGAGGGCGAGGAGGTCCTGGAGCTCCTCGGAGGCGCCCCCACCGGCGCACATGGCCGCCACGATCGGGAGCGTCTTCTTCCGGTCGCGCAGGTCGCTGCCCGCCGGCTTCCCGGTCACCTGCGGGTCGCCCCAGATGCCGAGGACGTCGTCGACGGCCTGGTACGCCAGGCCGACGTTGAGCCCGAAGTCACCGAGGGTCTCGGCCAGGCGCGGGTCGCCCTCGGTCAGCGGCACGCCGATCGAGGCGGCACAGGCCAGGAGCACGCCCGTCTTGCCGAGGGAGATCGCCGTGCACTCGTCGGGCGTGATGTCGCTCCGCGTCTCGGAGGCCATGTCCTCCGCCTCGCCGGCGATGAGGGCCGCCGTGGCGAACGCCAGGGCTCGTGCCGCCGCCCGGGGACCGCGCCCGGGCAGCTCGAGCAGCGTCTGGTGGGAGAGGGCGAGCAGCGCGTCGCCGGCGATGACCGCGGTGCCCACCCCGAAGACCGCCCACACCGTCGGCCGGTGGCGCCGTTCGACGTCGTGGTCGATCACGTCGTCGTGCAGCAGCGAGAAGTTGTGCAGGAGCTCGACGGCCACGGCGCCCGGCACGCCCGCCGCTGCCGGAGCCCCCGCTGCCTCGGCGGAGAGGAGGGCCAGCGTGGCACGGACGTACTTTCCACCGTGAGCCCCGGTCGGCGCGCCGGTCGGGTCGCACCAGCCGAGGTGGTACTCGATCGGCAGGCGCAGCCCTGCGCTGAGCCGGGCCACGGCCTCCTCGAGCGCCGGGCGGACCAGCCCCTGGGCACGTTCGATCGCCGCCGGCACGCGGCTGCCGCTCGGGTCCGTGGCGTCGCTGGCGGCAGTGACAGTGGTCACGCGGGGACCTCCTCGCGGGGTCGGGCAGGGGCACCGGCAGCGCCGAGGGCACCAGCGGGCACGGGAGCGCCCGCTGCCGGCGCGCCAGCAGCGGGTCGGGGCGGTCGGGGCACGGTGACGAGTCTCGCGCCCGGCGGTGGGCCCCGTGCACGGTGGCCCCGTGCGGGTGGCCCCGTGCGGGTGGCCCCGGTGGGAGGGGCGTGCCGGGAGGGGCGTGCCGGGAGGACAGGCGGAGCCTTGACGGAGGGTGCCGATCCTGCCACCATTGATGGCGTGACCCGGACCCCCGCGTGCACGACCGTGACCTCGGAGCTCCTCCTTACCTGACGGCGAACGCCACATCGCGTTCGCCCGCAACCTCCTGCGCCGATCGGCCAGGGGGTTTTTTGTTGGCCCGGGCCCGGAGGCGCCGGGGACGGGCCCGGGCGAGGACCAGCACGCCGACCACGATCGGAGCACACGGGGCAGCGGCCCGGACGAGCCAGCAAGGAGACAGGGAGCCACCAGCATGACCAGCGAACACCCCGGCACCGGCGGGAGCGCCGCCCCCGCCCTCGTCGAGTACCCCTGCGACGTGTCCCCGATGCCCTTCGCCAAGTACCGGGCCCACCTCCCGCTCCAGCTCGCCGATCGCACGTGGCCGGACCGCTCGTTCACGCGGGCACCACGCTGGGCCAGCGTCGACCTGCGCGACGGCAACCAGGCGCTCGTCGACCCCATGGACCCCGAGCGCAAGCTGGCCCTGTTCGACACCCTCGTGGCCGTCGGGTTCAAGGAGATCGAGGTCGGCTTCCCGTCGGCCTCCCAGACCGACCTCGACTTCCAGCGGCTCATCATCGACGAGGGGCGCATCCCCGACGACGTGACCATCCAGGTCCTCGTCCAGTGCCGCGAGGAGCTGATCGAGCGCACGTTCGAGTCCCTCCAGGGGGCCGCCCGCGCGATCGTCCACTTCTACAACTCGACCTCCGAGCTCCAGCGGCGGGTCGTGTTCGGCCTCGGCAAACAGGGGATCATGGACATCGCCGTCAACGCCGCCCGGCTGTGCAAGAAGTTCGAGGCCTCGCTAGCGGGCACCGAGGTCCGCTACGAGTACTCGCCGGAGAGCTTCACGGGCACCGAGCCCGACTTCGCCGTCGAGATCTGCGAGGCCGTCATGGACGTGATCGAGCCCACGCCCGAGCGTCCGATGGTCATCAACCTGCCGGCCACCGTCGAGATGTACACGCCCAACGTCTACGCCGACGTGATCGAGTGGTTCGGGCGGACCATCAAGCGACGCGACGCCGTGGTGCTGAGCGTGCACCCCCACAACGACCGGGGCACGGCGGTGGCCGCCGCCGAGCTCGCCGTGCTGGCCGGCGCCGACCGGGTCGAGGGGACGCTCTTCGGGAACGGTGAGCGCACCGGCAACGTCGACGTGGTGACGCTGGCCATGAACCTCTTCTCGCAGGGCGTCGACCCCGCCCTCGACTTCTCGGACATCGAGCGGGTCCGCCGCGTGGCCGAGCACGCCACCCGCATGCCCGTCCACCCCCGCCACCCCTACGCCGGCGACCTCGTCTACACGGCGTTCTCGGGGTCGCACCAGGACGCCATCAACAAGGGCATGCGGGCCATCGGCGACGACTACGAGGTCTGGGAGGTGCCGTACCTGCCGATCGACCCCAAGCACACCGGCCGGACCTACGAGGCGATCATCCAGGTCAACAGCCAGTCGGGCAAGGGCGGCGTGGCCTACCTGATGGACACCGAGCACGGGCTCGACCTGCCCCGGCAGCTCCAGGTCGAGTTCTCGAAGGAGGTCCAGGCGGTCACCGAGGCGAGCGGCACCGTCATCCGCCCCGGCGAGATGTGGGACGTCTTCGCCCGGACCTACCTGCCCGACGACGCCGAGGTCCGCCTCGTCGGCTCCGAGGTCGCGACCGGCGGCAAGCGGACGACGGTCACGGCCCAGCTGCTCGTCGACGGCACGCCTCGGACGGCCATGGGCGAGGGGAACGGGCCGATCGACGCGCTCGTCGCCGCGCTGCGCGCCGAGCTCGGCGTCACCTTCGAGGTGCGCGACTACAGCGAGCACGCCCTCACCTCGGGGAGCGGGGCCTCGGCCGTCGCCTACGTGGAGGCCGAGGGGCCCGACGGGACGACCTGGTGGGGCGTGGGCATGGACTCGAGCATCCTCGACGCCTCGCTGCAGGCCGTGGTCAGCGCGGCGAACCGGGCCCGGCGGCGGGCGTCGACCTGATCGGCGACCTGTCCGTTCGCCCCCAGGCCCCAGGCCCCAGGCCCCAGGCCCCAGGCCCCAGAGCTGGCTAGCATCCACCGACGTGCCGGACGCGGCCCTCGAAGGCGGGCGGGACCCCGAGACGTACCGCCGCGAGCTCACGGCCCACTGTTACCGCATGCTTGGCTCCGGCTTCGAGGCAGAGGACGCCGTACAGGAGACCATGGTCCGCGCCTGGCGAGCGGCCGAGGACTTCGAGGGGCGCTCGAGCCTCCGGTCGTGGCTGTACCGCATCGCCACCAACGTCTGCATCGACATGGACAGGCAGGTCCAGCGCCGCGCCCGGCCCCTGGAGCTCGGGCCGTCGTCACCCCCCGACGACTCGCTGCTCGGGCCCCTCGTCCCCGAGGCGAGGTGGGTCACCCCGCTTCCCGACCGGAGCGCCGGACCCGACAGCGACGACCCTGCGGTGATCGCCGAGTACCGCGAGTCGGTCCGCCTGGCCTTCGTCGCCGCCCTGCAGCACCTCACGCCCCGCCAGCGAGCGACGCTGCTCCTCTGCGACGTGCTGCGCTGGCCGGCCGCCGAGGCCGCCGCGCTGCTGGAGACGTCGGTGGCGTCGGTGACGAGCGCCCTGCAGCGGGCGCGGGCACGGCTGCGGGCCGTGCCCGCCGGTCCGCACCCCGAGCCACTGGGGGAAGCGGACGAAGCCCTCCTGGGAAGCGACGTCGACGCGTTCGAACGCTACGACGTCGACGCACTCGTCGGCCTCCTCCACGGTGGCGCCGTGCAGTCGATGCCCCCCTTCGAGCTGTGGCTGCAGGGGGCGGACGCCATCGGCGCCTGGATGCTCCAGCCCGGCCCCAGCGGGTGCCGGGGCTCGAAGCTCCCTGCCACCTCGGCGAACGGCTCGCCGGCCTTCGGTCAGTACCGACCGGGCCCCGGTGGCGGGTTCGCCCCGTGGGCCGTCCACGTGCTCGAGGTGACCGAGGGGAGGATCGCCGCCCTCAGCTCCTTCCTCGCCGTGCTCGACCCCGAGCGGCTGTTCCCCTCGTTCGGCCTCCCGCAGCACCTCGACGGGCCCCCGACGCCCCCCGACCGGCGACCGAGCGGCGTGCCTCGCTGACGGCCGGAGGCACGCCGCGATGAGTCCGACGGGTGACGCCTGTCTGTACGACCACGAGCGGACGCAGCGAAGGGAGCCGACGATGACCACCCGGACCACCACCCCCAGCGGGGCCCCGTGCTGGGCCGACCTGTGGACTTCCGACGCCGAGGGGAGCCGCCGCTTCTACGGCGAGCTGCTCGGCTGGGAGGCCCTCGAGCCAGACCCGGACTTCGACGGCTACTTCATGTTCGAGCACGCCGGCGTGCCGGTCGCCGGTGCCGTGGGCGACATGCCGGGCAACCCCGCCCAGGACGTCTGGAAGGTCTACCTCGCCACCGACGACGTGGCCCGGACGGTCGCCGCGGCCGAGGCGGCGGGCGCGGAGGTCGCCGTCCCCGGAATGCCCGTGGCCGACCTCGGGGTCCAGGCCGTGCTCACCGACCCGACCGGGGCCGCCGTCGGCGTCTGGCAGCCCGGGACCTTCGCCGGCTTCACCGTCCTCGACGAGCCCGGGGCGCCGAGCTGGTTCGAGCTCTTCACCGCGGACTACCCCCGCGCCGTCGCCTTCTACCGGTCGGTGTTCCGGTGGGAGACGGCCGTCGTGTCGGACTCCGACGAATTCCGGTACACGGTGCTGCAACCGGCCGGCGGTGAGGCGCTCGCCGGCGTCATGGACGCCGCCACCTTCACCGCGCCGGGCGGCGCGTCGTGGTGGCTCTACTGGGAGGTCGAGGACGTGGACGCCGCCGTCGCCGCCGTGCGCCGCCTCGGCGGCCGGGTCTCCCAGGAGGCCGCCGACACCCCCTACGGCCGGATGGCGGGGGTGACCGACCCGTGCGGGGCATCCTTCAAGCTGCGCCAGGGGCCAGCGGCCTGACTGGCGGCGGGCCGGCGCCGGGCCGGCGCGGCCTGACTGGCGCCGGGCCGGCGGCCTGACCGGCTCAGGCCCCGTTGAGCCGCCGGTAGAAGCCCTTGGTCTGGCGGTAGAGGGTCACGAACTCGGCGAAGAGCTCGTCGTAGCACGGCCGGAGGGCCACGTCGGGCTCGTACGTCGCCTGCGCCTCGACGAGGCTCGGGATCCGGTCGACGGTCACGCGTCCGAGCGCCACCAGCACGAGGAGGGCGGCGCCGCGGACGTTGGCGAGCACGGGCTCGGCCATCTGCACGATTCGTCGACCGAGCACGTCGGCGTGGACCTGGCACCACTGGTCCGAGCGCGCGCCGCCGCCCACGAAGGCGAGCGTGTCGAAGCGCCGCCCGCAGAACCGCTCGACGGCGTCGAGGAGCCAGCGCGAGTTCAGGGCGACGCCCTCGAGCACCGAGCGGACCAGATCCGCTCGGGTCGTCGACAGCGACAGGTTGTGGAAGCCGCCCCGGACGGTGTGGTCGTCGACCGGCGAGCGCTCCCCGTTCAGCCACGGCGTGAAGAGGACCTTGTGGCTCCCCGGCGGGGCGGCATCGACGAGGGCCGCCACCTCGCCGAAGTCGGCGACGCCGAGGGCGTCCATGGCGAAGGTGAGGCAGGCACCGGCCGTCTCGTGCTCGTCGGCCACGAGGTACCTGCCGGCGACGGCGGCGGGGATGGAGGCGACGTTGGTCGCGACCGAGGTCTTCTTGAACGGCACGTGCGCCGAGATCCACGACGACGTGCCGATGTAGAGGTGCCCGGCGAAGTCCTCCACCGCCCCCGACCCCACGACGGCCGAGTGCACGTCGCCCGATGCCGAGGCCACCGGCAGCCCGGCGGGGACCCCCAGCTCCGCCGCCGCCTGCGCCGTCACCGTGCCGACGATCGACCCGGGCGGCACGAGGTCGGGCAGGCGCTCGCGGTCGAGCCCCGACCAGCGAAGGAGCGTGTCGTCGTAGGCGACGGACCCGACTCGGCGGTTGTCGGTGACCCAGTGGACGGCGATCGAGTCGTAGCTGGCGCACGCCCGGCCAGTCAGGCGCAGGTTGAGGTAGTCCACGGGCTCGAGGAACGTCGCGGTGCGCTCGTAGACGTCGGGGCGCGCGTCGCGCAGGTAGAGGATGTGGGCGAGCGGGTCCTTGCCGGACAGCCCCGGGGCACCGCCGGTGGTGCGGATCCACCGGAGCGCCTTGCGCGGGTGGTACCCGAGCACGGTGACCGGGCCGCCCACGGCACGGCGCACGGCCCGGTGCCCGCGTGAGTCCATCCAGATGACGGCGGGAGCGACGGCCTCGCCCGCCGCGTCGACGGCGACCGTCCCCGACCACTGGCCCGTGCACCCCACGCCGACGAACCGGTCCGGCTCGACCCCCGCCTCCGTCACGGCGCGGCGCGACGCCGCGGTGATCGCCGCCCACCACTCGCCGGGGTCCTGCTCGGCGCCACCCCCCTCGAGCAGGCGGAGGCCGACGGGCACGAAGGCGTGGGCGAGCACCTTCCCTTCGCCCGAGACGACCGCCACCTTCGGTCCGCCCGTGCCGAGGTCGACGGCGAGGACGCAGGCGTCGGCGAGCCCGGCGGGCACCGGGTCGTCGGCGGCCGCCGGCCCGGTCACGCCGGGACGATCCACACGGTCGCCGGGCGCGGCCCGAGGTCGGTGTCGAGCTCGACCTCGACGCCCTCGCCGGCCGGAGCGGCGGGGGCGCCGGTCGACACCGTGCGGGCCAGCACCTCGCGCCCGATGGCGTCGAAGTGCGGGCCGAGGTCGTCCACCCCGTCGAGGGTGAGGTCGATGACGTCGGAGACGGCCAGGCCGCGCTGCTTGCGGAGCTCCTGCACGTGGCGGACCACCTCGCGGGCGAGCCCCCGGCGGCGGAGGTCGTCGTCGAGGGCGAGGTCGAGGGCGACCACCTCGCCGCCGTCGCGCGACACGGCGAAGCCCGGCTGGGCCCTGACCCGGAGCTCGACGTCGTCGGGGCCGAGGTCGACCGAGCCGCCCGGGGCGCCCTGCACGGCGACGGCGTACGTGCGGCCGGACGCCAGGGCGTCGGCGACCGCCGCCCCGTCGACCTCCGCGAGCGCGGCGCGCAGTGCCTGGACGGCCTTGCCGAGCTTTGGCCCCAGCACCTTGAAGTTCGGGACCACCTCGTAGCGGAGGACCTCGCCCAGCTCGGCGGCCACGTCGACGGCGTCGACGTTCAGCTCGTCCTCGACCACGCCGGGCGGGAGGGTGGGGCTGCCGGCGGGCAGGTGGACGAGCGCCCGGGCCAGCGGCTGGCGGACCTTCACCCCGGCCTCGGACCGCGCGGCCCGCCCGAGGGAGGCGAGCCTGCGGGCCAGCGACATCGAGCGCTCGAGCCCGGGGTCACGCGCCGCGTCGTCCGGTCGGGGCCACTCGGCGAGGTGCACGGACGCGTCCTCGCCGGCGCCGGTCAGCGCCCGCCAGACGTGGTCGGCGACGAACGGGCAGAACGGGGCGAGGAGGGTGGCGAGCGTCACGAGAGCCTCGTGGAGCGTCGCCTGGGCGCAGAGCGCGTCGGCCGGCGGCGCGTCGGGGTCGGTCCGCCAGAACCGCCGGCGCGACCGGCGCACGTACCAGTTCGACAGGTCGTCGACGAAGGTGGCGAGCGCGACGGCCGCCGGCGTCGGCTCGTAGCCGTCGAGGGCCTCGGTCACCTCGGCGACGGTCGCCACGAGGCGTGAGCGCAGCCACCGGTCGAGCGCCGGGCGGGCCGCTGCCTCCGGGACGTCGGGGTCGGAGGGGTCGAAGCCGTTGAGCGAGGCGTACGTGGTGAAGAACGAGAAGGTGTTCCAGACGGTGAGGAGCGTGTCGCGCAGCGAGGCGTCGATGGCCTCGAAGCTCACCCGCGTCGGCGTCCACGGAGATCCCTGCGAGAACATCCACCACCGCAACGGGTCGGCCCCCCGGGTGTCGAGGATGTCCCAGGGGTCGATGACGTTGCCGATGCTCTTCGACATCTTGCGGCCCTCGGCGTCGACGATGTGCCCGAGGCAGAGGACGTTGCGGAAGGGCGCCTCGCGCCCCACCACCGTGTTGACGGCCAGCAGCGAGTAGAACCAGCCCCGCGTCTGGTCGATCGCCTCGCAGATGAAGTCAGCCGGGTAGACGAAGCGCTGCTCCGAGCCCGGGGCGACCGGGTAGCCCCACTGGGCGGTGGGCATCGACCCCGAGTCGAACCAGGCGTCGATGACCGGCTCGACCCGGCGCATGGTCCCCACGGCCTCGGGGCCGGCGCCGCCGGCGACGATGTGGTCGACGCCCTCGGGCGCGCCCGCCCCGGCCGTGCAGTCGGGGCACGCGAACGCGACGGCGTCGATGGCCGGGCGGTGGGGGTCGACGGCGGTCACGTCCCGCCCGGCGAGCCCGGAGAGCTCGGCGAGCGACCCCGCGCAGCGCACGTGGGCGTGGTCGCGGTCGCACCGCCACACCGGCAGCGGGGTTCCCCAGAACCGGTCGCGCGACAGGGCCCAGTCGACGTTGTTGGCCAGCCACTCCCCCATCCGGCCGTCCCGGATGTGCTCGGGGTGCCAGCCGATCCCGGCGTTGGCCGCCACGAGCTCGTCCTTCCTCGCCGAGGTCCGGATGTACCAGCTCGGCTTCCCCCAGTAGATGAGGGCGGTCCCGCACCGCCAGCAGTGCGGGTAGGCGTGCTCGTAGGGTGACCGGCGCACCAGGAGCTCGGCCGCCTCGAGCCGCTCGAGCACCGCCTCGTTGGCGTGGCGGGCCTGCGTGCCGGCCAGCCAGGGGACGTCCCCGGTGAAGGCGCCGTCGGGGCCGACCGGGTTGAGGGTCGGCAGCCCGCAGGCGGCGCCGACCTCGCGGTCGACCTCGCCGAAGGCGGGGGCCAGGTGGACGATCCCCGTTCCCTCGGTCGCCTCGACGAAGGTGCCGGGCACGACCCGCCACGCCGACCCCACCCACCCGGGGTTGGCCGGGAGGTCGGCGAAGGGGCGCGAGTAGGAGAGCCCAACGAGCTCGCTGCCCGCCACCACCGCCTCGGGCAGGGTCCCCTCGCCGAAGACCTCCTCGACGAGGTCGGCGGCCACCACGTCGTCGCCGACCCGCGCGTAGTCGAGCCCGGGGTTGACGGCGAGCCCGGTGTTGGCGAGGAGCGTCCACGGGGTGGTGGTCCACGCCACCAGGTTCACGCCCTCGAGCGGGCGGCCCAGCTTCGAGGCCAGGGAGGCCAGCGCGACCCCGTCGCCGTCGGGGGTCCCTCCCCGCGCACCGCTCGGGACGGCCTGGCCGGTGAGGGGGAAGCGGACGAACGCCGAGGGGTCGACGACGTCCCGGTAGACGTCGGGCTGGCCGAGCTCGTGGGAGGAGAGCGCCGTGCCGCAGCGCGGGCAGTAGGGGACGACCTTGATGTCCTCGTAGAGGAGGCCCTGGTCCCAGATGGCCTTCAGGTTGGCCCATACGGCCTCGACGTAGGAGGCGTCGAAGGTCCAGTAGGCGTCGTCGAGGTCGATCCAGTAGCCGATGCGGTCGGTGAGGCGCTTCCAGTCGTCGACGTAGTTGCGGACCGACTCGCGGCACAGCCGGGTGAACTCGGCGATGCCGACCTCGTCCTCGATCTGCCGCTTGGCGCTGATGCCGAGCTGCTTCTCGACCTCGACCTCGACGGGGAGCCCGTGGGTGTCCCACCCCGCCTTTCGGGGCACGGCGAAGCCCCGCATCGTCCGGTACCGGCAGAGCAGGTCCTTGTAGACGCGGGCCCACACGTGGTGCAGGCCCGGCCGGCCGTTGGCGGTGGGCGGGCCCTCGTAGAACACCCACCGCTCGGCACCGGCGCGCAGCTCGACCGACCGCTCGAAGACCCGGTGACGTGCCCAGCGGTCGAGCTCGGCGCGCTCGAGGGCGGTGAAGTCGACGTCAGGGGGGGCCGGGCGGAACAACGGGCGCGTCTCCTCGGGTGGCGGGCGAAGCCGACCAGATACTACGGGCGCGGGCGACCGGGGCGGCGTTCCGGCGGACACCTCCTGCCGGGGCACGGGAGACCCGACGCACCGACACCCGTCGGCCGGGGACCCCGCCGGCCGACGAGCCCGTCGGTGGCATCCTGTGGTGGTGGACCTCGCCGTCACGCTCGCCGGCACGTCGGTGCACCTGCTCCCCCTCTCCCTCGACCACGTCGACGACCTCGTGGCGGCGGCGACCGAGGACCGCTCGACGTACGCCTACGCGCCCGTCCCGGCCGACGGCGACACGATGTCCACCGTGGTGGCGAGCGCCCTCGCCGCCCGCGACCGCGGCGAGCAGGTCCCCTTCGTCACCTGGTCGGTCGCCGAGGGGAGGGTCGTCGGCTCGACCCGCTTCCTGCGCCTCGAACGGTGGGACTGGTCGCAGACCGCCCGGGCGGGCCTGCCCCCCGAAGGCAACCCGCCGCTCGGCCAGCGCGACGTCCTTCCCGACCGGTGCGACATCGGCGCGACCTGGCTCGCGTCCTCGGCCCAGCGCACGTCCGTCAACACCGAGGCCAAGCTGCTCATGCTGGCGCACGCCTTCGAGGTGTGGAAGGTCCACGCCGTGGGGATCCAGACGGACGTCCGCAACGAACGGTCCCGCCGGGCCATCGAGCGCCTCGGGCTGCACCTCGACGGCGTCCTGCGGGTCGAGCAGCCGGCCGTCGACGGCTCGCTGCGCGACACGGCCCGCTACTCGCTCGTCGCCGCCGAGTGGCCCGCCGCCCGCGAACACCTCCGCGCCCGGTTGACGGCAGGCGGTACCGGCTCTTCCGGCTCGTCGGTCGCGGGCACCTGACTCGGGGCGCGGCCCGACGGAGCGGTGCCCGGTGCCGGGCCCACGAGGCCCCTCAGGCGCGTGCCGCGCCCACGGTGGCGATCCCGCCGTCGACCGGGATCACCGCACCGGTGAGGTACGCACCGGCCCGCGAGGCGAGGAAGATGGCAGTCCCGCCAAGGTCGTCGGGGCGCCCGATGCGCTTCAGCGGCGCCGAGGCGGCGATCTGGGCGCCGAACGCCTCGAGCGTGGCGGCCATCATCTTGGACTCGAAGGGACCCGGGGCAATGGCGTTGACCGTCACCGTCGGGGCGAGGAAGCGAGCCAGGTGGCGGGTGAGCTGGTGCACGGCCGCCTTCGAGGCCGAGTAGGCGTACGTCTCGAGCATGGGCACGTGGATCCCGTCGATCGAGCCGATATTGATCACCCGGGCCGGGTCCTCCTCGGAGCCCGCCGCCCGCAGGGCCGGGGCGAGGAAGCGGGTGAGGTGGAAGACGCCCTTCACGTTGAGGGCGAGCACCCGTTCGAACGCCGCCTCGTCCGTCTCCGCGAGCGGAGCGCCCCAGGTGGCCCCGGCGTTGTTGACCAGGATGTCGAGCGATCCCCCGGTCTCCTCGGCGACGGCGTCCGCCAGCCGACGGCACTCGGCCTCGGTGGAGAGGTTGGCGGGCAGTGCCACGCACCGCCCTCGCTGCGAGAGCTCGGCCGCCACGGCTTCGCACACGTCCGCCTTGCGCGACGAGACGAAGACGGTGGCGCCGGCGTCGACGTAGGCGGAGGCGATCATCAGCCCGATGCCCCGCGACCCTCCGGTGACGAGGGCGGACTTGCCGGCGATCGAGAAGAGCTCCTGAGGTGAGGTCATGGCCCATTGTGGCCCACGGCCCGCCCGGGGCCGGGTGCCGGACGCAGCCCCGTGCCGACCCGTGCGGTCGAGGCGCTCAGGTCGCCAGGTCGCGGCGGTCGAAGGCCGCCACGGCGACGGCGAGGAACACGGCGATCACGCCGACGAGCACGAGCACGTGCAGGGGCTCGACGCCCGCGGCCAGCGGGTCCACGCCGAGGGCGTGGTACCACGGCGACAGGGGCCGGGCCGGCCGGAGCCACGTGACGAGGTCGGGCAGCGAGCTGAGCAGGTAGGCGACCACCACCACCAGCGCGCCCACGCCGCGGGCGAGGCCCCGCCGACCGGTCGCCGCGCCGACGGCGAGGGCGACTGTCCCGAACGACACGGCGAGGAGGGCCGAGGCGAGGACCGCGGCGGTCAGCGCCTCTGCGCCGACGCGCAACCGGACGAGCGGCGCGCCGACGGCCAGCACCACCCCGAGCGCCGCGGCGGCGAGGACGGTGCCCGTGGCCATGGCCGCCCACTTCTCGACCACGACCCGCCGGCGCGACACGGGGTTGGCGAGGAGCACGTCGACCGTCCGGCGCTCCTCCTCGCCGGCGGTGAGGTCGGAGCCCCACAGGACGGCGAGCACGGTGAGGAGCAACGGGCCCGTCAACGAGAAGACCTCGGCCCGGAGGTAGCCGGGGCCGGTCGTGTAGTCGGCGACGTCGAAGAGCGTCTTCAACGTCTGCGGGTAGGCCTCGATGAGCTTGGAGAACTGCTCGTTTCCCCGCACGGTCGGGTAGATCGCCAGCATCACGACGGCCAGCCCGGCGAGGCCGACCGCCCAGCCGACGAGCGCCCGGCGCTGCTCGTGGAAGGCCCGCTCGTAGACGGAGTGGAGCGTGGCGGGGACTTGGTCACGTCGCGTCACGGTCGGCTCCCGTCCTCCTCGCCACCGGCCGGGGACCGGTCCTCGCACCGGTCGGCGAGCCGGTCACGACCTCGCCGGCGTCGACCGCTTTGCCCGTGGCGGTGCCGCTGTGGTCGTCGGCGTCGGCGGCGAAGAAGGTGAGGAACAGCTCCTCGAGGTCGGGCTCGCGCACCGACAGGTCGAGCAGCTCGAGGCGCGCCAGCGCACGGACCACGGGGTCGAGCGACCCGGTGACCTCGAGATGGACGGCGCCGTCCCCCACCGTCCTCCGGACGACGCCGGGGACGTCGGCGAAGGCCCGGGCGTCGAGCCGACCGGCGACGCGGGCGTCGACCAGGTGGGCCGAGCGCGCCCGCAGGTCGGCGACGCGCTCGACGGCCAGGAGGCGTCCCGACCGGATCAGCCCCACCCGGTCGGCCACCCGCCCGACCTCCGAGAGCACGTGCGACGACAGGAACACCGTGCGACCGGCGGCGGAGGCGTCGCGCATGACCTGGTGGACCTGGTGCTGGACGATCGGGTCGAGCCCCGAGGTGGGCTCGTCGAGGAGGAGCAAGTCGGGCGCGCCCATAAGGGCCTGGACGAGGCCGACCTTCTGGCGGTTCCCTTTCGAGAGGGCGTGGATGGGTCGGTCGAGCTCGAGGTCGAACCGGCGGGCGAGCCCTTCGACCTCCGACCACGTCGGGCCGCCCCGCAGGTGGGCGAAGTGCCCGAGGAGCTCGCGGGCGGTGAGCCGCTCGTAGAGGGCGAGGTCCCCCGGCAGGTAGCCCAGCCGGCGCCGGACGGCGACGCTGTCGCGCCGGACGTCGAGGCCGAACACCTGCACCGTTCCGGCGTCGGGACGGATGAGGTCGAGGAGGAGGCGGATCGTCGTCGTCTTCCCGGCGCCGTTGGGCCCGAGGAACCCGAAGACCTCACCGGGGAGGACGTCGAGGCTCACGTCCTCGATCCCCCCACCCCCCCGGTACTGCTTGGTGACGTGCCCGAGGTGGACCACCGGGAGCTGCTCGCCCGGCGCAGCCGGTCCCGCGTGCCGTGCGACGTCGACACCGGGTTCCATGCCCCAACCGTGCGCCCCGTCCGCCCCCGTGAACAGGGCCGGAGGTCACCTCGGGTCGCACCCGCTCGCCTCGGAGAGGCTGGGCGACGCGGCGGGACGGCCGCTCCGGCTACCCCCCTACACTCCGCCCATGCCCTCGCCACTCCGCCGGCCGACTGCCACGACGTCGGGCGGCCCCGACCGTCACACGCCCGACGCGCTGGTCCTCGCCCTCGTGTGCGTGGCGCAGTTCATGGTCGTCCTCGACGTCTCGGTCGTCAACGTGGCACTGCCCTCGATGCAGCGCAGCCTCCACTTCTCCGAGACCAACCTGCAGTGGGTGGTCACGGCGTACGCCCTGACCTTCGGGGGCCTCCTGCTGCTGGGCGGGCGTGCCGCCGACCTGTTCGGACGACGACGGATCTTCCTCGTGGGCCTCGCCCTCTTCACCGGGGCCAGCCTCCTCGGGGGCTTCGCCTCCGACCAGACGACGCTCGTCGCCGCACGCGGCCTCCAGGGCATCGGGGCAGCGGTCCTCTCGCCGGCAACCCTGACCATCCTGACGGTGACCTTCACCGAGGTCCACGCTCGGGCGCGGGCGCTCGCCCTCTGGAGCTCGGTGGCCGCCGGCGGCGGAGCGGCCGGCGCGCTGGTCGGCGGACTGCTGACCCAGTACCTGTCGTGGCGTTGGATCCTCTTCGTCAACGTCCCCATCGGGGTCGTCGTCTTCACCGTGGCCCGGCTCTCGCTGACCGAGTCGCGTGCCGCCGGGCGGCGCCCGTCGCTCGACGCGGTGGGCTCGATCGCCGTCACGGCCGGGCTCGTCGCCCTCGTCTACGCCATCGTCAACACCGACCAGGTGCCGTGGACCGCGACGTCGACCCTGCTCGTGCTGGCAGCCGCGGTCGTGCTGCTGGCGACCTTCGCCGTCGTCGAGTCCCGCTCCCACCAGCCGCTCGTCCCCCTGCGCCTGTTCCGTTCGCGTGCGCTCGCCGGTGCCAACGCCGTGATGGTGTGCTTCGGCGCGGCGATGTTCGCCATGTGGTTCTTCCTGACCCTGTACCTGCAGCAGGTCCTCGGCTACAGCCCTCTCGCCACCGGCTTCGCCTTCCTGCCCCAGACTGCGGCCGTCGCCGTCGGTGCCATGGTGAGCGGGCGCGTCTCGCCCCGGGTCGGGCCCCGGCGCATGCTGCTCCTCGGCGCCGTGCTCGCCGCCGCCGGCCTCCTCTGGCTCACTGCCATCACCCCGACCGGCAGCTACTGGGCGGGACCGTTCGTCGGCGGCATGCTGTCCACCCTCGGGATGGGCCTCGCCTTCACGCCCATCACCCTCGCCGCCACCCTCGGCGTGCCGCGGTCCGAGGCCGGGCTCGCCTCCGGGCTCGTCAACACCAGCCGGCAGGTCGGCGCGTCGATCGGGCTGGCGGCGCTCTCGACCGTGGCCGCCGAGCGGATCCGCGCCGCCCACCTCGCCCCGGGGGCGACGGGGCCGGCGGCCGCCCGCGCCATGACCGCCGGGTACAGCCGCGGCTTCCTGGTCGCAGCGTGCATCGGCGCCTCCGCCGCCCTCCTCACCCTCGTGGTGCCGGGGAAGCCGAGGACGAGGAGGCGGCCGGTGCCCGCCGGCGGGCCCGACGCGGTCGCGCCGCTCGGGGCCGACGCCGACCGGAGCGAGCCCCACGCACCGCTCGTCCTCGACTGACTGGCGCCGCCGCGCGAGAGGGCGCGGCAGCCCTCAGCGGCGGGGCTCGACCACCAGGTTCTGCACCGCCCGCCCGATGCGCCCCTCGGCGTCCCACAGCGCCGACTCGGTGGTCCCCACCCCCGGCGTGCCGAAGCGCGTGCGTGCCGACAGGCAGACCCACTCGCCCACCGGCGGGCGGTAGAGGTCGACGGTCAGGTCGGGGTTGATGAACACGTTCCCCTCGAAGTCGATCTCGGCCGAGATGCCGTTGCCGAAGTCGGCGGCCGCGGCCGCACGTTGCCACGGGCTCACCGGAGCGCCGGCCACGACGGGACAGCGCAGGCGGAACCAGGCGGTCGCCGGTCCCAGGCCGTCGAACCGCCCCTCGACGAAGCGGATCTCGACTCCCGCGTTGTGGTACGCGCGGTAGCCGGCCTCGAAGGTCGGGGTCGGCTGGCCGTGCTCCCAGCCCGGCGGGGCGGCGTCCTCCTCGACCGTCGCCGAGGCCTCCACGCCTGGCACCCGGCGGATCCGCAGGCCGCGGGCCCAGGCCACCTCGGTGCCCCCGCAGGTGACGACGACGTCGACCAGCTGCACCTTGCGCCCCGGCCGGACGAGGAACGTCGCCACGGACAGGTGGGAGACGGGCACGGGACGGAGCAGCTCGACGGTGAGGCGCACGAGGACGAGGTCGCTCTCGGGGGCGGCGTCGCGTTCGAGGGCGTGGACGACCAGTGCGGCCACCGGACCGCCGTGGAGCGCGTCGGGCGACCACGGGCCGCGCGCCAGCTCGGTCGGGGCGAAGCCCGACCCCTCAGGCTCGAAGAGCGCGCCAGGGCCGGAAGGCGATGCCATGGCGCCCGACGCTACGGGGCGGCGCGGCCGGGCGCCAGCCGCCGGGGTGGCGCGCCGGCACCGTCCCACCTACCATCGGCGCCGGCACCGCCGGGTGCCTCTCGTCGGCCGGGACGTCGGCCGCACAGCCCACTAGGGGGAACCATGGGAGAGGCGACCGCCGCCATCGACATCGACCGCGACCCGGACACCGTCTGGTCTGTCGTCGGCGACTTCGGCGGCATCGGGGGGTGGATGCCGGGCATCGAGTCGTGCCGCGTCGACGGCGAGGACCGCATCCTCGCCATGATGGGGATGGAGATCACCGAGCGGCTGGTGTCGAGGGACGACGCCACCCGCGTGCTCGTCTACTCGATCACGAACGGCGTCCCCGTCGAGCGGCACGAGGGGACCATCACCGTCTCGGCGTCCGGTGACGGCTCGCACGTCACGTGGCACGTCGACGCCGCGCCCGACGACATGGCCCAGTTGATGGGCGGTCTCTACCAGCAGGCGCTCGAGGCACTGAAGAAGCACGTCGAGGGCTGAGCGCCCGGCCTCCCCGTGCCCGGTCCCGACACCCCCAGCCCCCCCGAGGCACGGGGAGGGCTCCACGTCGAGGTGGTCGCCCACAGCACGGCCCCGGTCGACGTCGTCTGGGACCTCGTCGCCACCGTCGCCCGGTGGACCGAGTGGTCGTTCGTGACGCGTGCCACCCTCGAGCGGGAGGGCAGTCCCGATCCGGACGGCGTGGGCGCGCTGCGCCGGCTCACCGTGCTCGGGCGCGGGTCGCGAGAGGCGGTCGTCGCCTGCGAGCCCCCCCACCACCTCGCCTACACGATCGTGTCGGGGTTCCCGGTCCGCCGGCACCGCGCCGACGTCGAGCTCGAGCCGTCGGGCTCGGGCACCCTCGT
Source organism: uncultured Acidimicrobiaceae bacterium (assembly GCA_964610905.1). GTDB lineage: Bacteria > Actinomycetota > Acidimicrobiia > Acidimicrobiales > RAAP-2 > JAJZJT01. Next base: position 46,073 of record CAZSYT010000006.1, read on the forward strand.
CCGATGGGCTGCACGGTTCGACCCGTCGGTCCCCGGGACGGGCCGTGCCACCGCGCTCCTCATGCGCACGGTGCTCGGACAGCTGGCCCGGTCGCTCGTCCGCCACGCCGACGCCATCGGAGGCGAGGCCGTGGGCGGTGCCGGCCCCGGTGCGGGCCCGGGCCCCTCGACCGGCTCAGGTGCCGGTGGAGGGTCAGCGGGCTCCTGAGCCCCCGCAATGACCGTCGAGCTCCTCCTGTTCGATGGCAGCGACCTCGGCGAGGCGGACGGCGTGCCGGCCGCCGTCGAACGGCGTCGCGAGGAACACGTCGACGATGTCGAGGCCGAGCTCGATGGCGACCACCCGTGCCCCGAGCGCCAGCACGTTCGCGTCGTTGTGCCGGCGCGCGTAGCGAGCCGTGTACTCGTCGTGACAGAGGGCTGCCCGGGCACCGATCACCTTGTTGGCGGCGATGGCCTCGCCCTGGCCGCTCCCCCCGACGACGATCCCCACCTCGGCCTGGCCGCGCACGACGACACGGGCGACCTCGGCACAGATGGGCGGATAGTCGACGGGCTCCGGCGAGTTCGTCCCCCGGTCGTCGATGGCGTGACCGGCCCCGACCAGGTGCGCAACGAGCGTTCGCTTGAGCGCCAGTCCGGCGTGGTCCGAACCGATCACGATCTCCACGGCTGCTCCTGCTCCTCCCCGGCCCCGGCACCGACGGGCCACTGCCCGGCGAGCGCGCCCAGCCGGCCCGACGCAGGTGGTGACGCGGCGCTCCGTGGTGGGAGCGCCCCCACCGGACCACTCGGCTCGTCCGTCCACACGGGCCGCATGGCCGCCACCCGCTCGGGGCGCACCTTGCCCGTCTCGACGAACCACCGAGCCGCCTCGGCGAGGGCCTCGGAGGCCGGGCGGGACACGTAGCCGAGCTCGGCTCGGGCGCGCCGGTCGTCGAAGGCCATGTGCGTGGTGGCCATCAGCGCCCCCTCGAGCGGCACCCGGGGCGCCCGGCCGAGGAGCCGCCCTTCGACGAGCTCGGAGAGCCGGCCGGCGGCCACGGCGAGGCGCCTCGGGACCCTCCAGGCGGGGAGGGGCAGCCCGGTGGCGGCGGCGAGGTGGGCGAGGACCTCGGCCATCGAGAGGTTCTCGCCGCCCAGGATGTAGCTGCGCCCCGTCCGTCCCCGTTCGGCCGCGAGCACGTGGCCCGCCGCCACGTCGTCGACGGCGACGACGTTGAGGGTGGTGTCGACGGTCCCGGGCAGGCGCCCGTCGAGGTAGTCGAGGACCGTGCGCCCGGTCGGCGTGGGCCCGGCGTCTCGAGGGCCGACCGGGGTGGTCGGCTGCACGAGGACGACGGGGGCACCCTCGGCGGCGGCACGGAGGACCTCGTGCTCGGCCACGTACTTCGACTGCTTGTAGGCCCCGAAGAGGTGGTCGACCGTCGGGTACGACGTCTCGTCGGCGGGGCGGTCGCGCCGGGCGCCGTGGACACCGATGGTGCCCACTGTCGACGTGTAGACGACCCGCTCGCACCCGGCACGCCGCGCGGCGTCGAGCACGGCGCGGGTCCCCCCCACGTTGACGTCGTAGAAGGCAGCCCGGTCTGGCGCCCAGAAGCGGTAGAGCGCGGCCACGTGGAAGACCACCCGGGCACCGTCGACGGCGCGCCCGACCGCCGCCTCGTCGCGCAGGTCGGCCTCGACGACCCGGACGTCGAGGCCGTCCAGCGTCGGAGCCGGGCCACCAGGCTCGACCATGGCGGTCACCTCGGCCCCGCGGGCGACGAGGGCCCGCGTGAGGGCCGAGCCGATGAACCCGTCGGCTCCGGTCACCGCGACCGGCGTGCCGGCCACGAGACGACGTGCCCCGTCGCCGGTCTCCACGCCGCCGCCCCCGTCCGCCCCGACGCTCACGACCGTGCCGCGGCGGCCACGCGCCGGCGGTCGGAGCGGACCCTCATCGAGTTGCGGACCATGGTCCTGCCCACCTCGGCGAGCACGGTAGAGCGGGCGAGGTCGGTGAGGACGTCGTCGAGGGCCTCGACGAACCGGTCGAGCTCGGCGTCCGAGACGACGAGCGGCGGCAGGAGCTTCACGACGTTGACGTTGTCGGCCGCCACCTGGGTGAGGATCCCGTGGCGGTGGAAGAGAGGGACGACGACGAGCTGGGAGAAGAGCCCCTTGCGGGCCAGCTCCATCAACGAGAAGCGGGCCCGGGCGCCGAAGCCGTGGGGCGGCCCGAACTCGAGTCCGACCATCAGCCCCATGCCCCGCACGTCGTGGAGGAGCTCGTGGCGCTCGGCGAGGACGGCGAGCCGCTCGCGGAAGCGAGCCGAGGTCCGGCGCACGTGCCCGAGGACGTCCTCGTCGTCGAAGACCGCGAGCGTGGCCAGTCCGGCCACCATGGCCAGCTGGTTGCGCGAGAAGGTCGAGGAGTGGACGACGGCCCGGTCCATCGAGCTGTAGACGGCGTCGAAGACCGGGGTGGTCGTGAGCACCGCACCGACCGGCACGTAGCCGCCCGAGAGCGCCTTCGACACGGTGATGACGTCGGGCCGGACGCCCCAGTGCTGGTGGCAGAAGAGCTCGCCGGTCCGACCCATGCCCGTCTGCACCTCGTCGACGACCAGCAGGGCGCCGGACCTCCGGCACCGTTCCTCGGCCCCGGCCAGGTAGCCCTCGGGTGCAACGTTGACGCCCTTGCCCTGGATGGGCTCGACCACGAAGGCGGCGACGTCACCCCGGGCGAGCTCGGCGTCGAGGGCGTCGAGGTCGCCGAAGGGGACCATGGTGCACCCGGGGAGGAGGGAGCCGAACCCGGTGCGGAATTCCTTGCCGCCGTTCAGGGCGAGGGCGCCCGTGGTGAGGCCGTGGAAGGCGTGGTCGCAGAAGAGGATGCGGTCACGGCCGGTCGCGCACCGGGTGAACTTGATGGCGGTCTCGACGGACTCTGCGCCCGAGTTGGTGAAGAAGACGCGCTCGATCCCCTCGTGGGCCCGTGCGACCAGCGCCTTGGCGAGCACGCCCGGAAGCAACGCGCAGTCGAGCTGGACGAGGTTGGGGAGGTCGGCGTCGAGTGCCTGGCGAAGGGCGTCCTTGACCACCGGGTGGGAGCGCCCGAGGGCGAAGACGCCGAAGCCGGACAGGAAGTCGAGGTACTCCCGCCCCTCGTCGTCGACGAGCACCGCACCCTCCCCACGGACGTAGCGCCGGTCGAACCCGAGCGTGGCGAGCACGTCGACCAGGCGGGGGTTCATCGCCTGACGGTGCAGGTCGAACTGCTGGGCTCGATGCTCCGCCAGCACGGCGGCGAGGTCGAACGGCACGGCTCCCTCCGGTCTGCTCGGACGGTGCGCCTCCCATGGCCGGCGGCCGGCGGTGGCCCGGTGCCCGCTCGGACGCGGACCGGTGCCCCCGGTCACGGCGACGCTCCCGGGGCCTCGTCGAGGCGACCGGGACGGGCCCAGCGTAGCGGCGGCGGCGGGCCCGGATCGTCGGGCCCGGATCGTCGGGCCCGGATCGGCGGGCCCGGATCGTCGGGCCCGCAGGAGCGCAGCGCCGGGGACGGCGGCGCACCA
>CAZSYT010000006.1:49735-66270 GCA_964610905.1 uncultured Acidimicrobiaceae bacterium
CGGGCCCGGATCGTCGGGCCCGCAGGAGCGCAGCGCCGGGGACGGCGGCGCACCACCGGCCGGGGGGAGACCCCGGCCGGTGGTGGGCTCAGGACGCCGGCGGAACGCCGACGGCGGCGCTCAGACGTCGAACTTCACGACACCGCGGATGTTGGTACCGGCGGCGAGGTCGTCGTACCCGTTCTGCACCTCGTCGAGCGTGTACTCGTTGGTGATCAGCCTGTCGATCTCGAGCAGGCCGGCCTGGTAGAGACGGAGCAGGTTGGGGATCTGCACCCGCGGGCTGCACGAGCCGAAGACCGTCCCGAGGAGCGCCTGGTTGAACATGGCGAAGTTGAACAGGTTGAGGGACACCTGCTCCTGGTTGAACGGGGCGATGGCGGTGGCCACGACCCTCCCGTCCTTCGAGGACAGCTGGACGGCCGGGCCGACGAGGTCCCCGGTGAGCACCCCGGGGGTCAGGATGACCACGTCTGCCATCCGCCCTTCGGTGAGCTCGGGCAGGAGGAAGGCGGCCTCCATGATCGAAGCGGCGCCGTGGGTCGCCCCGATCTCCTTGGCCCGCTCGACCTTGAAGGGCAGCGGGTCGACGGCCACGATCTGGCGCGCCCCGGCGAGGCGCGCCCCCTGGATGGCTCCCGAGCCCACGCCGCCGCAGCCGACGACGACGACCGTCTCGCCCGGCTTCACCTTCGCCCGGTCGACGGCGGACCCGAAGCCCGTGGAGATGCCGCAGCTGATCAGGGCGGCGGCCTTCAGGGACGCGCCCGGGTCGATCTTGACCAGGGAGGCCTCGTTGGCCAGCAGCTGCTCGGAGAACGTGCCCAGCTGCGTCATCCGGTTCAGCCGCTGCTCGCCGAGGTGGTGGCGCCACTGGCCGTCGCTCATCATGGGCCCGGCGAGGGTGCTCATCCCGAGGTCGCAGAGGTACTGCCGACCAGACGCGCACCAGAAGCAGTGGCCGCAGGCGGGGATGAACGACATGGCGACGTGGTCGCCCTCGGCGAGGGTGTCGACGCCCGGGCCCACCCGGGTGACGACGCCGGCGCCCTCGTGGCCGCCGATGATGGGGAACATCGAGTCGACGCCGAACACGCCGAGCACCTCGGGCGCCGCGCTGATGTCGCCCGTGCGCAGGTGCTCGTCCGAGTGGCACATGCCCGCGTAGGCCATCTGGACGACCACCTCGTGGGGGCCCGGGTCCGCCACCTCGACCTCTTCGATCTTCCAGGGCTCGTGGAGCCCACTGCAGACGGCGGCTCGAGTCTTCATCGGCGATGTCCTCCCCTGTCTGTCGGCCGGTGGCCGTGGCCGCTGCGGCGCTGGCGCCCGGTTCGACGGCGACCACCGCCGTCACGCTCAGCATCGCGCCGGCGCCGCGGCGGCGCCAGCAGGCCGGGGCCAGGGATCAGACGGTGCCGGCGGTGGGCGCCGGTCGCCGCGGACCGTCGGCGCGGGCGGGGCGGCCGACAGGGAGGCTCCGGTCCGATCCGCTCAGGCGCACCCGGAGGCGAGGATCGTGAACGCCTCGTCGAGGCAGCGGTCGAGGTCCTCGCCGGGGTGGGCCGCCCACACGGTGAAGGCGGCGAGGGCGGCGCCGAGGCAGGCACGTGCGACCGTCTGGGGCCCCAGGTCGTCGGGGCGTGCGCCCAGCCTCCGGGCGGCGAACTCGGCGACCACGTCGCACCACGCCTGGTACTGGACGGCCGAGTGGGCGACGAGGGCGGGCACGGTGGCGGTCAGCTCGATGCGGATGCGCAGCTCGTCGAGCTCGCCGGCACCGAACCGGTTGGTGGCGACGACCGCCGTGCGGACCACGTCCACCATGGGCTCGTCGTCGGGGGCCCGCCGGAGCCGCTCGCGGAGCCGCTCGAGCTCGGCGTCGAACTCGCCCCACACCACGTCCGCCTTGGTGGCGAAGTAGCGGAAGAAGGTGCGCCGGGCGATGCCCGCGGCGTCGGCGATGTCGTCGACCGTCGTCGCCTCGAACCCGTCCCGGGCGAACAGCCGGAGGGCGACCTCGCTCAGGCGGGCCCGGGTGGTGCGCGGTCGGCGCCCCCGTGCCGCCTCGGTGTGGGCACCGGTCCGACCCGGTTCTCCTCGCATGGGGCTCCCATTCTGGCATCGAGTGCACTAATGTGGTCACCACCGTCACGGCACCCGCCGGCGGGGACTGCGAGCACCGGAGGACGCCATGACCGATCCTGCCACCGAGACCACCACGGACGCCCGGAACGGGGCCGAGGACGCCGCCGCCGACGACACCGGCCTCGTCGAGGTCGACCTCATCGTCGAGGACGTGTCGATCGACGGCATGTGCGGCGTCTACTGATGCCGAGCTCCGCCGCCGGACGGACGACGCACCTGCTGGCCCCGTGCGCACGACCGTGAGCACGACCGTGCGCACGGGGGTCGACGCCTTCGACGCCGGGGCGCCGTGGCAGCTGCACCCCCAGGTGTCGCTGCGTCCCGAGCCCTTCGGCGCCCTCGCCTACCACTTCGGGACGCGCCGGCTGTCGTTCCTCAAGACGCGCCGGCTCGTCGACGTCGTCGAGGGACTGGCTGCCCACCCCGACGCCCTCGAGGCGTGCGCCGCCGCCGGGGTGACGTCCGAGGAGCTGCCCGTCTACCGCCGGGCGCTCACCGCCCTGGCCGGCTCGGGCATGATCTGCCGGCGCGACGACGGGCCCTCGGGCCGGGCCGCGCCCGCAGGCGACGAGCCCGCCCTCGCACGCGGAGCAGGAGCAGGCGCATGAGCACCACCGCCGCAGGCGCCGCGCCCACCCGTCTGGTCGACAACTTCGAGCAGGGCCTCGACGCGCCGATCTGCCTCACCTGGGAGCTCACCTACGCCTGCAACCTGGCGTGCGTCCACTGCCTCTCCAGCTCGGGCCGGCGCGACCCCCGCGAGCTCACGACGGCCGAGTGCCGGGCGCTCATCGACGAGTTCGAGCGGATGCAGATCTTCTACGTCAACATCGGGGGCGGGGAGCCGACGGTCCGGGCGGACTTCTTCGACCTGGTGTCGTACGCCACCGAGCACCACGTCGGGGTGAAGTTCTCGACCAACGGGTCACGGCTCAGCGCGGCGGTCGCCGAGCGCCTGGCGCGGAGCGACTACGTCGACGTGCAGATCAGCCTCGACGGAGCCACTCCCGAGGTGAACGACGCCGTGCGCGGCCCGGGCTCCTACGCCATGGCGGTCGGTGCCATGGAGCGCCTCGCCGAGGCGGGCATGACGGGCTTCAAGGTGTCGGTCGTCGTGACGCGCCACAACGTCGGCCAGCTCGACGAGCACCTGGCGATGGCCGACCGCTTCGGTGCCCAGCTCCGGCTCACCCGGCTGCGGCCCTCCGGGCGAGGCGCTGACGTGTGGGACGAGCTCCACCCCACCGCCGACCAGCAGGAGGGGCTCTACCGCTGGCTCCTCGACCACGGCGAGTCGGTCCTGACCGGCGACTCGTTCTTCCACTTGGCCGCCTACGGCGAGCCCTTGCCCGGGCTCAACCTGTGCGGCGCCGGCAGGGTGGTGTGCCTGGTGGACCCGGTGGGGGACGTCTACGCCTGCCCCTTCGCCATCCACGAGCAGTTCCGGGCGGGGAGCGTCCGCGACCCCGGCGGGTTCGCCGCCCTGTGGCGGGACGCGCCGCTCTTCGCCGAGCTCCGCGCCCCGGGCTCCGGGGGTGCCTGCCGGTCCTGCGGGCACTTCGACGCCTGCCGGGGCGGGTGCATGGCGGCCAAGTTCTTCACCGGTCTCCCCCTCGACGGGCCCGACCCCGAGTGCGTGCTCGGGCACGGGCGCGCCGCCCTCGAGCGCCGCGACACCACGGCCGTCGCACCACGACCCTCGCCCGACCACTCGCGTCGGGCCCGGCGGGGGGACCCGGCCCCCGTGCCCGTGGTGCTCGGTCGGCCGGTGCGCAGCTGCGACGAGCACCCCCTCTCCGGGTTCGCCCCGGCGCGCTGACCGGTGGGCTCGCTCGTCGAACCCGTCGTCGTGGCGGGGCGCACCGCCCCGTCCCGCGTGGTCTTCGGCGCGCACGTCACGAACCTCGGGTCCGGCCGTTCCCTCGGCCCCCGGCACGTCGCCTACTACCGCGAACGGGCGGCCGGCGGCGCGGGCGTGGTCGTCACGGAGACGGCCTCCGTGCACCCCTCCGACTGGCCCTACGAGCGGGCCCCGCTGGCGTCGGCGTGCGCGCCGGGCTGGCAGGCCCTGGCCGAGGCGTGCCGGCCCTTCGGCACCCTCGTGCTGGCCTCGCTCGGCCACAGCGGTGCCCAGGGGTCGAGCGCGTACGGACAGGAGGCCCTGTGGGCCCCGTCCCCCGTGCCCGACGCCGTCTCGCGGGAGCTGCCGCGAGCGATGGAGGACGACGACGTCACCGCACTGGTCGCCGGCTTCGCCGACGCGGCTGGCCGCGCCGTCGAGTCCGGCCTCGGCGGGGTCGAGGTCGACATCGGGCCCCGCTCGCTGCTCAGGCAGTTCCACTCGGGGCTGACCAACCACCGCGACGACGCCTACGGCTCGGACCGCCTCCGCCTCACCCGCGAGGTGCTCGGCGCGGTGCGCGAGCGGGTCGGCCCCGGCACCGTCGTGGCCGCTCGGCTGTGCGCCGACGAGCTCGCGCCCTGGGCCGGCATCACCCCCGACCAGGCTCGCGACCACGTCATCGCCCTGGCTCCCCTGCTCGACGTGGTCACGGTGGTACGCGGGGGGCCGTTCTCGACCGCTTTCGAGCGACCCGACGCGCACACCCCTCCCACCTTCAACCGCGCCCTCTGTCGCGACCTGCGGGCCGCTGCCGCAGGGTCCGTCCTTGTCGTCCTGCAGGGAAGCGTCGTGGACCCGGCCGACGCGCAGGCCGCTCTCGACGACGGTACGGCCGACCTGGTCGAGATGACCCGGGCCCAGGTGGCCGACCCCCGTCTCGTGCGCCTCGTGCGCGCCGGCACGCCGGAGCGGGTCCGGCCCTGCATCCGGTGCAACCAGGCGTGCCAGGTGCGCGACGCGCGCAACCCGCTCGTCTCGTGCGTCGGGGAGCCGCGCAGCGGCTACGAGACCGGCGAGCCGGAGGTCGCCGCGCCGGAGGTCGCCGCGCCGGAGGTCGCCCGGCAGCCGAGTGCCGTGCCGGTCCGCGGGTCGACCGGGCCGCGCCGTCCCGCCGTCGTCGTGGTCGGAGCCGGAGTGGCGGGACTCGAGTGCGCCCGAGTCCTCGCCCAGCGGGGTCGGCGGGTCCGGGTCCTCGAGCGCACCTCGGCCGTCGGAGGCATGGCGGCACGGGTAGCCGTCGGGCCGGGGCGCACACCGCTCGACGCGCTCGCCGCGTGGCTCGAGGCCGAGTGCCGCGCCCTCGGAGTGGCGCTCGAGACCGGCACCGACGTGACTGCGTCGGACCTCGACCGGGCGGTCGCCGGCGGCGAAGCGGTCGTGCTGGCCACCGGGTCGCGTCCCGGGCCCCTTCCTTTCGCCGCGGGCGACGGCGTCGCCGTCCTCGACGCTCCGACCGCCCTCGACGGCAGCCCCGACGCGCTGCCGGCCGGCCCGGTCGTCGTCCACGACCCGGTCGGCGGGCCCGTCGGCGTGGCGATGGCCGAGTGGCTGGCCGCCGAGGGGCGCGCCGTGTCGCTCGTCACGCCCGACCCCGTCGCGGGCACCCTGCTGTCGCTCACGGGCGACCTGGCCGACGCCAACGCCCGGCTGCAGCGCGCCGGGGTTCGGCGCGAGCTCCGGGCGCGGCTGCGCGGGGTCGCCGCCGGTACGGCGGTCGTCGAGCACGTCTGGACCGGCGAGCGGCACGACGTGCCCTGCGCCGTCGTCGTCGACTGCGGGCCCCGGCTGCCCGACGACACCCTGGCCGCCGTACGTCCCGGCCTCCCGCGGGCGGGCGACTGCGTGGCCCCCCGGACGGTGCTCGAGGCCGTGCTCGAAGGTCGTCGGCGCGCGCTCGAGGTGACGGCGCGATGAGCGGCACCGGCCCGACGCGCCACCTCTTCACCCCGCTGCGGCTGGGCCCCGTCACCGTGGCCAACCGCATCGTGTTCTCGGCTCACCTGACCAACTACGCCGAGGACGGCCTGCCGACCGCGCAGCACGCCGCCTACTACGCGGCACGGGCGGCCGGAGGCGCCGGCCTCGTCATCACCGAGGAGCACTCGACCCACCGCACCGACTGGCCCTACGAGAAGCTCATCCACGGCTTCGACCGGGCCGTGGTCCCCGGCTACCGTCGGATCACCGACGCCGTCCACGCCCACGGGGTGCCGATCTTCGCCCAGCTCAACCACAACGGCGGCCAGGCGTCGAGCATGTACTCACGGCTTCCCGTCTGGGCCCCGAGCCCCGTTCCCGACCCGCTCTTCCGCGAGGTCCCCAAGGCCGTCGACGAGGCCGAGATCGCAGAGGTCGTCGCCGGGTACGCCACCGTGGCCGAGCACTGCCGGGCAGGAGGCTTCGACGGCGTCGAGCTGCAGTGCTCGCACTCGTCGATCGTCCGAGGCTTCCTCTCCCCCGCCACGAACCGGCGGACCGACGGCTACGGCGGCTCGCTGGCCAACCGAGCACGCCTGCTGCTCGAGATCGTCGACGCCGTGCGCGCCGTGCTCGGCGACGACCTGGCCCTCGGGGTGCGCCTCTGCGGCGACGAGCTCATCGAGGGCGGGACGACCATCGACGACGCCGTGGCCGTCGCCCGAATGGTGGCGGAGACGGGCAAGGTCGACTACCTCAACACGTCGATCGGCGTGGCGACGGCGACGCTGTTCATGATCGAGGCGAGCATGCAGGTGCCCCCGGGCTACGCGCTCTTCGTGCCCAGCGCGCTCCGCGCCGCCGTCGACCTGCCGGTCGTCGGCGTGGGGCGCTTCAAGGACCCGGTGCAGGCCGACCGCGCCGTCGACGAAGGTGCCTGCGACCTCGTGGGCGTGGTGCGGGGCCAGATCGCGGATGCCGACTTCGGCGCCAAGGCGCGCGCCGGCCAGTCGACCGACATCCGGACGTGCCTCTCGTGCAACCAGGAGTGCGTCGGACGCATGGGGCTCAACCGCTGGCTCGGCTGCATCGAGAACCCGCGCACCGGGCGCGAAGCGGTCCCCCTCCCCCCGCCGACGAGGCGGCGCCGCGTCGTGGTGGTCGGCGGTGGGCCCGGTGGCCTGCAGGCGGCGGTGACCGCCGCCGAGCGGGGGCACGACGTCGTGCTCCTCGAACGCCAGGCCCGCCTCGGAGGCCAGGCGCAGCTGGCGGCCTCGGTGCCGTCACGGGCCGAGTTCCTCGACCTCGTCCGCAACCTGGCGGCCAGTGCCCGCCGCCTCGGCGTCGACGTCCGCACCGGCGTCGAGGCCACGGCCGACCTCGTGCTCGGGGAGCGGCCCGACGCGGTGGTGCTCGCCACCGGGTCACGCCCGTCGCGCCCGTGGTGGGCCGGGGACGAGCCCCGGGTCGTCGACGTCCGCGACGTCCTCGAGGGGCGTGCGGATCCCCGCGGCACGGTCGTCGTCGTCGACGAGCTCGGGTTCCACCAGGCCACCTCCGTGGCCGAGCTGCTGGCCGACCGGGGCTGCCAAGTGGAGGTCGTCACCCCAGGGATGGTCGTGGGCCAGGACCTCGGGGTGACCCTCGACATGGAGACCTGGACGGTGAAGGCCCACCGCAAGGGGATCGCGCAGTCGACCGACCTCGTCCCGATGGGCGTCTCGGTCGAGGCGGGCGCCGGCGCGGGCGAGGAGGGCGCCGGCGCGGGCAGGGACCGGGCGCCCGCGCTGGTCCTGGCCCTGCAGCACCACCCCACGGGGACCGACGAGGAGCGCCGGTGCGACTGGGTCGTCTGCGCCGTCCACCCCCAGGTCGAGGACGAACTGTGGCGGGCCCTGCGCGACTGCGGGCACCCGGTGCACCGGGTCGGCGACTGCCTGGCCCCCCGCCGGGCCCATGCCGCCGTCGTCGAGGGCCACCGGGTGGCGGTGTCGCTGTGAGCGGCCGCACCGAGGCCCACTTGCCCGACCAGCCGGGCGCCGCCGCGTCGTTGGCCGTCGTCGTCGCCCGGGGTGGGCGGCTGCCGGCCGGCGCCGACGACGCCGTGGCGTCCGCCGGAGGCCTCGCGCTCGTGGTCGGCACGGGGGCCGCCGAGGCGGCGACCGCGCTCACCGGTGCCACCCGGGCGTGGTGGTGGGAGCTCGGTGGCCGGGTCACCCCCGCGTCGCTCGCCCGCCGGCTGGCCCCCGTGGTCGCCGGCGTCACGCTGCTGGTGGCGCCTGCCTCTCCCGACGGACGCGACCTCGCTCCGCTCCTCGCCGCGCTGACCGACCGGCCGCTCGTCTCCCGGGCGACCTCGGCCGCGCTGGTCCCCGCGGCGGGCGGTGGGGACGACGACGGTGCCAGGGTGGAGGCCGTGGCAGCACGGCTGGACGACCGCGTACAGGTGCCCGTGACCGTCCACGGTCCGGCCGTGGTCACGCTGGCCGCGGCGGGACGGCGACCGCTCGGGGACACCGCCGGGCGGGGAGGGCAGGCCCCCGTCCCCTTCGCCCCTCCTCGGCCCGTGGCTGGCGACGGCGGCGGTGGGGAGGAGGTCGCCGACGTGACCGTGGTCGCCGAGCTCGAGCCCGACCCGGCGACCATGGACCTCGCCGATGCCCGCTTCGTGCTGGGAGGAGGCGCGGGGCTCGCCGCGGGACAGGACGACGTCGGTGCCACGGCGACCTTCGGGCTGCTCGCCGAGGTGGCGACGGCCCTCGGCGCGTCGACAGGCGGCACGCGGGTCGCCTCGGACGCCGGCTGGATCGGCTACGACCGCCAGATCGGCACGACGGGGGTCGAGGTCGACCCCGACGTGTACGTGGCGTTCGGGATCTCGGGTGCCAGCCAGCACGTCGGCGGGCTCGGGTCCCCGCGCCACGTGGTGAGCGTCAACCTCGACCCGTCCTGCCCCATGGCCGCGATGGCCGACCTCGCCCTCGTGACGGACGCCCGTGCCCTCCTCGTCGAGGTCGCCCGCCGGCTCGGGGCGGGGACCCCGGTCCCTCGGTCGGGCGGCGGCTCGGGCCCGGGTGACGCCGAAGGTGAGCCCTCGAACGCCGAAGGGTCGATCCGTGGGTGAGCCGCTCGCCCGCCCGGCCGACGGGTCCGTCCCCGTCCGGTTCGACGCGGTGGTGGTCGGCGCCGGTCCGGCGGGCTCGGCCGCCGCGCTCGCCCTCGCCCGGGCCGGCCGCTCGGTGGCCCTCGTCGAGCGTGGCCCGTTCCCCGGCTCGAAGAACGTCTACGGGGGCGTCGTCTACGGTCGCGTGCTCGACCCGATCGTCCCGCGGTGGTGGGAGGAGGTGCCCGTCGAACGGTGGGTGGTCCGCCGCTCGACGATGGTGGTGACCGGGAGCCAGTCGCTGTCGGTCGACTACCGCACCCGAGCGTGGGGCGACGCCCCCTACAACGGCATGACGACGCTCCGGGCCCGGTTCGACCGCTGGCTCGCCGACAAGGCGGTCGAGGCCGGAGCCGTCCTCGTGCCCTCCACCGTCGCCACCGGGCTGCGCCGTGACGCGACCGGCCGCGTCGCCGGCGGCGTCACCGACCGGCCCGACGGCGAGCTCTCCGCCTCGGTGGTGCTGGCCTGCGACGGCGTCAACTCCTTCCTCGCCAAGGAGGCGGGCCTCCTCCCGCGGACCGCCCCCGAGCACCTCACCCTCGGGGTCAAGGAGGTGCTCGACCTCCCACCCGCGACCATCGACGAGCGCTTCGGGGTCGGCCGCTCCGAGGGCGTGGACATCGAGATCCTCGGGGGGACCGGCGGCATCGCCGGGGGCGGCTTCCTCTACACCAACGCGGGCTCGGTGTCGGTGGGCGCCGTCCTGTCGCTTCCCCAGCTCGCCGCCTCGGGCACCCGCCCCGAGGCGGTCATCGCCGAGCTCAAGGCCCACCCGGCGCTCGAGCCACTGCTGCGCGGCGCCCGGCTGCGCGAGTACTCGGCCCACCTCATCCCCGAAGGGGGCTACGACACGGTGCCCGTCCTGGCCACGGACGGCCTGCTCGTCGCGGGGGACGCCGCCGCGCTCACGCTGGCCGCGGGCATCTGGCTCGAAGGCGTCAACTTCGCCATCGGGTCGGGGTGGGCGGCCGGGCAGGTCGCGGCGCGGGCGCTGGCCGCCGGCGACTGCTCGGCGAGCGGTCTCGCCCCCTACCGCAAGACGCTCGAGGACCAGTTCGTCCTGGCGGACCACAAGCGGTTCCGGGGCGCGCCCGGTCTCGTCCTGAGCGACCGGGTGCAGCAGCGATACCCGGCGATGGTGTGCGACCTCGTCGAGCAGCTCTTCACCGTCACCAACCCCGAGCCCAAGCCGGGCGGCTGGCGCGTGCTGCGGCGGACGGCGGCACGCCACGGGGTCCCCCTCCGCCAGCTCGCCGCCGACGCCCTGCGGGCCGCGAGGATCTTCGGGTGAGCACCGAGCCCACCTCCGGCGGTCCGCCCCGGGCACCCGCCCGCTCGCGCCACGGCGGCGCCGTCTACCCCGCGCAGTCGTTCGAGGAGCGCATGTCGACCGTCGAGTTCCGTGTGGGGACCCGGGCGCACATCACGGTCGACTCGGCGGTCTGCCGGTCGTGCTCGACCAAGGCGTGCGTCTCGGCGTGCCCGGCGGACCTGTTCGCGCCGACGGCGGACGGCGGCATCCTGTTCAACTACGAGCAGTGCTTCGAGTGCGGCACCTGCTACCAGGTGTGCAACTCGGCCGGTGCCATCACCTGGACCTACCCCGACGGCGGCCACGGCGTCGTCTTCCACCACGGATGACGAGGCCCCGGTGAGCGCCGCGCCCGGGCCCGGTCCCGACGTCGGGGCGCCCGCCGCGGCGGCGGAGCACGGCACGGCGCCCGTCGTCGTCGTGTGCGTCAGGCCGACCGACCCCCGGCCGCACGTCGACCCGCTCACCGCAGAGGTGGAGCACGACCCCGGCGCATGGGTGGTGCCCGCAGCCGAGGAGGCGGCGCTCGAGCTCGGGCTCCGGCTCGGCGAGCAGTGGGACGCCCGGGTCGTGGCCGTGGCGGCGGCAGGTCCCGAGGTCGACCCGGTGCTGCGCGAGCTCACCGCCCTCGGCGCCGAGGTGCTCCGGGTCGAGGGGCGAGCGGGCACGGGCCGGGGAGCCGACGCGGCGGGCCCGACCTCCGAAACCGCCGCGCTCGTGCTCGACCAGCGTGACGACGCGCGGTCCCTCGCCACGGCGATCACCGGCCTCGGGCACGTGCGCCTCGTCCTGTGCGGCGACCGGTCACCCGAGCACGGCACCGGCGAGCTGCCCGCCTTCCTCGCCCACGAGCTCGGCGTCGCCCAGGCGCTCGGCCTCGTCCGCCTCGACGCCGACGGGGACGCCCTGACGGGCCTGCGGCGGCTGGACGGCGGGTGGCGCGAGCAGCTGCGGATCCCCACGCCCGCCGTCTGCTCGGTGGAGGGTGCCGGGGTCGTGCTCCGCCGGGCGCCGCTCACGTCCGTGGTGGCCGCAGCGCGGCGTGCCGTCCCCGTCGTCGCCGTCCCCGCACCGCCGAGAGCCGCTGGCACGCCCTCGGTGACCTCCGGCTCACCGGTGCCGTTCCGCCCGCCCGCCCGCGTCGTGCCCGCGCCCGACGAGGCCGACCCACGGGACCGGGTCGCCCGGCTGACCGGTGTCCTCGTGTCCAGCGAGCCGCCGCAGGTCGTCGGTCCGGTCGACGCGGCCGAGGCCGCTGACGCGCTCCTCGCCTACCTCGCCCGGCACGGTGCCGCACCAGGGTCGCGCTCGCCGGAACGGCCGCCCGGATGACCGAGCTCACCCGGCTCGCCTGGACGGACGTCGCCGCCGTGGCGAGCGGCGCCGTGCTGCTCGTGCCCGTCGGGGCCACCGAGCAGCACGGCCCCCACCTGCCCCTCGGGACCGACACCGTCATCGCCCACGCCATCGCCGTGCGGGCCGCCGGGCTGGTGGCAGGGCGGCCGCAGTCCGCCGGACACGGGGACGCCACCGTCCTCGTGGCGCCGGCCGTGCCCTTCGGGTCGAGCGGGGAGCACGAGGACTTCCCCGGCACGCTCTCGATCGGCCAGGAGGCCACCGAGCTGCTCCTCGTCGAGCTGGTCCGCTCGGCGAGCCGGCACGTCGCCGCCGTCGTGCTCGTGTCGTGCCACGGTGGAAACCGTGGGCCGGTCGGCCGGGCCGTGGACCGGCTCCGGGGGGAGGGAAGACGGGTGACGGCGTGGAGCCCCCCGTGGCGGGGCGACGCCCACGCCGGGCACACGGAGACCTCGGTCGTCGCCGCGCTCGACCCGGGCCTCGTCCGTGCGGAGCACGCCGTCGCCGGCGAGACGGCGCCGCTCCGCACCCTCCTCTCCCGCCTGCAGTCCGAGGGCGTGCGCGCCGTCAGCCCCACCGGCGTGCTCGGCGACCCGACGAGGGCCGGCGCGAGGGAGGGACGGGCGTTGCTGGAGAACGCCGTGGCCGACCTCGTCTCGCACGTGGACGCCGCCCTCGCCCTCCCGGCAGGGACCGAGCGGAGCGACGACCGGCGGGAGACCGGCGGAACGGGAGGTGTGCCGTGACCGAGCACCTGGCGCAGGGCGGGACCGGGACGGGTGCAGCCAACCCCAGGGTGGCCCTGGTGACGGGGGCGGCCCGCGGCATCGGTGCGGCGACCGTGCGCGCCCTCGACGCAGCCGGATGGAAGGTCGTGGCTGTTGACCGCGCCTCGCCGGACCCCCGGCTCCCCTACGCCATGGCCACGCCCGACGACCTCGACCGACTGGTCGCCGAGACGTCCGACCGGGTCGTCGGCATCGTCGCCGACGCCACCGACGAGCGGGCCATGGCCGCCGCCGTCGGCCGGTGCGAGGCGGAATTCGGCGGGCTCGACGCCGTCGTGGCGGTCGCCGGCGTCATCGCCGGTGGGGTGCCCCTCTGGGAGCTGCCCCAGCCGGCGCTCGAGGCCGTGCTCGACGTCGACCTGCTCGGTCCGATCGTGGCCGCCCGGGTCGGCGTCCCGGCGCTCCTGCGCCGACCGCAGCCCCGGCACGGCCGCTACCTGGCGGTGGCGTCGGCCGCGGCGACCCGCGGCATGCCCCTCCTCGCCGCCTACGGGGCTGCGAAGGCAGGCGTCGCCGGGCTGGTCCGGGGACTGGCCGCCGAGCTCGGGGGGACCGGGGTGACCGCCAACGCGGTCAGCCCCGGGTCGACGGCCACGGCCATGCTCGAGGAGAGCGCCCGGCTCTACGGGCTCGAGGGGTGCGAGCCGTTCGCCGCCCAGCAGCCGGTCGGGCGCCTCCTGGCGCCCGAGGAGGTGGCCGCCGCGCTGGTCTGGCTGGCCGGGCCCGACGCCGGGGCGCTGACCGGTGCCGTCATCCCGGTCGACGGAGGCCTCTCGCTGTGACGCGGGGGCCGGTCGGCGCCTCGTCGGCTCACCGCCCCCGGTGAGCCGGCCGTCCGCGGCAGGCGAGCCACCGCGCGCGGGGCCGGCACCGGGGCACGACCCCCGTCGCCGGAGCCGGCTCGGCTTCCGGCTCGTCCTCGACCCGTCGGTCCGGGTGGTGGGCGGGCCGCGACCGGCCGGCGGCCCGGTGACGCTCCTCGGCGGGCACCCCGGGCGCCTGCTCCGCCTCACCGGAGCCGGTGCGACGGCGCTCGGCAGCCTCGTCGAAGGACCACCAGCCGACGACGCCGAGGCGTCGCTGGCCGAGCGCCTCGTCGCCGCAGGCCTGGCACACCCCCGCCCGGCGGGGGGCGTCGAGGAGGCGGGGCACCCCCGCCCGGCCGTCACCGTCGTCGTGCCCGTCCGAGGGCGGCCGGACCTACTGTCGCGGTGCCTTGCGTCGCTCCGCGACGCCGCGCCGGTGGTCGTGGTCGACGACGGCTCCGAGGACCCCGACGCCATCGCCGGCGTGTGCCGGGACCACGGCGCCCGGCTCGTCGTCCGCGGCGAGCCCGGCGGGCCCGCGGCGGCGCGCAACGACGGCCTCGCCCACGTCGAGACGGAGCTCGTGGCCTTCGTCGACAGCGACTGCATGGTCGGGCCGCGATGGCTCGAGGGGCTCACGTGGCTCTTCGCCGACCCGTGCGTGGGTGCCGTCGCCCCACGGGTGCAACCGGCCCCGACCGGGACGACCGGTACCGTCGCCCGCTACGGCGCGGCGCGCTCGCCCCTCGACCTCGGTGGTCGCGAGGGGCGGGTGGGCCCGAACGAGCGTGTCCGCTACGTGCCCACCGCCGCGCTCGTGGTCCGGACGGCGGCCCTCGGAGGCGGGTTCGACGCCGCGCTGCGCGTCGGCGAGGACGTCGACCTCGTCTGGCGCCTGGTCGCCGCCGGGTGGGACGTCCGCTACGTGCCCGGGGTCGTCGTGCACCATCACGAGCCGTCGTCTGCCTGGGCGCTCCTGCGCCGGCGTGCCCGTTACGGCACCTCGGCGGCGCCGCTCGCCCGGCGCCATCCTGGGCTCCTCCCGCTCGTCGAGGTCGCGCCGGTGCCGACGGCGGCGGTGGTCGCCGCGCTCACCGGCCGACCGGGCAGCGCCGTGGTGGCGCAGGCCCTCTCGGTGGCACGGGCGATCGCCCGCGCTCGCGCCCTCGGCCTCGGGTCGGACCTGGCGGTGAGGTGGTCGCTCTCGACCTCCGCATGGACGGCGGTCGGGCTCGCCCGGGCGGCGACCATCGGTGCCGGCCCGCTCGTCCTCGCCACCGCCCTCTTCGGCCGCCGTCGCCGCCGAGCCACCGCGCTCGCCCTGCTCGCCCTGCCCGCGCTCGTCGAGTGGCGGCAGCGCCGACCCGCGCTCGACCCGGTGCGCTGGACGGCCTTCGCCGTGGCCGACGACCTCGCCTACGGCATCGGCGTGTGGCGCGGCTGCCTGGGCTGGCGCACCGTCGCCCCCCTGGTGCCCGCCGTGCGCGTCCCGCCACGGCCCTGACCGTCCTTCCAGCCAGGTCCAACGGGCTCGCCGTCGGCCTCTGGCCCGTCGTCGCACCGCCGTCAGCCGGGCCGCCCGGCCCTGCGGTCGACCGTGCGTCGAGCACTGGGCGCGGCGCCTCGGGTCGGGCCGGGTCGGGGCGGGTCGGCGACCGTGGGTCCGGCCGTCCTCCTCGGCACGGTCAGCGGGGGAACCCCCCCGCCCGTGCCCCGTCCCGCCTGCGTACGCGGCCCGCTCGGGCCCGGCGACCCACGCCGCAGCCGGGAGCTGCAGCTTGCCGTGCAGGCTCAAGCACGGTGACCAGGTGCCGATGACGAAGATGACGAACGAGCCCGCGGGTTCCCCTGCAAGGAGCGAGCGACCATGATCGACCTGTCCCCCACGGGCCTCGCGCCCACGCCCACGCCGGCGCCCACGCCGGCGGGGTCCGCTGCGACGCCTCCGGCGGTTGCCGACGAGCCGGATGGTCGCTCTGCCCGCTACGAGAGCGGTGGCTACTACAACCACGCAAACCCCTATCTCGAGGCCCTCCTCGAGACGGGGCACCGGAGGATCCTCGACATCGGCTGCGGAGCGGGCGCCCTGGGCGGCCGCTGGAAGCAGAGCCGCCCCGACTGCGAGGTGTGGGGCATCGAGCGTGACCACCGGGCTGCCGAGCTGGCACGTGCGCACCTCGATCGGGTCCTCGAGCTCGACCTCGACGAGCTCGACGCGTTGCCCGAGGACGCCGGCCGCTTCGACCTCGTGGCGATGGGCGACGTGGTCGAGCACTTGCGCGACCCGGCCCGGCTGCTCCGGGCACTGGTGCCGTCGCTCGCCCCGGCCGGCGAGGTGGTGGTCTCGGTGCCCAACGTCGCCCACTGGTCGGTCCTCGCCCAGCTGCTCGTCGGCCGCTTCACCTACGAGGACGAGGGCCTGCTCGACCGCACCCACATCCACCTGTTCACCCCCACCACGTTCCGTGAGCTGTTGGGCGAGGTCGGCCTCGGCGTCGTGACCAGCGAGACGCGGGTCATCTCGCCCTCGTTCCTCTCCGACACCCTGGCCCAGCTCGGGGTCGTCCTGTCCAGCCAGGCGCTCGACCAGGGCGACCTCCACCGGGACTTCGACACGTTCCAGACCGTCTTCCGAGCCCGGCCACCGGTCGACGGACCCGTCACCGGCCTCGTCGTGTGCGCCGAGGGTGGCGGCGATGCCGACGCCCGTCGTGCCGTGGCCAACTACTTGGCTGGGTTCCGGGTCGGCGAAGCGGTCCGCCTGGTGGTCGCCGCGCCCGCCGCCGCCGGCGGGGTCGGAGCGGTCGGGGCCCTCGTGAGCTCGGCCGCCGCCACGCTGCCCGTTCCGCCGCCGGCAGCGCTCCGGCCCGAGGTGACGCCGGTCACCTGCGATCCCGACCAGCCCCTGGCCGCCCAGCTCCCGGCCGGTCCTGCCCGCTACGTCGCAGTGGGGCCGGCAGCGTGGCAAGCCCTGCCGGGGATGGCACGCACCGGCGACGACCGGGTCGGCCTCCTCCAGGCGGTGCGGGCCGCCTGAGACGGCGCCCGGTAGCGTCCCACGAGGACCCCTCCTCACACGCTCTGGGAGGCGGCGACCGCGTCCCGAGGGGAGACGACGTCGCCGCAGCCACCCCCCGGT
>CAZSYT010000007.1:0-66131 GCA_964610905.1 uncultured Acidimicrobiaceae bacterium
AAGGTGTGGAAGAACTCCTCCTGGAGGGACTCCTTGCCCTCCATGAACTGGACGTCGTCGATGAGCAGGACGTCGCACTCGCGATAGCGGCGCTTGAACGCCGTGGTCGCGTTGGTCCGGATGGCGTCGACGAACTCGTTCATGAACGTCTCGGTGGAGACGTAGCGCACGTGGCGGCCGGAGAAGATCTCCTCGACGTAGTTGCCGATGGCGTGGAGGAGGTGGGTCTTGCCCAGCCCCGCGTCGCCGTAGATGAACAGCGGGTTGTACGACCGGGCCGGGGCCTCGGCGACCGACTGGGCGGCGGCGTGGGCGAAGCGGTTCGACGAGGCGATCACGAAGGTGTCGAAGGTGTAGCGCCCGTCGAGGGCCGAGGTGCTCGAGCCTGCCCCGGGGAGGGCGCGCCGGGCCCCACCGGGGCCGCTGCCGGTCCGGTCCGAGTGGTCCGTGGGCGACGGAGCCACCGGCGGGTCGACCACGGGGGCCTCAGGGGCGAGCTCGACGGGGAGGACGTCGAGCCGGACGTCGACGGCCCGGCCCACCGTGGCGGTGACCGTGTCCTGGATGAGCCCGAGGAAGCGCGACTCGACGCGTTCTCGGACCAGCGAGTTGGGGACGCCGAGGACCAGCTCGGTCTCACCGAAGGACGTCGGCGAGATGCCCGACAGGTAGGCCTGCCAGCTCGACTCCGACACCTGTTCGCGCAGCGCCTCGACGCACAGCTTCCACAGCCCCTCGGTGTCGTTCACGTGGACCTCCGCGCCTGCTGCGCTCGGTTGTTCCACAGGGACGTCCACAGCTGTGGACGATCCGTGGAGAAGATGGGGTCTAGCGGCGGGCACGATCGGATGGCACCTGGTTCGTCGTGGTCGGACGCTCGATCGTCGGCGAGCGCATGGGCCCGGATCCTCCCTTGCTACGGCCGCCCGCCGCCGATCGGAGGACCGGAGCGGTCGACCGGAGTCGGCCCTCGCACGGTACACCCCGCCCCAGGGGTGGCGCCGGGGGACGCGGCCGGCCGCCGAGCAGGGGTCGACTAGGTACCCCGGGACGATCTCGCCTAACATGGTCGCTCGCGCCGTCACGAGGCGGCCGGCCTGTCGCGCAGCGCAGGTCGGCGGGCCCCGGTGGGACCGTGGTGGCACGAGCAGGTTCCGTCGGCCGCCGTGGACGTCGCCGGCGGCCGAGGAAGGACGATCGAGAACGGTGAAGCGGACCTACCAGCCCAACGTGCGCAAGCGTGCCAAGACGCACGGCTTCCGCAAGCGGATGTCGACGAGATCAGGTCGTGCCATCATCCGGGCTCGTCGCCTGAAGGGTCGTCAGCGGCTCTCGGCATGAGCGGCGCGTGGGCGCGTCGGACAGTCGCCCCACGGGGCCGGTGACGTCGCGGCGGACGTTCGAAGCGCTCCGGCGCACGAGGCGGCGAGGAAGGTCAGGTCCGGTGACGGTTCGGTACGTGGAGCACGAGGACGGAGCCCCGGACGTGCTCGTCTCCTACGCCGTGGGGCGCTCGGTCGGCGGCGCCGTCGAGCGCAACCGCGTGCGGCGGCGCCTGCGCGCCGTGCTCAACCGGCGTGACCTGCCACTTCGACCCGGCTCCTACCTGGTGGGAGCTCGTCCCGAGGCCCGTACGGTGCCCTTCGACGTGCTCGTGCGCTCGGTCGAGCAGGCGGTCGACCGTGCGGTCGGGACCACCCCGGGTGGGTCGTCGCGGTGACGAGGATGGACGCCACCCTGACCCACCGGGACACGCCGGTGGGCGACGCCGGACCGGGAGAGCGCCGGGGCCTCGCTCGCGTGGCGTTGGGGGCGATCAGGCTCTACCAGCTCGCCCGGCACGGGCGCCCGACGAGCTGTCGGTACCTCCCCACCTGCTCGAGCTACGCCGTCGAGGCCATCGAGCGCCACGGCCTCGCCTCGGGCGGGTGGCTGGCCGCCCGCCGGATCGCCAGGTGCCACCCGTGGGGTGGCCACGGGTTCGACCCCGTTCCTGATCGGAGCCCCCGGTGAGCTCGCTCTTCCGTGACATCGGCCGGATCTTCCAGCCGTTCCTGCGCTTTGTCGCCGACGTCCTGGCGTTCTTCTACTCGCTGATCCCCAACTACCCCATCGACGTCGCCTTGCTCACCCTCGTGATCATGGCCGTCCTCACCCCGCTGACGGTGAAGGGGACCAAGAACATGGCGGCCATGCAGGCGCTCGGCCCCGAGATGAAGAAGCTGCAGCAGAAGTACAAGGGCGCCGAGAACCGTGTACAGCTCAATGAAGAGATGATGAAGCTGTACCGGGAGCACAGTGTGAACCCCGCGTCGGGCTGCCTCCCGATGCTGCTGCAGATGCCGGCCTTCATCGTCCTCTACGAGGTGATCCGAGGGATCACCAACACCGTGACCGTCACGCACGAGACGATCAACGGGCAGCTCGTCCACATTCCGGCGAAGGTGATCGCCGCGCCCCGGTACCTGAGCTCGACCTCCACGATGTACAAGGACATCGTCGCAGCTCACGGTCATCTGAACGCCTTCGGGATGGACTGGGCGAAGACGCTATTCGGGCACCACAGCTCGGTCTTCATGGCCATCCCGTACCTCGTGCTCGTGCTGGCGTCGGTCGGGCTCCAGTACCTGCAGATGTCGCGGATGAACTCTCGGAACCCCCAGGCGGCCCAAGCCAACCCTCAGGCAGCTGCATTGCAGAAGTACATGCCACTGATCTTTGGGTTCATTTACATCAATATCGCTGCGATTATCAACGTCTATTTCGTGTTCTCGAGCGCAGTGCGGATCCTGACCCAGGAGATCCTCTACCGACGCGGCGTGATCCCGGGGGCACCGTCGGCGGCGACCATCCCTGCCGCAGCGGCCATCGTGCCGACGACCGAGGCCGAGCCGAAGCGCCGCCCGCCGACCCGGCCGGAAGGCAAGGGAAAGCCGAGCGGTGCCAACGGCTCCGGCGGCACGAAGCCACCGGCGAGCGGCACGAAGCCACCGGCGAGGCCGGAGCGGGGCGCCGGCGCCGCACCGCGGGGAGCCACCCCGAAGGCCCGGGGACGGACGTCGGGCCAACCGCCGAAGGGCGGACAGCCAGCGAAGCCGGCGGGAACGGCGCACCCGCGCGCCAAGGACAAGCGAGAGCGAAGGACGCGATAGCCAGTGGAGTGGGTCGAAGCGAGTGGTCGGTCGCTGGCGGAGGCCAAGGAGGCGGTGCTCGACCTCCTCGGTGTGGCCGAGGACGACGCCGAGTTCGTGGTCCTCAGTGAGCCGCGCCCGGGACTGTTCGGCCGGATGCGCGGCGAGGCGCGGGTGCAGGCCCGGGTACGCCCGACGGCTCCCCCACCGAAGCGGGGTGCCGGGCAGCGCCGCGAGCGCGGCGGCCGCAGGCGGAGCGAGCGCCGGCCGAGCGGCGGCGGAGAGCAGCGCGGGGCGACGACGACGGCGCCGGGCAGGTCGGGCGAGCCCGGTGGGGCGGGTGGCACGGAGCCGGCGGCCGAGGCCGACGAGCGTGAACGACCGTCGTCGGGCCGGCGCGCCCCGGCGAACGGACGTGCGCGTCAGGCCCGCCGCGAGCGGGCGACCGTCGGCACGACCTCGCCGTCGACGACCGAGATCGCCGCGGCCGGCCCCCCACGACCACAGAAGGGTGGAGAGATGACAGAAGCATCGTTGACCCTCGAGCAGCAGGGAGACGCTGCCCGGACGTTCCTGGGCGGGCTGCTCGACGCCTTCGGGTACGAGGCCTCGCTCGACGTGCACGTGCTCGACGACGAGACGGTCGAGGTCCGGGCGCACGGCGAGCACCTCGGTCTGCTGGTCGGTCCCCGGGGCGCCACCCTGGCCGCCATCCAGGACCTCACCCGCACGTTCGTGCAGCGACAGTCCGAGGCGCGTACAGACCGGATCCTCGTCGACATCGCCGGGTACCGCGAGAAGCGGACGGCCGCCCTCCAGCGGTTCACCACCGGCATCGTGGAGGAGGTCGTGGCCTCGGGCGAGGAACGAGCGCTCGAGCCGATGAACGCCGCCGATCGCAAGGTCGTCCACGACACGGTGAACAGCCTCGACGGTGTGAGGACCCGGTCGGAGGGCGTCGAGCCCGGTCGGTACATCGTCATCGAGCCCGTGCACTGACGACAGCGGTGTCCGCCCCCACGGGTGGGCCGGACGAGCTCGCCGGCACCACGGGCTGGCAGGCCCCGCCCGCACTTCAGGAGGCGCTCGAAGCGGGCCGGCGGGCCGGTTTCGTCGGCGACGCCGCACTCGGCGACCAGCTCGCCCACAGCCTCGGGTTCGCCGCCGTGGTCGCCCGTCTCCGAGGCGACCCCCCGGCCGTCGCCGCCGACCTCGGGTCGGGAGGGGGGCTCCCGGCCCTGGTGCTCGTCGAGCTGTGGCCGGAGTGCCGGTTCGCGCTCGTCGAGGCCCAGGAACGACGTGCCGCGTTCCTCCGCCGGTGCGTCGAGACCGCCGGCGCCGCCGACCGGGTCGTCGTGCTGCAGGAACGTGCCGAAGTGGTCGGGCACGACGCCGCCTGGCGCAGTACGTGCGACGTCGTGACGGCCCGTTCCTTCGGCAAGCCGGCCGTGACGGCCGAGTGCGCGGCGCCGCTCCTCCGACTCGGCGGCCTGCTCGTCGTGTCGGAGCCGCCGACCGCCGGGGGCGGGGAACGGTGGCCCACCGAGGGCTGTGCCCGCGTCGGGCTCGAGCCGCTGCACACGGTGCGGGTCGACGGACGATTCGGGTACCAGGTGCTCGTCCAGCAGCAGCCGAGCTCCGAGCGGTACCCGCGCCGTACCGGCGTCCCGGCGAAGCGGCCACTGTTCTGACGGCGTTCGTCAACGGGCCTCGACGAGACCCGGAAGCTGGTTCCACGTGGAACGTCGAGAGCGGGCGCGCGCACAGGCGTACCACCCCGTCCGTGACCTCGTTGCGACGACCCGATGCGCACCCCCTGGCAACCCACAGGGAGGCCTCGTCGTCCGCACCCGGACGGACCGGGGACGAGCGGCCGATGGGTAGTGAGCTGCCGGCTCGACCGAGGAGACGGCCGGGGTGACGACCGTGGTGACGCAGGCGAGGAGACCGGTCAACGGAGGACATCGGGGCGCCGACGGGGGTGCCGTCGCGACGGCGCTCGGTGCGCGCTGCTGCGGGTGCTGGTTCGGCTACCGTGGAGCGGAGATGGCACCGAACCACAGGACCGGGCACCGCGACGCCCGCGTGCGGGCACGACGTGGCCGTCGGCAGTTCGGGGCGGCGCCAGCCGGCCGTTCCACGTGGAACAACCTCTGGCTGGTGCTTGACCGGCGGCGCCGTGCCGGTAAGGATGAGCCCGTTCCCGCACTCGAAGGAGCTGTGCATGCGCGGTCGTTGGAAGGGACGTGGTGACGACCGTTCCCCGAAGTCGTCCCGGACCGTCGGAGCCGTCGACGAGGAAGCGGAAGGCGGCCTCTCCCCCGCTCCGTTCAGCCCTCCCCCGGCCTTCACCGTGATCACGGCACCGGAGGCCGGAGCACCGGAGACCGGCGCGGGGGAGGCCACAGCCGACGGCGTCGACGTGACGAGCCCGGCCGACGGCGTGCCGTGGAGCGAGGCCGCCGAGGCGGCCGAGCTAGCCGAGGAGCGCACCGCTGCGGAAGTCGGCGAGCGCGACGGCGAGAGAGTGCTCGCCGCCGGGTCCGACGACGACGCCAGCTCGCCGCCGGACGGTGGCGCCGGACAGGTGCCGGCACCGCCCGACGAGCGTGACCCGGCTGACGATGCCGAGGCCGTGCCCTCGTCTCCGGTCGTGCGACCCCTTCCCCGCGTGCTCGCCGTCGCCAACCAGAAGGGCGGGGTGGGAAAGACGACGACCTCGGTCAACCTGGGTGCAGCCCTGGCCGAGCTCGGCTACCGGGTGCTGGTGATCGACCTCGACCCGCAGGGCAACGCCACCACGGGGCTGGGCATCGACGCCCGCAACTTCGAGCTGTCCATGTACGACGTCATCATGCGTGAGAGCTCGCTCGAGGACTGCATCGAGCCGACGAGCTTGAAGAACCTCTTCGTGGCGCCGGCCACCATCGACCTCGCTGGTGCCGAGATCGAGCTGGTGCCGGCGTTCAGCCGCGAGCTCAAGCTCCGTCGTGCGCTCGAGGCGGTGATCGACGACTTCGACTACGTGCTGATCGACTGCCCGCCGTCCCTCGGGCTGATCACCGTGAACGCCCTGGCGGCGGCGCAGGAGGTGCTCGTCCCGATCCAGTGCGAGTACTACGCCCTCGAGGGCTTGAGCCAGCTCACCCGCAACGTGCACCTCGTGGCGTCGAACCTCAACCCCCGCCTCGAGGTGTCCGTCATCGTCCTCACCATGTACGACGCGCGGACCAAGCTGGCCGACGAGGTGGCCACCGAGGTCCGCCAGCACTTCGGCGCGAAGGTGTGCCGGAACGTGATCCCTCGGACCGTGCGGCTGTCGGAGGCACCGTCGTTCGGTCAGCCGATCACCGCGTTCGACCCGAGCTCTCGGGGTGCGATCGCCTATCGCGAGCTGGCAAAGGAGGTCAGTGGTGGCACGGCGTAGCGGACTCGGCCGCGGTCTCGGAGCGCTCATCCCGACCGAGGCGATGGGGGAGCGGACGTCGATCTTGCGCGAGGTCCCGATCGCCAGCATCTCGCCCAACCCCCTCCAGCCCCGTTCCCACTTCCACGAGGAGTCGCTGGCCGCGCTGGCCGCCTCCATCAAGGAGCTGGGCGTGCTCCAGCCGGTGCTCGTCCGGGTGCCGGAGCCGTCACGTCCGGACGAGTACGAGCTGATCGCCGGAGAGCGCCGGTGGCGGGCGGCGCGCCGCGCCGGGCTGCAGACGCTCCCCGTCCTGGTGCAGACCAGTACCGACGTGGCGAGCCTCGAGCAGGCCCTCGTCGAGAACCTCCATCGACAGGACCTGAACGCCCTCGAGGAGGCGGCGGCGTACCAACAGCTCATCGAGGAGTTCGGGTACACCCACGAGCAGGTCGCGACCCGGGTCGGCAGGAGCCGGGCCGCTGTCTCCAACACCCTCCGTCTGCTGCAGCTTCCGGCGGCGGTCCAGCGGTTGCTCGCCGACGGGCAGCTCACCGCCGGGCACGCCCGAGCCATCCTCGGGACCCCCGACCGCTCCTTCCAGGAGGCGCTGGCAAAGCTCGTGGTGGCCGAGGAGCTGACCGTCCGCGAGGTCGAGGAGCAGGTCCGGGCACGGGTGGCGGGCGACGCGGGCGGCGACGGCGCGATGCCCCACGCCGTCCCCGGGTCGGACGCCCCGTCGCCCGCGCTCGTCGATCGATCGCCCCGCCAGCTGCCGCCCCCCGGCATCCTCGAGCTCGAGGAGCTCCTGTCGACCCATCTCAACACCCGGGTGACGGTCGACCTGACGGCAAAGCGCGGGAGAGTGGTCGTCGAGTTCGCCACGCTCGAGGACCTCGAACGGATCTACCGCCTGATGGTCGGTCCACAGGAGCTGAGCGGGTCTGCCGAAGAGATATCACTGTGAGTGGTGCAAGTTCCCTCGAACTGGGAGTTATCGGCATAAATACTACGGATCGTGGTATTCCGTTCCCTCAACCGTCACTAGACGTTCGTCCACAACCTGTGCATGAGCTTGTGGACGAGCGGCGCCCCTCGACCTCGACCTGAGGGTCGACGTCGGGCGGTGGCCCGTGCCGGGCGCTCGTCGACGTGGTTCCCACCCGTCACTCCCACGTCGTCCGCACCCAGGCAACCAGGGCGTCAGCGATGGCCTGGGCGAGCAGGGGGGCGTGCTCGACGACGACCGAGGCGGGACCGACCTCGCAGATGACGGCGGGCATGCGGGTCTCACGCAGCACCGGTAGGGACATCCCGTGGGCGCCGCCGTCGGCGAGCGCGAGGGCGGTGGGGACGGTCGCCTGGATGAGCTCTGCGAGCTTGCGTCCGCCCGGGGACGTGTACCGGAAGCCGGCGTAGTAGGAGCTGGTGCAGCGCTCCCCCGTCGGGTCGAGGCGGAGGCACAGGTACACCTCGGCGTCGGCCGCGTTCGCCTCGGCGGCCTGGCGCGACTCGTCGGGGTGGTGCAGCGCGACGACGACGGCGCGTTCTCGGCTGAGGATGCGGCGCAGGGCGGCGAGCGCCGCACCGAGCCCTCCCTCCTCGCCGATGGCCAGGCGTCGCCCGGCGAGCGTGCGGGGGGCCCGACGGAGCTGCTCGCGGTCGCGCACGGCGGTGACCAGCTCGGAGCCGCCGTGACGGCTTCCGAACCGCACCAGCTCGGTGATCGTGGAGCGTCCCGCGACACCGTCGTCGACGAGGCCGACGTTTCGCTGGAACTCGGCCAGGCCGGCCAGTGTCAGGTCACCGAAGATGCCGTCCACGCGACCCGTCTCGAAGCCGAGGGCGCTGAGCCGCTGCTGGAGCTCGGCCACGTCGTCGCCGCGGAGCATCGGCGTCCGGCGGTAGAGGAGCCGGTCACCGAGCGACCAGCCGGCCTCGACCAGGGCGGACCACGTCTGCGGTCCGCACACCCCGTCGACTCGGAGGCCGCGCCGGTGCTGGAAGGCCTCGACGGCCGTCCTCGTGCCGTCGTCGTACCGGCCGGGCTGGTCGGGACCGGTGGAGACACCAAGGGCGGCCAGTCGCCGCTGGACGTCGGCCACCGCCGGTCCGGTGTCGCCGGGGGCCAGGTGGACCTCGTCGGTCACGGGCGTCGCCCGCCGACCCGTCCCCTCGGGCCGGCTTCCTGCCGGCCCGGCGCGCTCACAGGTGCGGAGCGAGCTCCTGGAGGAGGTGGCCCTTGCCCTTGGCGCCGACCAGTCGGGCGACGGGCTCGCCCTCCTTGAAGAGGATGAGCGTCGGGATGCTCATGACCTCGAAGCGCCGCGTGACGTCGAGGTTGTCGTCGATGTTGAGCTTGGCCACCTGCAGCTTGCCGGCCTGCTCCTCGGCGATCTCCTCGAGGATCGGCGCGATCATCTTGCACGGGCCACACCACTCGGCCCAGAAGTCCACCAGCACGGGGACGTCGGACGCCTTGACATGCTCGTCAAAGCTAGCGTCGCTCAGGGTCGTGATCGTCTGGCTCATCGCTTGGCGCTCCTTTGCAGCCGCTCCGGTCCGTCGCCGCCCGGGCTCCGAGTGGTCAACCCGGTCGGTCGGTGCTCCATTCCCGCTCCCAGCCGGGGGGAGCGCCCGCGCTGGTCCTCGAGAGCCACCGCCGTGCCCGTGCCGAGGCACCGTCCGCGCTCCCTCGTCAGGCGCCCTTGTGGCCGGCCTCGAGCCACCGCTCGGCGTCGAGCGCCGCCATGCAGCCCGACCCGGCCGCGGTGATCGCCTGGCGGTAGGCGTCGTCCTGCACGTCACCGCAGGCGAAGACGCCTTCGACGCTCGTTCGCGTGCCGTCGAAGGTCCGCACGTAGCCGTTGTCGCGCAGCTCGACCTGGCCGGCGAAGATCGCGGTGTTGGGCGAGTGGCCGATGGCGACGAACAGCCCGCTCAGCGGGAGCGAGGTCTCCTCGCCGGTGGTGACGTCGCGGACCGTCACGCCGCTCACGGCCGTGTCCCCCTCGACGTCCACGACGACGGCGTTCCACCGGAAGGTGATCTTGGGGTTGGCGAAGGCACGCTGCTGCATGACCTTCGAGGCGCGCAGCTCGCCGCGCCGGTGGACGACGGTGACCGAGTCGGCGAACTTGGTCAGGAAGAGCGCCTCCTCGAGGGCCGAGTCGCCCCCGCCCACCACCGCGATGTCCTTGCCCCTGAAGAAGAAGCCGTCGCACGTGGCGCACGTGGAGACCCCGTAGCCCAGGAGGCGCGCCTCGTTGGGCAGGCCGAGCATGATCGACTGCGCTCCCGTGGCGACGATGACGGCATCGGCGGTCACGTCCGGCTCGCCGGCGTGGTCGCCGGCCACCCACAGCCGGAAGGGTCGTTCCGCGAAGTCGACCTTGGTGACCTTGGCGGTCCGCAGCTCTGCGCCGAAGCGTTGCGCCTGGCCCCGGAAGGCGGCCATCAGCTCGGGACCCATCACCCCGTCGACGAACCCGGGGAAGTTCTCGACCTCCGTGGTGAGCATCAGCTGCCCGCCGGGCTGGTCGCTGGTCGAGGACGGCTCGCCCTCGATCACGAGCGGCTCGAGCTGGGCGCGTGCCGTGTAGATGGCCGCCGTCAGGCCCGCGGGGCCCGACCCGACGACGACGAGGTGTCGGTGCTCGCTCATCGCGAGGCCCCCGCGGCCCGCCGCGGCGTCCGCCGCGCCCAGGCGGCGAGGCCAGCTCCCACGAAGACGGCCCCGACGAGGAGGTCCGAGGCCCACACCCGTCCGGAGAAGGCGTAGACGGTCAGGATCCGCACCAGCGCGACCGACAGGAGGACGGTGAGGACCAGGGACCCTGCTGCCACCACCACCCCGAAGACGACCGCCCGGGCCGCCAGGGTCACCGGTCGCACGGTGCGGTCCCGCACGAGCGCGACCACCGACTCCACCGTGTCGGCCGCCCGCGACGCCAAGTCGGGGGAGCCGGGCACGGGAGGTGCGGCGGTCGTGCCGGTCGTGCCGGAGGCGCCGGCAGACGGGGGAGGGGCGGTCGGAGGCTCCGCCGGGGAGCCGTCGAGATCGTCGCTCATGCGGTCAGGCTAGCCGGCGCACCCGCCGACCTGGTCAGCCGCGTCGCAGCATGCACACGCCGATCGTGCCCGGCCCGGTGTGCGTGCCGACCACCGGCCCGAGGTCGACCACGGTGGGCGGGACGGGGACGGCCTCGCCGAGCATGGCGAGGAAGACGTCGAGGTCCTCGGCGGCCCCGTCCAGCACGGCCAGGCGCTCGAGGTCGGTGGTGGCGTGCACCTTGTCTGCGAGGTAGCGGAGCGAGCGGGCCCGCGTCCGCTGCTTCGACTCCTCGCCGACGACCCCGTCACGGACCTGGATGACCGGCTTGATGGACAGGAGCGAGCCGAGGAGCGCCCGGGCTCCGCCGATGCGGCCGCCCTTCTCGAGGTGCTCGAGGGTGTCGACGACACCGAGGACCTGCACGCGGGGGACGCACCCCTCGGCGCGGCCGGCGACGGCGTCGAGGTCGGCCCCGGTCGCTGCCGCCTCCGCAGCCTCGAGCACGGTCAGGCCCTCGCCCATGGTGACCGAACGCGAGTCGACGACGCGGACGGGGATGGGGCTGTCCTGGGCGCCGGCCTGGGCGGCCTGGAAGGTCGCCGACATGTCGGAGGAGATCGTGACGCACACGACCCCGTCGCACCCGTCCTCCGCCGCCTTGCGGTAGGCCTCGGCGAACGCTCCCGGGGAGGGAGCCGCCGTCTCGGGGAGGTCGGGGCTCGCCTTGCAGCGGGCCCAGAACTCGGCGGCCGGGAGCCCGGGCCAGCTGCTCAGCTCCTCCGAGCCGAAGCGGATCGTGAGCGGCACGACGACGACCCCGTGCTCGCGGGCCAGCTCGGGGCTCAGGTCGCTGGCGCTATCGGTGACCACCTGTACCCGGCTCATCGGGTCCCTCCTCGTCCGGTCGATCGCCTACGGGCCGCAGGTGGCGGCCGGTGCCTGCCCCCGGCGGGTCGAGTCTGTCACGGAACGGGCCGTCCGTCGGCCGTCGCGCCTTGGGTCGCTGACCGCTCCAGCGGACACCGGTGCCAGGGCGCGGTGCGGCCGGATCCGCGTCGGAGCCCGGCGGCGCACCGGGCTGGCCGGACCTCGCCCTCCCCGCCGAGGGGTGCCAGCGCGACGGGTGGGTCTCCGAGCCGGGTGGCTGGACGAGGACCGTCCGGGGCTCCACGGCCGGTGCGGCCGGCCCGCCGTCGGGCGTGTGCGCCGGAGGGCCTCGCCGGGCCTCGCGTGCGCCGAGCAGTGCGGCGGTGGCCAGGTAGACGACGCCGCCGGCGACGAGCGCGAGGAGGACGCGGAGGACGAGGCTGGCATCCGATCGGCCCCCGCTCACCCCCGAGGCCAGCACCATCACGACGCCCATGGCGGCGGTGGCGAGCGCGACCCGGCGCAGGGGGCGGGTGACCGCCCGGCCCCCGAGGCCGTCGATGCGTCGGTGCATGACCTCGAGGGCGGCGAGGGTGGCGACCGAGTAGCCGACGGTGAGCGACAGGGCGAGCCCTCGCACCCCGAGCGGACCGACGAGCGCGAGGGCGACGGCGACGGCGACGACGTTCTCGACGAGGTAGAGGAGGAAGGCGGTGCGCGTGTCCTGCATCGCCTGGAGGGCGCGTACGAGGTAGAAGAACAGGCTGTAGCCGGGGAGCCCGAGCGAGAAGAGGGCGAGGGTGGCGCCGGTCAGGCTGGCCGCCGCCGGGGTCTCCGCCCCGTGGGCGAGGAGCAGGTCGACGAGCGGGTGCGACAGCACGACCATGGCCACCGTGGCCGGCACGATGACGGCGAGCATCCCCCGCATCCCCTGCGCGAAGCGGCGTCGGAAGGCGACGACGTCGCCGACCGCCCAACGTGCCGCCAGTCCCGGCGTCACCGCGCTCATCACCGAGATGGCAACCACGCCGAAGGGGAGCTGGAAGAACGTGTAGGCGTAGGTGTAGGCGGACACGGCCCCGGGCGTCTTGATGCCGTCCGCCAGGGCGAGGACCAGCACCAGCACGAGCTGGTTGGCGACAACCAGGGCGAAGGTCCAGCTCGCCAGGCGGACCACCGTGCGGAGCGCCTCGTTGCCCGGCTCCCAGTGGAAGCGGACGTGCAGGCCGGCTGCCCGCAGCGACGGCGCGAGGAACGCCGCCTGCAGCAGGACACCGGCCGTGGTCCCGATGCCGAGGAGGACCAGGGCACCGTGGTGCGCCGCCACGCTCGCCAGCGTCGGGTGGGGCACGACGGCGTGGAACCACAGCAGGACGCCGATGGCGAGCACGTTGTTGACGATGGGGACGAACATCGGCGCGGCGAACCGCTCGCGGGCGTTCAGCAGTGCCGTGAAGAGCGAGAGCAGGCCGTAGCCGGCCAGCTGGGGGACGAACCACCGCAGCAGCTCGGTGGCCACCTGCTGCTGGGAGCGGACGTCCGGGCTCGAGTTGGCGACCGTGTAGAGGCGGACGATCTCGGGGGTGAGCACGAAGAACGCGACGGTGGCGACGGCCAGCAGCACCACGGTGGCGGTGGCCACGGCCGAGATGGCCCGCCAGGCCTCGTCGGGGTCGCGGGTGGTGAGCCGGTCGACGAACACCGGGACGAACGTCGCGGCGAGGACCCCGCCGAGCACGATGTCGTGGATGATGTTGGGCGTGGTGTTGGCGAGGTTGTAGGCGTCCGCGAAGCCGGCCCCGCCGAGGGCGACCGTGACGGCCATCAGGCGCGCCACTCCGGTGACCCGCGACAGCGCCGTGCCGACCGCCATGCCGGTCGTCGCCCCGGCGATGCTGCCGCCGAAGGAGCGGGGCACCCGCGGACGGGCTCGGGACGGCCCGACCGCCACGCCGGAGGCACCGCGATCGGTCACGGCTGCGCCTCGGGACCGTCCGGGGCGGTTCGCCGGGCAGCTCGCCTGCGTACCCCCGTGCGTACCCACCAGCCGACGAGCACGGCGATCGCTCCCAGCGTGAGCAGGACGCCGACCACCGACGTCGCCGTCGACCGCACGCTCAGGACGCCGTCGGTGAGCACGAGCCCACCGGTGGGGGAGCGGACCTCGACCTCGACCTTGAACTCGCCGGAGACGCGCGTCCGCACGTCCACGTAGACGACGTTGGTCGAGTGGTCGAGGTCGACGGGCTGGGAGATGCGGGTCTGGCCGTTGGTGAAGATGAGCTTGTCGCTGGAGAGCGTGAGCACGGCCGAGACCGGGAAGGTGGCGGCCGAGTCGATGGTGACCGGGATGCGGGCCTTGCGGGAGGTCAGGGTCAGGCTCTGGTCGCCAGAGACCCCGAAGGTGGCGAGCTGGTCGTCGAGGGCCCGGCCGGCGGCGGTGGCGAGGCGTGCCTGCTCCGGTGGGCGCAGCCCGGCCGCCTCGCTCGAGAGCACGAGGTCGGAGAGGCGGCGCACCAGCTTCTGGGCCGTCGCTCCCGACCCGGCCAGCGCCGACGAGAAGGAGCCGATCCGCTGGCGGACGCCGCGGATCGCCGCCGCCGGGAGCGGCGAGCCGCTCGTGCCGGCAGCGTCGAGCCGGCAGGACGGGCAGGCCGACGCGACCGGGAACGTCGTGAAGATCCCCGACAGGGTGACGGGCTCGACCACCGGGTCGCTCCCCAGCCCGCCGAGCAGCGTGTCGAGGAAGGCGCCCCGGGGCGACCACCCGGCCGGCGGCACGGCGACGACCGCTCGGGGCACCGTCTCGTTGGGGGCCTCGAAGTAGACCTGGGCGAGCTCGGCGAGGAGCTGGTGGGCGGCGAGCACGGGGTTCCCGGGGTCGGCGCCGAACCGGACGGTGAGGTCGGCGTCCGACGGCATCACCGTCACCGTCGTCGCGCGGCCGGCGTCGACGGCGAACGGCGTGGCCGTCGATCCCCCGGCGGGGGACCGGCTGGTCGTCGACGTGGTGACGTCGTTGCCCGGGACGACGACGTGGGAGTACCCGGCGGCGCCGAGGGCGTCGAGCGCCGCGGGGTCGAGCGGGCCGGTGCCCACCCAGGTCGACCGGGCAGCCGTCGCGGCCGGAGCGGGGAGCAGGCCGGCGATCGCCTGGCGGCCGCTCGTCGTCTGGGCGTCGAGCTCGCCGGCGAGCCCGGAGGCCACGAGGGCGGGAACGTCGACCGAGGTGTAGGTCCCCGCCAGGACCTCGTGGGCCTGTCCGGCGAGCACCTGGCGCAGGGCGCCCGCGAGGGTCGGGGTGCCGCCGCCGAGGACGGACTGGGCCGTCTGGCCGCTCAGCGCCACGGTGGCGTCGACCGACGGGTGGCGCGCGAACGCCGTCGTCGCGCCCTTCAACGCCTCGAGCTGGGACGTCGGCACCGGGGCGAGCGCGGCCAGCGGGTCGCGTCGGACCGCGGCCGCCGAGGCGCCCGACGCGTGCCGCGTCACGTCGAAGGGGACCACGGTGGCGACCCGGAGCCGCTGGGTGCCGGTGGTCGTCCCCAGGTAGACGAGGTCGGTCGTGAGGGCGTCGACCGTCCTGCCGGTCGAGGTCTCGACCAGGGAGACCCGCATCGGGTAGACGCCGTCGGGGAACGCCTGGCAGCCGCTGGAGCGCAGCACGACGGTGAAGGGCGCGGCCGTCGGCGTGCTGCTCCCGGTGCCCGTCCCCGTCGCGCCCGTCCCCGTCGCGCCCGTCGCACCGGTCGGAGCCCCGGGCACCTCGACCGGCAGGGCGAGGGCGACCGTGCCTCGAGCGGCACCGGCAGCCGGGGGGAGCGACGACCACGGCAGTGCCGTCGGCGTCCGGGCGGCGGGCACGCCCACCGGCCCCTGGCCGGCGAGCGCCTGGTCGAAGGCGGAGACGCTCGAGAGGCAGCCGTAGACGGCGAGATCGATGGACAGGGACGAGGGTGGGGGCGTCGACGCCCCCAGGCGGAGCTGGAGCGAGAACGTCTGGCCCGGTCCGACCCAGCTCGACTGGGAGACGAGCACGAGCGCGGGGCCCGACGGTGACCGCACGAGCACGGGCGAGGCGGGCGGGCCCGGCGAGGCGCCGGCCGTCGGGGCCGCCGCCACCAGCGCGAGCAGGGTGGCCGACCCGGCGAGCGCGGCCCACGCGGTCCAGCGGCGGTGCCCTCCGTCCCGCCGGCGGGGTCGGTGCCGCCGGCGGGGTCGGTGCCGCAGACGCAGCCCCGACCGCCGTGACACTGCGCCTGGGGTATGGCCGTCGCGCCCCTCCGCGCTGCCTGCATGCCGGTCCACTTCGCCGGCAGCCTACGCCAGGCGCACTACCCTCGGCACCGTGCTGCCCGAGCGTGTGCGACCCCTGGTGGATGCCACCGCCGAGCTGTCGCAGCGCTTCGAGTCGGCCGGGCACGCCCTCTACCTCGTGGGCGGCTCCGTTCGCGACGCCATCGTCGCCGGGGACGGCGTCGGAGGTGGTCCCGGCGACGACCTCGACTTCACCACCGACGCCCGGCCCGACGAGATCGAGCAGGCGGTGGAGGGCTGGGCGGACGCCGTCTGGACGCAGGGGAAGCGCTTCGGCACCATCGCCTGCCTGCACCACGGCCGGCGTTTCGAGATCACCACCCACCGTGCCGAGGCGTACGACCCGTCCTCGCGCAAGCCCGAGGTCGCCTACGGCGACCGCGTCGAGGACGACCTGGCACGACGCGACTTTACCGTGAACGCCATGGCGCTCCGGCTGCCCGACCTCGAGCTGGTCGACCCCTACGGGGGCCTCGTCGACCTGGCTGCCCACCGCCTGGCCACGCCGCTCGACCCGACCGTCGCCTTCGACGACGACCCGCTGCGGATGCTCAGGGCGGCGCGCTTCGCCGCCAAGCTCGACCTCCAGCCGACGCCCGACCTCGTCGAGGCGGTCCGCCGGGGCCACCACCGCCTCTCGATCGTCTCGGCCGAGCGGATCCGCGACGAGCTCGACAAGATCCTCGTGCTGCCCGTGCCGTCGGTGGCGCTGTGGTTCGTCGTCGACACCGGGCTGGCCGACGAGTTCCTCCCCGAGCTGCCCGCCCTCGCCCTCGAGCAGGACCCGGTCCACCGGCACAAGGACGTGCTCGCCCACACCCTCGCCGTGGTCGACAAGACGAGCCCCGACCGCATCCTGCGCCTGGCGGCCCTCTTCCACGACGTGGGCAAGCCCCGCACCCGGGCGTTCGCCCCCGGTGGCGTGACGTTCCACCACCACGAGGTGGTGGGGGCCCGCATGACCCGGCAGCGGATGACGGCGCTGCGCTACGCCAAGGAGGACGTCGACCAGGTGACCGAGCTGGTCCACCTCCACCTGCGCTTCCACACGTACCGCCTCGGGTGGACCGACAAGGCGGTGCGCCGGTACGTGCGCGACGCCGGCCCGCTGCTCGAGCGCCTGAACGAGCTGACGAGGTGCGACTGCACGACGCGCAACGCCGCCAAGGCCCGGGCCCTGGCACGGCGGATGGACGAGCTCGAGGCGCGCATCGCCGAGCTTCGCGAGCGAGAGGAGCTCGATGCCATGCGGCCCGACCTCGACGGGCGGGCCGTCATGGAGCTCCTCGGCGTCCCCCCCGGTCCGGTGGTGGGACGCGCCCTCGCCTTCCTGATGGAGCTCCGCATGGACGAGGGCCCGCTGGGTCCCGACGAGGCCGCCCGCCGCCTGCTGCGGTGGTGGGAGGAGGAGGGCGCCGCGGACCGGGCCCGCTAGGCGACCCAGCGGCGGAGCCGGACGGCGGCCAGGGCCCAGAGGCCCACGGCGAACGCCACGAGCACCCCGAGCTCGGGCGCGATGCCGGCGAGGGAGACGCCCCGGGCGACGAGGGCCGTCCACGCGTCGACGGCCCAGGCCTGCGGGGTGACGTGGCCGATCTCGCGCATGACCGGGGTCACGATCGCCAGCGGCCACATGCACCCGCCGAGCATGGCGAAGGCGATGCCCACGGCAGGGCCGATGGCGCTGGCCTGCTCGGGGGTCCGGAACAACGTCCCCGACAGCATGCCCGCCCCGGCGCTGACCAGCGACCACACCACCACGAGGGCCGCCGCCCCCAGCGGGTCGCCCCACGAGACGCCGAAGGCGGCCGCCCCGACGACGACGATGAGGGCCGACTGGGCGAGCGTGACCGAGAGGGCGCCGAGGGTCTCGCCGGCCACGACGGCCACCGCTCGGACCGGTGCGGCCGACATCCGCTCGTACATGCCGAGCCTGCGGGTCTCCACCACCGTGGCACCGGCGGCCAGCGCGTTGAGGAAGACGAAGAGCACGAGCATGGTGGGGGCGCTGTAGGAGTACCCCTGGGGGAGGATGGTGGCGGCGGCGTCGACGACACGGGGCGTGACGTCCACCCGGGCGACGCCGCTCGCAGCGGCGGCGGCACGGGCCAGGTTGGCGTCGTAGGTGCCGCTCACCTGGTGGTCCGCGAAGACGGCGGCCTGGGCGAGGCCGCCCTGGCGGGCCACCACGGCGCTCACCGCCGCCGCCGCCGCTTGCTGGGTGCTGTTGGACTGCTCGGCCAGCACGGCGACGTCGACGGACCGGCCGGCTCGCAGCGCCTCGTCCATGCCGGCGGGGAGCACGACGGCGGTGCTCAGGTCGGCCCGGGCGACCGCGGTGCGCGCCGCCGACACGCTCGGCTCCGGGCGCACGTCGAGGTCGGGGGCCCGCTCGAGGGCCGAGACGAGGGAACGACCGGCCTGGCCTGCGCCCTCGTCGACGACGCCGACCCGGAACGTCGAGAACCCGCTGACCGAGGCTCCCACCACCAGGATGACGAGGACCGGGAGGACGACGAGGAAGAAGAGCGCCGTGCGGTCCCGCCCGAGGCGCCGCAGCGAGACGCCGGCGACGGCGAACGCGCTCACGAGGTCACCGCCCGTCGGGCCAGCGCCGCGGCCACCGCACCGGTCGCCGCGGTGAAGGCGAGGATGGCGACGACGGGGACGGCGACCGTGCCGAGCCCGCCTCCCGTCGTGGCGAGGTCGGTGTAGGCCCGGAGCGCCCACCCGTTGGGCGTGAGCAGGGCCAGGTGCTGCAGGAGGCCAGGCGTCGCCGACACGAAGACGAAATTGCCTCCGACGAGGGCCAGCCCGAAGACGACCACCGCGGCGATGCCCTCGGCCTGGCGCTGGCTCCGCGACACGCCGATCACCAGCGCGGTGAGGGACACGACGGCGAGCACCATGGCCGCCCCGACGACGATCGCGGCGAGCGGGTCACCCCAGCGGGCGCCGAAGGCCACCGACGTCACGAGAGCGATGGTGGCAAGGCTGCCCGCGCCGAAGACGAAGGCGGAGAGGGCCTTGCCGAGGAGGATGGCGAGCGGTCGCACCGGTGCGGCACGGGTTCGGTCGAGCATCCCCTCGGCTCGCTCGACGAAGAAGCTGCGAGCCGTGAAGCTCACGGTGAACAGGACGAAGAAGATGGCCATCGCCGGGCTGTAGTAGCTGACCGGGGCGAGGGGCACGGAGCCGACGGGCCGCTGGACGAGCTGCAGCGGGATGTGCAGCGTGGCCGCCTCGGCGGCGAGCCGGGCCGACGCCGACACCGGGGCGCCGGCTGCCAGCGCGGTGGCGACGGACAGTCGGTCGGCGTTGAGCTGGGCAACGAACGACGACGTGATGGCCGCGGTCACGCTGCCCGCCACCGCGTTGTCGACGCTGGTGAGGGTGGCGAGGCCGAGCGGGTGCGCGCCGGCCAGGGAGGCCGAGAAGCCGGCCGGGACGACGAGGGCGGCGGCGACGCGCTTCGAGCGGACGGCGGCGGTTGCCGCAGCGCGGTCGGCCAGGGGCACGACGGTGACCAGCTTGGCCAGCGACGGTTGGCGGAGCGCCTCGACGAGCCCGGTGGCCGCCGGCCCGCCGTCGGCGTCGACGACGCCGAGGGAGAAGTGGAACGTGGCGGCTCCCGAGACGGCCAGGCTCAACAGGGCGGCGATGACGAGCGGCGCGATGACGGCGATGACGAGCGCCGAGCGGTCCCGGAGGCGCTGGCGCAGGTCCTTGCCGGCGATGTGGAACGCGGCGCCCACGGTCACTCCCGCAGGGCGGTGCCCGTCAGGTGGAGGAAGACGGCCTCGAGGTCCGGCTCCACCACCTCCACGCTCGCCACGGCGGCGCCGACCCGCTCGGCGGCCTCGAAGAGCGCCGGGAGGACGCGTCGGCCGTCCTCGGCCACCAGGTCGACGCCGGTGCCGGTCACGGCCGCGTGCCGGACCCCGGGCACGTGCCGGCACGCCGATGCCAGCGCCTCGAGGTCTCCGCTCGCGGCCAGCGAGATCCGGTCCTGCTCGCCGAGCCGGGCCACGAGCTCGCGGCGGGTGCCCTCGGCGACGAGGGCTCCCCGGTCGAGGATCCCGACGCGGTCGCAGACCCGCTCGGCCTCCTCCATGTAGTGGGTGGTGTAGAGGACCGCCACGCCCTCGGCGGCCAGGGCGCGCACCCGCTCGAGCAGGGCGTGCCGGCTCTGCGGGTCGACCCCCGCAGTGGGCTCGTCGAGGACGAGCAGCGCCGGTCGGTGCAGCAGTCCCGCTGCCAGGTTGAGGCGACGCTTCATGCCGCCCGAGAACGACTCCACCCGCTCGTTCCCGCGCTCGGCGAGGTCGCCGAGGGCGAGCGCCTCGTCCACGCGACGCCGGAGCAGCGAGCCGCGCAGGCCGTAGAGACGGCCGAGGAAGGCGAGGTTCTCGGCGGCGGTCAGGTCGGGGTAGAGGGCGACCTCCTGGGGGACGTAGCCCACCCGGGCCCGCACGGCCAGGTCGTCCGCCACGTCGCGCCCTTCCACCGTGACCGTCCCGGCGTCGGGGACGAGCAGTCCGCAGACCATCTTGATGGTGGTCGTCTTGCCCGCCCCGTTGGGGCCGAGGAGCCCGTAGACCTCGCCGGCGGCGACGGCGAAGCCGACCCCGTCGACGGCGTCCCGGTCACCGAAGCGCTTGGACAGGCCGTCGCACGCCAGGAGGGGCCTGCCGACCCGTGCCTGGTCGCGGTGCTCGTCGGGGACGACGAACGGCCGGCCCGATACCTGCCTCACCACCGCCGTCCACCCGAGCCTGGGCGCGCCATGCGTTCATGGTGGGCACGCAGCCGCCCCCTCGACCAGGGGCGAACGTCACCGCGCTCGTCCTCCCGGCCGGGCGCTCGCCGGTCGGTCGGGCGAAGGGGCTTACTCCTCGGGCCAGGAGGGACCGGCGTCGCCGGCGGCGAACTCCTCGACGAGCCGGTGGGCCTCGTCGTCGTGGTACTGGACCGGCGGTGACTTCATGAAGTACGCGGACGGGCCGAGCAGGGGCCCGCCGATGCCCCGGTCGAGGGCGAGCTTGGCGCACCGGACGGCGTCGATGATGACACCGGCCGAGTTGGGCGAGTCCCACACCTCGAGCTTCAGCTCGAGGTTGAGGGGGACGTCGCCGAAGTTGCGGCCCTCCATCCGGATGTACGCCCACTTGCGGTCCTTCAGCCACGGCACGTGGTCGGAGGGCCCGATGTGGACGTCCTCGTCGGACAGCGCCCCGTGCTCGATCTGACTGGTGACGGCCTGCGTCTTCGAGATCTTCTTCGACTCGAGGCGAGCCCGCTCGAGCATGTTCTTGAAGTCCATGTTGCCGCCCACGTTCAGCTGGTAGGTGTGGTCGAGGGCGAGCCCCCGGTCCTCGAAGAGCCGGGTGAGGATCCGGTGGACGATGGTGGAGCCGACCTGGCTCTTGATGTCGTCGCCGACGATGGGCACGCCCGCGTCGCGGAAGCGCCGTGCCCACGCGGGGTCGGAGGCGATGAAGACGGGGATGGCGTTCACGAAGGCCACGCCGGCCTCGAGGCAGGCACCCGCGTAGAAGCGCTGGGCCTCCTCCGAGCCGACCGGCAGGTAGCTGACCAGCACGTCGGCCTCTGCCTCGCGCAGCGCCGCGACCACGTCCACCGGCTCGGTCGGGGACTCTTCCACGGTGTCGCGGTAGTACGTCCCGAGACCGTCGAGGGTCGGCCCCCGCTGGACGGTCACCCCGAGGTCGCCGACCGAGGCGAAGCGGATGGTGTTGTTCTGGCCGGAGAAGATCGCCTTGCCGAGGTCGGCCCCCACCTTGGCGGCGTCGACGTCGAAGGCGGCCACGAACTCGAGGTCCGAGACGTGGTACCCGCCCAGCACCACGTGCATGAGGCCGGGGACGGTGTCCGACGGGTCCGCCTCCTGGTAGTACGAGACGCCCTGGACGAGCGAGCAAGCGCAGTTGCCCACGCCGGCGATGGCGACACGGATGGTGCTCATTGGTCGGGTCCCTTCAGTGTGTGGCTGGATGTCGGCCGAGCCGACGGTCGGACGGAACGGGAACGGGCGCCGTGGCGGCGAGCGCGCGGCGCTCGGACTCGATCAGCTGGTCGAGCCACGAGATGTCGTGCTCGGTGGCCTCGGTGCTGTGCTCGGCCAGTGAGCGCGCGTAGACGTCGAGCGAGCTGCCAGCGGCCCGGGCGCGGTCCGTGGCGAGGCGGCTCACGAGCTGTGCCCGGCGCCGCTCGAGCAGGTGGAGACGGGCCTGCGGGGCCAGATGGCGGGCGAACGCCAGGCGCAGCCCGAAGCTGCGGGCGTCGTCGCTGCTCGCCGCGTCGTCCTCGAGCAGGCGCTCGAAGAGGGCGCGGCCGGCGTCCGTGATCCGGTAGACCTTGCGCGACCGCTTGGTGGAG
Source organism: uncultured Acidimicrobiaceae bacterium (assembly GCA_964610905.1). Classification (GTDB taxonomy): domain Bacteria; phylum Actinomycetota; class Acidimicrobiia; order Acidimicrobiales; family RAAP-2; genus JAJZJT01. The sequence goes on from CAZSYT010000007.1 coordinate 22,175, forward strand.
CGGCCAGCCGCCGGTCGCCGGGCACGCAGGGCGGCCCGCTCGCCCCCGAGCGAGCCGGTGGCCGGGATGACGCCGCCGGTGGCAGCCGTCGTGGCGACCACCGCACCGGCAGCCTCGAGGCGCGACAGGGCCGGGTAGAGCGACCCGAAGGAGATGTTGGCGAAGAGCCCCAGCTCGTCGCGGAGGCGGCGGCGGATCTCGTAGCCGTGGAGCTCCTGTTCGGCGAGCAGCCCGAGGATGGCGAGGTCGAGCACCTCAGCGTCCCCCGCTCCGGCGGGAGGAGCGCTGCGGGCCGTTGGCGCTGCGGGCGTACCGGGCGCCCTGCTCCGTGGGGCGCCCGACCGGGGTGGCCAGCCGTGGCAGCGGCGATCGCACGACGAGACGATATATCACTTCGATATATCGACGCAACTCGGCGGTGCGCGGTGGCCGCGCCGGGTCCGCGCCGGGTCCGCCGGCGGGTCCGCCGGCGGGTCCGCCGGCGGTGCCGAAACGGCGTGTCGGCGTGGGGAGAGGGTTACCCTGAGTGCCGTGAGCTTCGTGCCCGGGATCCCACGCGGGACCCAGACGTCCCCCGCCGGGGGTCGGGTGGAGTACCGACTGGCGCGCAACGCCGTCGTGACCCAGTTCCGCAAGGGGCGGCTCTCGAGGCTCGACGTGTGCGACGCCCACCCCGAGCTCCTCCGGGCAGCGCGCAACGTGGGCACCGCCTCGCAGGAGGCCTGCCCGGTGTGCGACGCCGGCTCGATGGTCGACGTCACCTTCGTCTTCGGGTCGCGGCTGCCCGCCGGCGGCCGGTGCGTGACCTCCCCGGCCGAGCTGGCCCGGTACCACCGGCGCAAGGACCCCGTGGTCTGCTACGTGGTCGAGGTGTGCCCCGAGTGCGCGTGGAACCACCTCGTGCGCATGTACCCGGCCGGCGCCGGCGTGGCGGGGAGCCCGGCGCGCTCCGCCCGGCGCGGCTCCCGGGCGGGGCTGCCGGGTCCGGGGTAGCGCACGGCGGTGTCCCGCCCGACACACCGGCGGTCCTCGACCTCGACCGGTGGTCGGAGCGCCTGGCTGCCGTCCGGCTGCCCGCGGGGCCGTGCCGGCTCCGACCCGGGCCCCGACCGCTCCCGGTGGTTCGGGTGGCGGTCGGCGCTTCCCGGCAGCATGGCGGGGCAGACCCGCTCACGGGGTCGGGTGGCCGGGGGTCGGACGGCCGCCAGGTGGGCGGCGGTGTGCAGCTCGCATCCGCACCGGCCGACCGTGGAGGCGACCGGTCGGAGCGGCGGGACGTCGCCCCGCCCCTCGACGCCCCAGGGCCAGACCGCCGTCGACCACCACGGCCGACGGCCTCCGCTCGACCCGACCCTCCACCAGACGCGCCGCTTCGTGCGGCGCGGCGACAGCCTGTGCCCGCGACCCGTCGCCCGACCGACGACAGGACGGCGACCGCACCCTCGTCCACGGCCCGGCCCCGCCGGCGAGGACCGCCAGCGGCACCCCGTGCGGGCCACGGCCAGCATCCCTCCGCCACCTGCCACAGGTCCGGTCCGCGGTTGCGCCCAGGCGGCCCCCGCCATGCGGAGGTCCTACGTGAGGCAATGAACGGGCTTGGGGTCGACGCGGAGGTTCTCGATGGGTCGACGCGGAGCCCGAGCCCGAACGGGGCGCTCGCAGTAAGCTCGGCCAGAGCCGGGCCGCTGCGCCCGGCACCCGGTCCGGCCGCACGGCCGGAGATGCCGCCGGCAGCCCCTGGCGCTGGACGGCCAATCGAAAGGAGCGCGATGTCCGACGAGCGCGCCGTGCCGCCGAACCCTCCCACCCCCGGCTCATCGCTCCCCGACCCCGGCGTCCCCGATGCGCCCGAGCGGCTGCGCCGGCGGACCGTCCCCGCCGTGCGGGCCGCCAAGCGACGCGACGGGGCGGCACCCCTCGTCATGGTCACCGCCTACGACGCCCCCTCGGCCCGGATCGCCGACGCCGCCGGGGTCGACATCGTGCTGGTGGGGGACTCGGTGGCGAACAACGTGCTCGGCCACCCCGACACCCTCCACGTCGACGTGGACGACATGGTCCACCACGTCGCCGCCGTCGCGCGGGCCCGGCCCGAGGCCCTCGTCGTGGGCGACCTCCCCTGGCTCAGCTACCACCTCGACCCGGCGACCACCGTCCGCAACGGCGCCGCTCTCGTCCGGGCCGGTGCCGGCGCCGTCCCGCTCGAGGGGGGCCGGAGCCGCGTGCCGAGGATCGAAGCGCTGATCGGCGCCGAGATCCCGGTCATGGGCCACCTCGGGCTCACCCCCCAGTCGGTCCACGCCATGGGCGGCTACCGGGTCCAGGGCCGCACCGACGAGGCGGCCGAGTCACTGCTCGCCGACGCCGTCGCCCTCGTCGAGGCCGGCTGCTTCGCCGTCGTCCTCGAGGGCGTGCCGGCCTCGCTCGGCGCCGCCGTGACCGCCGCCCTCGAGGTGCCGACGATCGGGATCGGTGCGGGGCCGGAGTGCGACGGCCAGGTGCTCGTCTTCCACGACGTCCTCGGGTTCAACGATCGGGTGCCCCGCTTCGTCCGCACGTACGCCAACCTGGCCGCGGACGCCGTCGCCGCCCTCGAGGCCTACGTCGCCGACGTGCGCTCGGGAGCCTTCCCCTCCGAGGCCGAGAGCTACCGGTGACGCCGGTGGCCGGACGCCCCAGGCGGAGGGTCTCGCCTGAGGCAACGAATGCCGCTACGCGGAGGTCTTCGGCGAGCCGACGCGGCGCGTCGGAGCAAGGTCGTGCGACCCGCTAGCATGTCCCGGTCACGCCCGCCCGGGTGCCGGCACCACGGCACCGGCGGGCACCCGGTCCGACCTGCCCCACGTGGTGGGGCTCGGTCACCGAGCTGCTCGGTGGCCGGTCCAGAGGGAGGTGCGCCGCCGTGCGGCCGTACGAGACGATGGTCATCTTCGACACCGCGGCCGACGACGCGTCGGTCAACGCCGCGCTCGACCGGGGCCTCGACGCCCTGCGGGCCAAGGGCGGGGTGGTGGGCGCGGTGAACCGGTGGGGCAGGCGCGCCTTCGCCTACGAGCTCAAGCACAAGCGCGAGGGCTACTACGTCGTCGTCGAGCTGACGGCGACGCCGGACGCCGTCGCCGACATGGAGCGGGTCTTCGTCCTGGCCGACGAGGTCCTGCGCCACAAGGTCGTCCGCCTCCCCGACAAGGTGGCCGGGCGCCGGGCGGCGGCAGCGGCCGCAGGGGAGGGCTGAGCGATGTCCAACGGCAACACGGTCACCTTGGTGGGCAACATCACCCGCGACCCCGAGCTGCGTTTCACCAACACGGGCCAGGCGACGGCGAGCTTCGGGCTCGCCGTCAACCGTCGCTGGCAGAACCGGCAGACCCAGGAGTGGGAGGAGGCGACGTCCTTCTTCGACGTCGTCTGCTGGCGCGAGATGGCCGAGAACGTCGCCGAGAGCCTCTCCCGGGGCGCACGCGTCATCGTCACCGGCCGCCTCGAGCAGCGCAGCTGGGAGACGCCCGAGGGGGACAAGCGCTCGAAGGTCGAGGTCGTCGCCGACGAGATCGGCCCGAGCATCCGCTGGGCCACCGCCCAGGTGACGAAGAACGAGCGGCGGACGCCGGCCGAGGGCGGCGGCGGCCGCGGCGCCGGGAGCGGCGGGGGAGCGAGCAGCTCCGGTGGGTACGGGTACAGCGAGGAGCCCTTCTAGCGATGGCACGCAGCAACGACCGGGGCGGCAGCAGCCGCCGAACAGCGAAGGACAGCGCACGCAGGGTCAAGAAGAAGCCGTGCGCACTGTGCAAGGACCACGTCGAGTGGGTCGACTACAAGGACGTCGCGCTCCTGCGGAAGTTCATGAGCGACCGGGGCAAGATCCGGGCGCGACGGGTGTCGGGGAACTGCGCCCAGCACCAGCGCGACGTGGCGCTCGCCATCAAGACGGCGCGTGAGCTCGTGCTCCTGCCGTACACGCAACGGACGACGACCGAGCGGCCGGGCGGCCGGGGCGGTCGTGGCGGCGGCCGCGAGGGTGGTCCGGGGGGGCGTCGGGGGCGCCAGGAGGGCGGCGAGGAGCGCGGCCCGGCCCGGGAGGCCGTCACCCCCGCAGCTCCCGGGCCAGGGGCCGGCGAGGTGGCGGACGTCGTGGCACGCGAGGAGGCCTGAGATGCGAGTGGTGCTGCGCACGGACATCACGGGCGTGGGCAAGCGGGGCGACATCATCGACGTCGCCGGCGGCTACGCCCGTAACCACCTGCTCCCTTCCGGACGCGCCATGGTGGCGACCCCCGGCGTCGAGTCCCAGGCAGCGGCCATGCGCCGTTCCCGCGACCTGCGTGACGCCCGCGAGCGCGAAGCCGCCCAGACGGTCGCCCGGACGCTCGTCGGCCACCCCGTCGTCGTGCCGGCCCGGGCCAGCGCGGCCGGCCGTCTGTTCGGCTCGGTGTCGGCCGCCGACGTGGTGCGCCACGTCGAGGCCCAGACCGGGGCGGTCATCGACCGCAGGGCGCTGGACCTCCACGAGCCCATCAAGGAGCTGGGCCAGCACCAGGTCCGGGTCGAGCTCCACGACGACGTGGTCTTCGAGCTCACCGTCGACGTGGTGACGGCCGAGGGCTGAGCACCCGAGGAGCCACGACCGACCCGCCCACCGGGCAGGAGCGCGTCGGTCCTCACCGGTCTCAGCTGTCCCCATCTCGTCGCCAAGCGGTCCTGCTCCGCGTCGTCGCGGGACGCGCCGCCCGGCCCGGCGGGCCAGCCCATCCGGCCCGGCGGGCATCCCCCGCTCCGTCACAGCCGCGCGGGATGCTGACGGGCAACGCGGACGTCGTGCCCGGGGTGTCGAGGGCCGTGCCCCCTCCGTCCCCAGGGCGACCCCGTCCGTCCCCGCGAAACCCACAGGGATCCACGGGGAAATCCCCAGGTTGTCCCGTCGCACGTCACCAGGCTCGTAGGAGAAGGTGGAGGCATCATGGTCCAGGCCTTCGACGACACCCGCCCACGCCGCCTGCTCGCACCGGCAGCGGAGCGGGGCGCTCCCACGGGGGGCCGCGTGCCGCCGCACAACCTCGAGGCCGAGGAGTCGCTCCTCGGGGCCATGCTCCTGTCCCGTGACGCCATCGCCGCTGCCATGGAGCACTGCACGGCCGAGGACTTCTACCGCCAGTCCCACGGCCACATCTTCACGGCGATCACCTCCCTGTTCAGCCAGGGGGAGCCGGCCGACTGGGTGACGGTCACCGAGGAGCTCCGCCGCCGCGACCTGCTCGAGGAGATCGGCGACCCCTCGGTGTTCGTGTCGCTCCAGGCCAACACCCCCTCGATCGGCAACGCCGAGCACTACGCCGTGATCGTCGAGGAGCTGGCCTTGCTGCGACGCCTCGTCGCCGTGGCCGGGGAGATCACCGAGCTCGGTTACAGCGCCCCGCCCGACGTGGCCGACGTCCTCGACCGCGCCGAGAGCCTCGTCTTCGACGTGGCCCAGCGCCGCGTCGTCGACTCGCTGACGCCCCTGCGCGACCTGCTCGGGCAGAGCCTCGACCACCTCGAGCAGCTCTTCAACCGCGGCGAGGCGATCACCGGACTGGCCACCGGCTACGTCGACCTCGACGAGCAGCTGTCGGGCCTCCAGCCGTCCAACCTCCTCGTGGTCGGGGCGCGGCCCGCCATGGGCAAGACCTCGTTCGCCCTCGGCATGGTCGCCCACGCCGGCATCCGCCTGCGCCAGCCCGTCCTGCTCTTCTCCCTCGAGATGAGCCACCTCGAGCTGACCCAGCGGCTGCTGTGCGCCGAGGCGCGGGTCGACGCCACGCGCATGCGCACCGGGAGGCTCAACGACGCCGACTGGACGAAGATCGGCCACGCCATCAGCCGGATGAGCGAGGCCCCGATCTTCATCGACGACAACCCGAACCTGACGGTGATGGACATCAGGGCGCGGGCTCGGCGGTTGAAGAGCCGCGAGGGGCTCGGGCTGGTCGTGGTCGACTACCTCCAGCTCATGACCGGTCGCCACGGCGCCGAGAACCGCCAGGTCGAGGTGTCCGAGATCAGCCGAGGCCTGAAGATCCTCGCTCGCGAGCTCGAGGTCCCCGTCGTCGCGCTCTCACAGCTGTCGCGGGGCCTCGAGATGCGCCAGGACAAGCGCCCGATGCTCGCCGACCTGCGCGAGTCGGGCTCCATCGAGCAGGACAGCGACGTCGTGCTCTTCATCTACCGCGACGAGGTCTACAACCCCGACTCGATCGACACGCAGGGTACCGCCGAGGTGCTCGTGGCAAAGCACCGCAACGGGCCCACGGGGTCGGTCCGGCTGGCCTTCATCGGCAACCACGCCCGCTTCGACAACATGGCCCGCTGACCCCGGGCCCGGAGCAGCTCGGCGAGCGACCGAGGTGCGACGGCGAGGCCGCCGGCGCAGTCGGCACTGCCGCCTTCGCCCGGCACTGCCGCCCTCGCCCGGCACGCCGCGACGAAGGGTCACCGCTCGGCCGGGCCTGCCGGCACCGGGCGCCCCGGCCACGAGCGACGGGCAGTGGGCCGGCCTAGTGGTGCTCGTCGACCTCGTCGACGTAGTGCCAGTCGACCATGCCGTAGCGCTCCACGACGACCGGTCCCCCGTTCGACGTGGACAGCTCGCGGGCCCGGACGATGGCCGCCTCGTCGCCGGTGAAGTCGCCCGTCTCGACCTCGTCCCCACCGGGGCGGGCGAAGCGGTAGCGCCAGGTCTTTCCGGAGGACGACGGGGGCTCGGTCATGGCCCGACGATAGGACACGATCGCGCGCCCCGGGCGTCGACCCGGCGGCGCACCTTCCGTCGACCCCGCGCCCCAGCGAGCGCACGCCGTCCTTCGGGTCGCTGAGGGCCCCGGCGGGCCCGCGACGGGCCCGACCGGTCGGGCCGCGGGAGCAGCCGCTCGACGACGCGTCGGTGGACGGGCGAGGCTCCGCGGTCCCCGACGGGGAGCCCGCTGGCGCGCACGAGCCGTGCCCGTGCCGCGGAGGGGGGCGGAGGCGGAGGTCCGTGCTCCGTGTGCTGCGTCGAGGGCGTCCGAGGTCGAGGACGGGGCCGCAGAGCCGAGCGGTGACCCGCTCCTCCGCGGGGCCGACCGGGCTCCCCACGGCGTGGGCCCGCCGCCGATCCGGGGATCGTCGGTCACCTGGCACCCGGGGCTGGCGCCGACCACGGCCCGACGGCCGGCGCTCGCCCGCTCGTGGCCTGCTCGCCGGCGCCGGTGCGACGCGCGATCCTCGCGGGCGTGCTCGTGATCGACGCGGCCAACGTCATCGGCTCCCGACCGACCGGCTGGTGGCGGGACCGGGCCGGCGCGGCGCGCCGCTTCGTCGAGCAGCTGCGCGAGGCCGCCAGGCACGGGGAGCTCCCCCTGCCGGCCGTGGTCGTCCTCGAAGGTGACGCCCGCTCGGGCGTCGCGGAGGCGGACGTCGACGGCGTGCGAGTCGTCCACGCCGCCTGCAGCGGCGACGACACGCTGGTGGCGCAGGTCCCGACGGCGGCCGCCGGCGTCGTCCTCGTCACCGCCGACCGCGGTCTCCGCGAGCGTGCCCGCGAGCTCGGAGCCGAGACCGTCGGCCCCAGCTGGCTCTACGACCGTCTCGGGGCGTCCCGGCACCACGGGGACGACCGGGACGCCGAGCCGGGGCGAGGCCCGTCGTCGCCGGGGCCGGTGCGCCCCTGACCGAACGGGCTGCGCAGCCTCGGGGCCACCCCTCAGGTGACCGGTACCGTCACCCGAGCCCCGGAGACCGTCACCCGGAAGGTCCCGTTGGAGGCCCGGAAGAGCGGCGCCGTGCTTCCCGTCAGCTGGAGCTCGATCGTGTGCCCGGCAGCGAACGTGTAGTCGTTCGGGGTGAGGGCGAACGACATCTCGGTGGTGGCGGCGGCGGTCGTCGGCGTGCCCGCTGCCTGGTCGACGGAGGGTCGGTAGACGTTGACGGAGACCAGCTGGCGGGAGCCGTCGGGGGCGACGTCCCACAACCGGCCGACCAGCTCGGGGTAGTCGCCGACCACGTGAAGGGTGGCGGTGACGGTCGCCGATCCGAGCAGGGTGCGCGGGTGCGCGCCGACGGCCACCCGGTAGGTGGCCGTGCCGGGAGCTGTGCCAGGCGGCAGCTCGTGGCAGAACGCCTTGCCGGCGTACGCGGGGTTCAGCTGGGCGGCGGTGGCGGCCGAGCCGCCCGTGGACGTGACGACCTGGTCGTCGGGCCCCGAGAGGACGAGGGAGCCGTGCTGGAGGGCGGCGAGCGAGGTTCCCGCAGCGGTCGTCGTCTCGGGGCCGGTGCACGACGTCGGCGAGACGACCACCCCGGTCTCCGGCCGGGTGTGGCGCCGGAGCACCGCGTCGAGGAACGCGATGCCGCGCGCGTTCTCGGCGGCGGTGACGGCCGGCTGGTTGGCTGCCCACCCGTGGCCGACGTCGGCGAGGAGGAGCAGCAGCGGGGTCGAGTCGTGCGCGGCCTCGACCCGGGCCGCGTAGTGCAGCGCCTCGGACGCAGGGAACAGGGTGTCGTTCCAGCCGTTCAGGATGACGGTCGGTGCCGGCCCGCCCGGCGGAAGGGGAATGCCGATGGCCGACTTGTAGTTCTGGACCTCGCGGAGGGCGGCCGTGTCGGTGGCGGTGGCCGGCTCACCGGCGACCAGCGCGTGCTCCCAGGTGGTCAGGTCGCTGCGGGGGTCGACGCCGGGGGGTGACAGGTAGCCGGCGGTGGTCACGCCGTAGAGGAGGGTGTCCCAGCTGAGCTTGGGGACGCCCATCGGCGAGACGTCGGCCGACGCCGGGGTCGTCGCCGTCGCCGACAGGTGCCCGTTGGGGACCAGGGCGTCGGCCAGGTCGTCCCACGCCCACTGGGCGAAGACCGCGCCCACCGACATGGGGACGTGGTGGACGGGGCTCACCCACGGCACGAGGGACCCGTCGGTGAGGCGCACACGGTCCTTCAGCACGGCCAGCTCGAGGGACTGCCCGCCGCCGTAGGAGAGGCCGGCGACGGCGATGCTCGGCCGGACGAGCCCTTCGTCGACAAGCTCGCCGGCCAGGTACTGGGTGTCACGGATCTCGTAGCGCTGGTCGGCGAGCTGGATCCACCCGTTGGCGCACGCCGGCGTGCCGGCCCGTGACGCCGCCGAGCCGCACGAGTTGCCGAAGCCACGCGCCGTGTAGGTGAGCACCGCCCAGCCGTTCGAGGCGAGCGCCACGTTGTTCTCCGCTCCCGGCGTGGTGTCGGCGTGGTCGACCTCGAACGCCGTCTTGGACTGCCCGAGGCCGTGGAGCAGGACGATGAGCGGGAAGGGGCCGCGACCGGTGGGTGGCAGGGTCACGTCGGCGTCGAGGGGCACCCCGTCGAAGCTCGGCACGCGGCGGCTCCCGCCGCCCGGGCAGAAGCGGACGCCGTAGCGGGGCGTGCACGTGAGGAGGCCGAAGGGGTGGGGCACGGTCGGTGGCGGTGGCTCGGCGGCCGCAGGTGCGGCGGCACGGCCGGACGCCGAGGAGCAGGCCGCGAGCAGGGAGGCCGCCAGGCTCAGGCCCATCGCCAGCGCGCCGACGCGCCGAAGCCGTCCGAGTGGTCGTCCCATGCCGCTTCCTCCTCCCGCTCCGGTCCGCGGATGCCAGGCCGACCTCCACGTCGCCGCCCGGCTCGGCAACCTTACGCACGAGCGGCCGGCGGGCGGGGGACGCCGGTCGCCGTCGCGTCGCTTGCTCGACGGGCGGGGTCGCCGGTGGAGGCTCAGCCGAGCGCGCCCGAGACGGCGTCGACGAAACGCCGGGGGGCCTCGAGCATCGGGTACCGGCCGGCCGCCGGCAGGAGGACCGGGCCGGACGTCTCGAGGCGGCCGGTCAGCTGGCGGGCGTCGTCGGGGCCGGCCAGCGGGTCGTCGCTCCCCCACACCACGGTGAGGGGCGACGGGTGCCCGGCGAGGGCCCCGGTCAGGCGGGCCTCCGCGGCGGGTGACCCGGCGAGGTGACGCGCGGTGCGGGGGAGGAGGAGATGACCGTCGAGGTAGGCAATGAGGTCCCACTGGGCGGCGAGCACGTCGGCGTCGAGCGAGGACGTCGGCGAGTGCGTCCCCGTCACCGCCTCCATGACGGCGGCGCGCTCGGGCGCGCGCTCCTCGTCGAAGCGGCGGTCGGGCAGGTGGAGGAGGAACTGCCGGCCTGCCGAGGGCCGGGCCAGGTCCTCGCACACCAGCCCGTTGGTGAGGACCCGTGCGGTGACCTCGACCGGCCACGTGCCCTCGAGGTTGCGGGCGAGCAGCTCGGCGCCCACCAGGTTGCCGAGGTCGTGGGTCAGGAGGGCGCAGCCGACGACCCCCGCCTGCGCCAGCAGCCCGGCGACGAGGTCGGCCTGCAGGCCGAGGGAGTAGCGCAGGTCTGGCTTCGCCGACAGCCCGAAGCCGAGGAGGTCGGGCAGGACCACCCGCCGGTGCCGGGCGAGCTCGTCGACGACGGCCCGGAAGTCGAACGACGAGGTCGGGAAGGCGTGGAGGACGACGATCGGCGGGCCGAGCGCCACCTCGGTGGGAGCCAGGTCGACGACGAAGAGGCCGAAGCCGTTGATCGTGCGGTAGCCGCCACGCCTCCGCCACGCCTCCGCCAGCGCGTTCACGCGAGCAGTCGCTCCCCGAGGAACGCGAGCACCTGGTCGAGCGCCTGGCGGGTCGGGGTGCCCGGGCGGTCGTCGAGGTCCTCGGTCAGCACCGAATGGGCGCCGAGCCGGTGCCCGGCGGGGTTGCCGGGCGAGGAGTCGAGCTCGACGGCAACGAACCCGTCGCCGAGCTCTTCGGAAAGGCGGGCGAAGCGGTCGGCCGGGCACGCCCGGTCGCCGCTGAAGCGGAGCCCGAGCACGCGCGTGCCGTCGGCCACGCGCTGGCGGACCCGGGCGAGGTCGGTGTCGTCGACGCCGAGGTCGCGTCGGTGCGCGGCGCCGACCGGCAGGGGGAGCGACGGCTGGCTCAGCACCGGGGCGACCACGGAAGGGTCGACGAGCATGGCGAGGGCGAAGCCGCCCGTCAGGCACATGCCCACCACGCCGACGCCCGGGCCCCCGCACCGCTCGTGCTCCTCGCGGGCGAGCGCTCGCAGCCAGCGGGTGACCGGGCTCGTCCGCCCCCTGGCGAGCACCACGAACTCGCGCGAGACGCACGCCTCGGCGAGCGAGCGAAGGGCGTAGCCCGGGGTCGTCGGCTTGCCGTCGGTCCCGAAGAGGTGGGGGACGACCGCCGTGCAGCCGAGGTCCGCCACCCGCTGGGCGAACGCCGTGACGCGTGGCGTGATGCCGGGGACCTCGCTCAGGACGACGACGGCGGGGCCGGTGCCCCGACGGTGCACGACCCGGCTCCGGCCGTCGTAGGTGTGCTCCTCGGCGTCGAACCCGGTCAGCGAGGACGGCATGGTCGAGACGCTACCGCTGCGGCGCCTTCCCGGCCTGGCCCCCGGCGTCCCTCGCCCGCCCCGGGGGCACCTCGTCGGGACGGCTCTCGCCGACCGTGCCCGACCGGGGCTTCCCGCTCGCGACCGCGAGGTCGACCCGGAGGGGGCGGTGGTCGGAGCCGAGCGGACCGAGCACGGTCCCCGTCCCGGTGACCGGCCCGGTGACGAGCACGTGGTCGAGCTGGCTGTGCGGCCAGGTGGCCGGCCAGGTCCGACCGCGGGCGACCCGGTGCCACCCCGGCAGCTGGAGCGAGACGGCCGGTCCCCACAGGTTCATGTCGCCGGCCAGCACGGCCGGCCGGCCCTTCGCGGCCAGGGCGCGGCCCAGCTCGCGATAGTGGCGGGGCGAGCCGTGCAGCAGGTGCGCGAAGTGGGTGCCGTGCACCGTCAGGACCTCGTCGCCCACCGGTACCTCGCACGACAGCACCACCCGCCGGACGGGGTCGCGCCGCAGCGGCGTGAGGCGGGTGACGGGGAGGAAGCGGGCCGCTCCCCGCACGAGCAGCGCCACGCCCCATGCGCCGTGCCGTCCCCCCGCCTGCCGTCCCCCGGCCCGACGCTGGCGCCACCGCGGGTCGCCGTCGACGTGGAGGATCGTGACGAGCGGGCCGAGCGGTGGTCCCCAGCGGTCGTCGGCGGCGGGGTCCGGTCCGAGCAGTCGGCCGCTGCCGAGGACCTCCTCCACCAGGTCGTAGCCGAGCGCGTCGGCGACGCGCCGGGCCAGGCTCGGGCTGCCGTCCGGGGCCCACGACTCCTGCAGGACGAGGACGTCGGCGTCGAGGGACCGGCAGGCCTCGACGACGTCGAAGGGCCGGCCCCATCCGTCGACTCCCAGGTGGGTGTTGAACGTGGCGAGGGAGACGCTCCCGTCGCCCTGCCCGCCGGCGCGGTCCGCGCTCACCGGCGGCCCATCGCCTCGGCGGCGGCGTGGAGCTCGGCCCGGTGGTCCGGGTGGGCGAGCTCCGCCAGGGCGTGCGCCCGCTCGCGCACGGTCAAGCCGATCAGGTCGGCGGCACCGTGCTCGGTCACCACGACGCCGGTGTGGTGGCGGGGCGTGGACACCACCGACCCCCCGGGGAGCTCGGCGACGATCCGCGAGCGCTCCTCGCCGCCCACCGTCACCGTCGAGCGGAGGCAGACGAGCGAGTGGTCGTCGGCCTGCAGCTCGGCACCCGACACGAAGTCCTCGTGACCGCCGACCCCCGAGACCTGCCGGCCGTCGACGCAGTCGGCCACGATCTGCCCGTAGAGGTCGACGGCGAGCGCCCCGTTGACCGACACGAAGGACCGGTTGCGGGCGATCACGGTCGGGTCGTTGACGACCTCGACGGGGAGGAAGGCGACCGCCTCGTTGTCGTCCAGCCAGTCGTAGAGGGCGCGCGAGCCCAGTGCGAAGGTGGTCACCGAGCGGCCGTCGAAGACGCCCTTGCGGTCGTTGGTCACCTTGCCGGCCCGGTGGAGGGTCATGAGCCCGTCGGTGAACATCTCGGAGTGGACGCCGTAGCCGCCACCGTCCTCGGCGGCGAGCTGGTGGGCCACCATGTCGGGGACGGCCCCGATGCCGATCTGCAACGTGCTCCCGTCGTGCACGTAGGCCCGGGCCCGGGCAGCGATGGCCCGGTCGACGTCGTCGACCTCGCTCGGCGGCAGCTCGTAGGGCGAGCTGGAGGTCTCGACCAGCACGTCGACGGCGTCGAGCGGCAGCCGGTTGGTGTAGGTCGGTGGCAAGGACCGGGTGCGGGGGAAGTTGGGGCTGACCTCGACGACGAGGAGGCGGTCGGGGTCGCGTCCGGCGGCCAGCAGCTCGCCGACGGTGGCCCCCAGGTGCAGGGAGAGGTTCACGCCCCAGCCCTCGCCCGGGTCCTCGTCGGGCAGAGCGGCCTGCACGGCCATCACCCGGGGCGCGAACCTGCGCAGGATAGGCCCGAACTGGCGGAAGCCGCCGGGGACGTGCTCGACGCGCGCCCCCTGGGCCAGTAGCACGCGCTCGGACGGGCCGAAGAACCCCGAACGGTACGTCACGCCGGGGTGGGCCAGGAACGGGTAGTAGCCGAGCAGGAGGGCCCCTCCGACGACCAGGTCCTCCCAGTCGTCGCGCTCGCCGAGGGCGGTGAGGAACCCGTCGGGGTTGGCCGGACCGAGCCCGAGCCCGAGGGTGTCGCGCCTGCGGACGAGGGCGACGGCCTCGGACGGGGTGCAGGTGCGGGGCGTCACGGACGACCAGTGTGCCACCTGGTCCCCGGCACGCCGGTCCTGGCGGGAGCGCGACCCGCCCGGTCGGCCCACCCGGGCGCCTCCGTCGGGCCGCGGACCGTGGCGGGGTTGGCCTCGGGGGCCCGGGTGGGCGAGGATCGTCGGATGGACCGCGACACCGGCGCGCTCCCCGGCTCCCCCGACGGCGGGGCCACCGGGGCGGCCGACGACTACGACGAGCTCTCGTTCCTCGAGGAGAACGCCGCCGAGGCCGGCCTTGCGTGGCGCGGCCGGCCCCGAGTCGTGCGCGACGAGGTGACGGTCGCCCCGGGGCGGGCAGTCAGCGCCCTCGTGTGGGGGGACGCGCCTGCGTCGCTGGTGCTCGTGCACGGGGGCGGCCAGAACGCCCACACGTGGGACACGGTGGCGCTCGCCCTCGAGCAGCCGCTCGTCGCCGTCGACCTCCCCGGTCACGGCCACTCGGGCTGGCCCGCGGGCCCCGGCGTCCTCGACCCCGCCGGCCTGGCCGACGACGTCGCCGTCGCCGTGCGCCGGTGGGCTCCCGAGGCGCGCGCCGTGGTCGGCATGTCCCTCGGGGGACTGGCCGCGCTCTCCCTCGCCGCGCGCCATCCCGATCTCGTGCGCCACCTCGTCCTCGTCGACATCACGCCCGGCGTCGACCGCGCGAAGAGCGCGTCGGTGACGGCGTTCCTGGCGGGCCCGGAGTCGTTCGCCTCGCTCGACGAGATGGTCGACCGCACGATCGCCTTCAACCCGGGCCGCTCCGAGACGTCGCTCCGCCGCGGCGTCCGCCACAACGCCGTGCGGCGTCCCGACGGCCGGTGGACGTGGCGCCACCAGCTCGGACGCCCCGAGGGACGCGTCGGCGAGCACGTGGCGAGCGTCGACTTCGGCGCGCTGTGGGACGACCTCGGCCGCGTCGACGCGCCGGTGACCCTGGTGCGGGGCGGGCGCTCCCCGGTCGTCGACGACGCGGACGTCGCCGAGGTGCTGCGACGGAGGCCCGACGCCCGGGTGGAGGTGGTCGGGGACGCCGGGCACAGCGTCCAGGGCGACCGTCCCGTGGAGCTCGCCGCCGTCCTCCGCGGCGTGCTCGGCGGTCCCTGAGGCTCCCGGCGCCCCCCGTCCGGTGCCCCTCCGGTGCCGGCCGTGACGGCGACGGCCGGGTTCAACGAGTGTTCCTCCACCGTTCACCTGTCGGTCAGATCGTCATGAACACCCGTTCAGAAATGCTCCGTACCGTGTCTCCTCGATGGTCCAGCTCCTCGGGAACGACGTGGCCGGCCTCGCCGGGACGGCTCCGAAGGGGGCCGAGCGGCAGCCGGCACGCCCCGCCTTCTCCGCTCGCCGCCTGACCCTCTCCTACGGGGGGGCGACGGTGCTCGCCGGCGTCGACCTCGACGTCCCCGCCGGCGCCGTCACCGCGCTCGTCGGTCCCACCGGCTGCGGGAAGACGACGTTCCTCCGGAGCCTCAACCGTCTGAACGACCGGGTGCCTGGCTTCCGGCTGATGGGGTCGCTCGAGCTCTTCGGCTCCGACCTCTACGGCCGCTCGAGCGACCCGCTCGTCGTCCGCCGGCGGGTCGGCATGCTCTTCCAGCGACCCAACCCGTTCCCGCTGTCGGTCCGCGAGAACGTGGTGGCAGGCGTGAAGGCGCACCGTCTGGCCCGCCGGTCCGAGCTGGCCTCGATCGCCGAGGCGCGGCTGCGCCAGGTGGGCCTGTGGGACGCCGTCTCGGACCGCCTCGGCTCCTCCCCGTTCCGTCTGTCGGGCGGCCAGCAGCAGCTGCTGTGCCTCGCCCGCGCGCTCGCCGTCGGGCCCGAGGTCCTCCTGCTCGACGAGCCCACCTCGTCGCTCGACCCGGTCTCGACCGAGGCGGTCGAGGCCATGCTGGCCTCGCTGGTCCCCGACATCACCGTCGTGATCGTCACCCACAACCTGGCCCAGGCCCGCCGCTTGTCCGACCACGCAGTGTTCTTCCACCAGGGCCGCCTGGCCGAGCACGGGCCGACCGCCCAGCTCTTCGAGGACCCCTCCGAGGAGGCAACCCGCCAGTACGTCACCGGCCGGTTCGGCTGACCGGCTCGTACCTGGCGCGCCACCGCGCCGGTTCGGCCGAGCGGTCCCCGCGTCCACCCGCACGGCCGGTCGGGGCCACCGGCCCTCCGAAGCTCGCACGATCCACGACCCTCGCAGCACCGCGACGAAAGGAGCACCGTCCACCATGGACGTCCACGCACAGCCCACCACGCCTCCCACGAGACGCCCACGCCGCCTGCTCACGCTCGGCGGCCTCACCCTGACGGGCGCCCTGGCGCTCGCCGCCTGCTCGTCGGGGACCTCGTCGAGCTCCACCACCACCAAGGCGCCCCCGGGCTCGAGCACGACCGGGGCCTCGGCGACCGCGCAGGTCCTCACCCCGCCGTCCTCGACGGTGGCGCTCACGGAGACGGGCTCGACGCTGCTCTACCCGCTCTTCAACCTCTGGGGGCCCGCCTACTCGAAGCAGTACCCGAACATCACGCTGACGACGGCGGGGACGGGCTCGGGGACCGGCATCTCGCAGGCGGCCGCCGGTGCCATCGACATCGGTGCCTCCGACGCCTACCTGTCGTCGAGCCAGGTGGCCGCCCACCCGGGCCTGCTGAACATCCCCCTCGCCATCTCGGCGCAGATGATCAACTACGACCTGCCCGGGGTCAGCGGGAACCTGAAGCTCGACCCCACGGTCATCGCGCGGATGTACGAGGGCAAGATCACCACGTGGAACGACGCGGCGATCGCCAAGCTCAACCCGGGCGTGACGCTGCCGGCCACGCGGGTCGTCCCGCTCCACCGGATCGACGGGAGCGGCGACACCTTTCTGTTCAGCCAGTACCTGTCGAAGGGTGACCCGACCGACTGGGGCGCCAACAACTTCGGGACGTCGATCTCGTTCCCGGCCATCTCGTCGGCGCTCGGCGCCACCGGTAACGGCGGGATGGTGAGCGAGTGCGCCAAGACGGTCGGCTGCATCGCCTACATCGGCATCAGCTACCAGGCGCAGACCCAGAAGAGCAACCTCGGCGAGGCCATGGTCGCCAACGGCTCGGGGAACTACCTCCTGCCGAACAGCTCGACGATCGACGCCGAGGCGGCCGGGTTCACGAGCAGCACCCCGGCCAACGGTGCGATCTCGATGATCTACGGCAAGACGGCCGCCCAGGGCTACCCGATCATCAACTACGAGTACGCCATCGTGAGCTCGAAGCAGTCGAGCCCGACGACGGCCCAGGCCATCCGGGCGTTCCTGTCGTGGGCGATCAACGCCAACGGCGGCAACGCCCCGAGCTTCCTGTCGCAGGTCGGCTTCCGGCCGCTGCCCTCGGCGGTGGTCAGCCAGTCGCAGGCCCAGCTGCAGTCGGTCCAGTAGGGCACGTGGCCTCCGAGCGGGACACGGGCGGCGGGTGCCCACACACCGGTTCGTCCGACGGCCGAGCCTCCCCGGCGCCGGTGGCGCCGGGGAGGCTCTCCGCGCCGGCAGCCGGGGCCGCGCCGGCAGCCGGGGCCGCGCCGGCAGCCGGGGCCGGGGCGGCAGGCGGCGGGGGAACCGGGGGGCTCGCCGCCTGGTGGCGCCGCCACGCCGAGGGGGCCCTCACGTGGTCGACCGGCGGTGCCGCCGTGCTGCCGGGGATCGCCCTTGCGGCGGTCCTCGTCGCCCTGCTCGTCGAGGCGCTCCCCGCCATCCGGGGCAACGGGCTCGGCTTCTTCACCCGCTCGGCGTGGGAGCCGGGCAACTTCTACAACCCGCCGCTGACGGTCGGCGGCGTGACCCGGCCGGCCGGAGCCAGCTACGGCGCGTGGCCCCTGATCGCCGGCACGCTCGAGTCGTCGCTCATCGCCATCGTCGTGGCCGTGCCCGTCGCCTTCGGCACGGCGATGGTGGTCGTCTGGAAGCTCCCCCGGCGCCTGTCGACGGGGATCGGGCTCTGCCTCGAGGTGCTTGCCGGGATCCCGAGCGTCGTCTTCGGGCTCTGGGCGGCCCTCACCCTCGGGCCCTTCCTCTCCGCGCACGTCTTCCCCTTCGTCTCGCGCCACACGCCCGACGTGCCGCCGCTGTCGTTCTTCCACGGCCCGGCCGGCTCGGGCGAGGGCCTGGCCACCTCCGGGCTCGTCCTCGCCGTGATGGTCGTCCCGATCGTGGCCTCCACCAGTCGCGACCTCCTGCGCCAGGTGCCCCGGGGCACCGAGGAGGGAGCCGTCGCCCTCGGCATGACCGACCTCGAGGTCGCCCGCACCGTGTCCATCCCCTGGGTGCGCACCGGCGTCCTCGGCGCCTGCGTGCTCGGCCTGGCCCGAGCCCTCGGCGAGACCATGGCCGTCGCCATGGCGAGCGGGGTCGTGCTCGGGACGATCCCCCACGACGCGTACGCGACCTTCGGGACCATCGCCGCCGTGATCGTGAGCC
The DNA here is from genome assembly GCA_964610905.1 of uncultured Acidimicrobiaceae bacterium. Classification (GTDB taxonomy): domain Bacteria; phylum Actinomycetota; class Acidimicrobiia; order Acidimicrobiales; family RAAP-2; genus JAJZJT01. The sequence continues at coordinate 40,269 of CAZSYT010000007.1, forward strand.
AGCTCGACTCGGCGCTGACCGACGGGACCGGGTTCGCCGTGCACACGCTGGCCGAGCTCGGCCTGGTGCTCATGGCCATCAGCCTCTTCGTCAACGTGGTGGCACGTCTGCTCGTCCGGCGCGCCTCGAGCGTGGCCCTGCCCGTGGGGCGGGGGATCTGACGTGACCACGGTCCCGGTCGACGGAGCTGGCGTGCCCGTCCGCTCCGGCGCGGCGCGGCACGAGGCCCGCCGCCTGGCCCGCCGTCGGCTCCTCGACCGCCTGTGGTGGTCGCTGTGCGCGCTCGCCCTGGTCGGCATCGTGGCCCCGGTCGTCTGGGTGCTCGCCGGCGTGGTGGCCAAGGGCGTGAGCGGGTGGCGGTGGAGCGTGCTCACCACCACCACGCAGGGCACGGGCGGTGGACTTGCCAACGCCCTCGTCGGCACGTTGGTGATCGTGGCCGGTGTGGTGCTCGTCGCCGGCACCGTCGGGGTGGCGGGCGGCATCTACCTCGCCGAGCTCTGCCGGGAGGGCCGGGGCGGCCTGCTGCGCGGCGCCTCGGAGGTGCTCGCCGGCGTGCCGTCCATCGTGCTCGGCTACGTCGGCTACGTCGCCCTCGTCGTCCGCTTCCACTGGGGGTTCTCCCTCCTCAGCGCCCTCCTCGTGCTCTCGGTGATGGTCGTGCCCTACGTGGTCAAGACCACCGAGGTCGCGCTCCGCAGCGTGCCCACCGCCTACCGAGAGGGTTCCGAGGCCCTGGGGATGGCCCGGACCTACGCGTTGCGCCGCGTCGTGCTCCGCCCGGCCGTGCCCGGCATCGTGACCGGGCTGATCCTCGCCATGGCCATCGCCATCGGCGAGACGGCGCCGCTCCTCTACACGGCGGGATGGTCGAACGGGTACCCGAGCGCGCACCTCGTGCACGCCCCCGTCCCCTACCTGACCTACGCGGTGTGGACCTTCTACGACCAGCCCCAGGCGTCGGCGCACCGCCTCTCCGCCGAGGCCGCGCTCCTGCTCATCGTCGTGGTGGTCGTCCTGATCGGGCTGAGCCGCCTGGTCGTCGCCCGCACCCAGCGCCACACCGAGGGACGCCCGGGCGCACGCTGACGAACGGGGAACGGAGAACGGGGACGGAGCTCGGGCCGGGAGGCCTCACGACCCCGGACCGGCGTCCGCCCCGTCGGCCGTCGGGCCGCCGGCTCGGCGTGCGGGAGCCCGGGGCGGCTCGGTGTCGAGGCGGAAGCCGACGCCGCGGACGGTGACGATGAGGCCGGGGCGGGCCGGGTCGACCTCGAGCTTGCTCCGCAGTCGGTGGACGTGCGTGTCGAGCGTGCGGCTGTCCGCCAGGTCGCGGTCGGGCCAGAGGAGGTCGATGAGCTCGTCACGGGTGCGCACCTGGGAGGGCGGCGACAGGAGGAGGGCGAGCAGGTCGAACTCGCGGCGCGAGAGGTGCACCGGCTCCCCGTCGACGGTCACCTCGCGCCGGACGAAGTCGACGTGCACCCGCCCGACGGTGACGGCGCTGCGCTCGGCGGCGAGCGCGCGCCGCGCTTCCTCGGCCGCCCCGGACGGCGTGCGGGCCGCCTCCGATCCCGTCTCCGCGGCCCGCCGGGCGACGGAGGCGGGATGGTTGGCCACGGCGAGGCGGCGCAGGATGGCGTTGATGCGGGCCACCAGCTCGCGCAGGTGGAACGGCTTGGTCACGTAGTCGGCCGCACCGAGCTCCAGGCCGAGGACCACGTCGAGCTCGGCGTCGATGGCGCTCACCATCACGATGGGCACCGGGGCGAGCTCGCGCATCCGTCGGCACACCTCGGTCCCTCGCATGTCCGGCAGGAGCACGTCGAGCAGCACCACGTCGGGCAGCTCGTCGGCGAAGCTGCGGAGCGCCTCGCCGCCGTCGACGGCGGTCCGGACGGCGAACCCCTCGTGACGCAGACCGACGGTCATCGCCTCGCGGTAGGACTCCTCGTCCTCGACCACCAGGACGGTCGGTCGCGTCGGGTCGTGGTCGGCCGAGGCCGGCGGGCATCGCTCGAGAGGTGCGGTGGCGAGGTCGGGTGTCGGGTCCATGACGCCAGGCGAGCCGCCCCGTGCGGCGCCCGGGCCCGGCCCACCGCGGGATGGTAGGGAGCGGTCGTGAACGGCAGGCCAACGTCAGGCGTCCGGCAGGTGATCCTTTCGCGAACGGTGCGCGACCGGCGCCCGGGTCGGCCTCCGACCGGCCGTGGACGGCCCCCGGTGCCGCGTCGGTCAGACGACGGTGCCGAGCGCCAGCCCGGCGGCGGCGGCGGCGAGGCCGAGGACCACGCTCGCTCCCACGTCGACGAGGGCGCTCGCGGGGGCGTCCTCGGTGAGGAGCCGGCGGACGTCGTAGGCGAAGGTCGAGAAGGTCGTGTAGGCGCCGATCAGGCCGGTGCCGAGCACGGTCACCCACCCGCCGGCCAGGTGGTGGTGGATGCCGGCACCCGTCAGGAAGCCGAGCACGGCCGCGCCCGAGGCGTTCACGACCAGGGTGCCCGTCGGGAAGTCGCTCTCGCTGCGGGCCTGGACGGCGCGGTCGACGAGGTAGCGGAGGACGGCCCCGACGGCCCCGGCGACGGCCACAGCGGCGAGGAGCACGTCAGCTTCCCGCGTCCGGCCCGCCGAGCCGCACGAGGGTGACCGGCTCGCGTACGACGAGGCCGTTCACCTCGAGGTCGGCCAGCGAGGCCACGAACTCGTCGATCCGCTCGGGCGCGTCGACGATCTCGATCTTGACGGGCAGGTCCTCGCTCAGGCTGAGGATCCGGGTGGTGTGGATGTGGTTCCGGGCGCCGTAGCCCTCGAAGCCGCGCCACGCCGACGCACCGGCCAGGCCGGCGGCGTGGGCCCGGTGCAGGATCTCCGAGTGGAGGGCCTTTTGGTGGTAGCGGTCCGACTCGCCCACGATGACCGTGAGGCGCTCGGCTGGCTGTCCGACGGGTCCGCTCACCTGTTCGTCCTCTCCGCGGTGCCCAGCGGCTCCGCTGCTCGATGGACCGGCTGGCCCGCCCCGGGGACGCCGGGGCCGTCGCCCCGCCCGCGGGCCACTCCGATGCGGCCGAGGGCGACCCCGGCGGCGACGGCGACCAGTCCGGCTGCCAGTGACGCGACCACGTAGCCGGCGGCGAGCCCGACGTGCCCGGACCACGCCCGGCGGTCGGCCTCGACGACGAACGTGGAGAACGTGGTGAAGCCGCCGCAGAAGCCGACGGCGGCGAAGGGGCGGACGTAGCGGGTCGGCGGCCACCGCTCGAGCACCAGGGTGAGCACGGCGCCGAGGACGAGCGCCCCCACCACGTTGGCCGTGAAGGTCCCCCAGGGAAACCCGTGCGAGGCCGTGGCGAGCACGCGTTCGGTGGCGTACCGGGCGAGCGTCCCGAGGGCTCCGCCGCTGCCGATGGCGACGACACGGCGCGTCCCCTCGCCCGTTCGTGCGCGGCCTGGACGCCGGTGCCGCCGCTGGTCGGTGGAGCTGTCGCTCGTGGGCACGGTCCTCCCCGGGGCCGATCGTGTCGTCCGGTAGGAGCCATCAGCCGCGCCGACGCGGCGGTTCAGGCGAGCCCCATCGCCCCGGCCAGCTTAGGCGACGGGCGCCGTCCCGAGGCGCCGTCGCGCGGGCCCGGCACCCCGCGCCCGCCCGCCGCGCCGGGCCCGAAGGGGGGGACGGGAGGCAGCAGGGGGCAGGGGCGGGGCGTCAGGGGCGGAACCGGTAGCCGACGCCCCGGACCGTGAGGAGGTGACGGGGATGGGCGGGCTCCGGTTCGAGCTTCTTGCGCAGGCGCTTGACGTGGGTGTCGAGCGTGCGGCTGTCCGAGTGCCTGCGGGACGGCCACAGCCGCTCCATGCAGGTCGCCCGCGCAACGACGTGGCCCGGGCGTTCCATCAACAGCGCGAGCAGGTCGAACTCCTTCCGGGAGAGGTCGACCAGCTGCCCGTGGACGGTCACCTCGCGCAGCGCCGGGTCGATGCGGACGGCGCCGGTCGGCACGGCTCCCGCCGGCGGGGGCAGCGCGGTCGCGGCCTGTCGGCGCAGCGCGGCGCGCACCCGCGCCGTCAGCTCGCGCTGGCGCAGCGGCACCGTCACGAGGTCGGCCGCACCTGCCTCGAGGGCCAGCACGGCGTCGAGCTCGTCGTCGGCCGGCGCCATGACGATCACCGGCACGCCCGAGCTGGCGGCGAGAGCCCGGAAGACGGCCATACCGGACTGGTCGGGCAGCGACGTCGACAGCAGGACGAGCGCCGGAGGGCGCTCGGCCACGACGGCGAGGGCCCGCCCGCCCTCGCCGACCACGTCGGCGACGAAGCCCTCGAGCTCGAGGGCGCGAGCGGCGGCCGTGGCCGTCGCCGGGTCGCCGTCGACGACGAGCACGGTCGGCGACCCGCCACCGACCGCGACGACCGGGTCGGCCGGCGGCCGGGCCTCGGTCGGGGCGACTTCGCGGAGGGCCAGGCTCATGGTCGACGCCTGGCGCTCCGCGTGGGTGCTGCGTGCCGTGAGAGGCTGGAGAGGCCATCCTCCGTGACGGGAGCCGTCGGCGCGGGCCGACGTGCCCGCGGAGCAGGTCGCTCGGCGGACGTTCCCGTGGTGACGGCCCCGGTGTCGGCTCGGTCGGCTCCCATCGGGTTCACCGTACGGAGCGGAGGTGAACGAGCCGAAAGGGCTCCGTGACGCACCGGTGAACCGTCGGGAATTTCTCCCCACCGGTGCCGGGCATCCGGGCGGGTCACCGACCCCGGGGAGCACGACGTCCGACGCGGCGCCGCGGCCCAGGCGTCCAGGCGGCCCGTCGCGACGCCCGACCGGCGCTACGGTGCGGAGGCCGGTGGTGGGCAGTGGACACCAGCCCACCGGGCCCGCCCACCGGGCCAGAAGGAGGTCACCCGTGCCCGCACCCGAGGTCCCCTCGCCGACCGACGTGACCGCCACCGAGGAGTGGGCGCGTCTCGCGGTCCACGCGGAGGCCATGCGCCCGCGCCACCTCCGCGAGCTCTTCGCCGACGAGCCCGGACGCGCCGAGGCCATGACGCTCGAGGCCGGCGACCTCGTCCTCGACTACTCGAAGCACCGGGTGACCGCCGAGACGCTCGGTCTGCTCGCCGCCGTGGCGCGCCGTGCCGGGCTGGAGGCGCTGCGCGACGCCATGTTCGCCGGGTCGCACGTCAACACGACCGAGGACCGCGCCGTCCTGCATGTCGCCCTCCGCCTGCCCCGCGGTGCGACCCTCGAGGTCGACGGGCAGGACGTGCCCGCCGACGTGCACGCGGTGCTGGACCGCATGGGCGAGGCAGCGCGCCGGATCCGCTCGGGCGAGTGGACCGGCTGCACCGGCCGGCGCATCGCCGCCGTCGTCAACATCGGCATCGGAGGCTCGGACCTGGGCCCGGCCATGGCCGCCGAGGCGCTGGCCGACTACGCCCAGCCCGGCATGACGACCCGTTTCGTCTCCAACGTCGACCCGGTCGACCTGGTGGCCAAGACGGCCGACCTCGACCCGGCGACGACGCTCTTCGTCGTGAGCTCCAAGACGTTCACCACCCTCGAGACCCTCACGAACGCCCGGGCTGCGCGCCAGTGGGTCCTCGACGGCCTGGGCGTGGGCGACGAGGCGGTGGCGAGCCACTTCGTCGCCGTGTCGACGAACGCCGAGGCGGTCGCCGCCTTCGGCATCGACACGGCGAACATGTTCGGGTTCTGGGACTGGGTCGGCGGCCGCTACTCGTACGACTCGGCCATCGGCTTCTCGCTGATGGTTGTGATCGGCCCCGAGGCGTTCGCCGACATGCTCGCCGGCTTCCGCGCCCTCGACGAGCACTTCAGGACCGCCCCGCTCGAGCGCAACCTCCCGGTCGTCCAGGGGCTGCTCAACGTCTGGTACCGCAGCTTCTTCGGCGTCGACACGCACGCCGTCCTCCCCTACAGCCAGCGGCTCGCCCGGTTCCCCGCCTACCTGCAGCAGCTGACCATGGAGTCGAACGGCAAGTCCGTCCGGCGCGACGGCACGCCGGTGTCGCTGCCGACGGGCGAGGTCTTCTGGGGCGAGCCCGGCACCAACGGCCAACACGCGTTCTACCAGCTGCTCCACCAGGGGACGAGCCTCGTCCCGGCGGACTTCATCGCCTTCGTCCACTCGACCCACGAGCTCGGCGACCAGCACGACCTCCTCGTCGCCAACTGTCTCGCCCAGACCAAGGCCCTGGCCTTCGGGCGGACGGCCGAGGAGGTGCGGGCCGAGGGTACCCCCGAAGCGCTGGTCCCCCACAAGGTCATGCCGGGCAACCGCCCGTCGACGACGGTGCTCGCTCCCCGGCTCACCCCCTCGGTGCTCGGGCAGCTCGTCGCCCTCTACGAGCACACGGTGTTCACGGAGGGCGCGCTATGGGGCGTCGACTCGTTCGACCAGTGGGGCGTGGAGCTCGGCAAGGCCCTGGCCCGCGACCTCGCACCGGTGCTCGCCGCCGACGCCCCGCCCGCCCTGTCGGGCGAGGACTCGTCGACGGCCGGGCTGGTCCGCCGCTACCGGGCCGGGCGTGGCCGGGCGGTCTGAGCCGGGGACGTCCCTGCCGACGACAGGGCCCGCCACAGGCTCGAGTAGCTCGGCCAGGTGATGGCGTCGGTGACGTAGCCGGCCCGGACCAGCTCGGCGTGGAAGGCCGGCAGGTTCCGCCACGGGATGCCCATGTCGACGTGGTGGGCCAGGTGCCACCCCGTGTGGTACGGGACCAGCCACACCCGGGCGAGCAGCGACTGGCGGACGTCGTGGGTCGTCGCCCGCCGGTCGTCGTTGGCCTCGAGGCCGCCGTGCTCGGCGATCGAGCGCAAGCGGTTGAGGACCCGCCACTGGGTCATCCACGGCAGCCACCACAGGGCCGGGTAGACCCACCACCGTCCCGTGGCGGCCCACGACCCGCCCCACAGCACGGCCTGGACGCCGAGGATGGACAGGGAGAGGCGCCGGTAGGTGGGCGAGCGGACCCCTCGAAGGAGCAGCCGGAAGTTCTTCCACCCCGAGATGCCCACGGCGTCGCGGACCAGCCGGCGCAGGAGGGCGCGGCGGTCGGACGGGTAGCCGCTGTAGTAGGCGAGGTCGGGCTCGTCGGGGCCGAACTCCTCGCGGTGGTGGGCGAAGTGGCCCCGGCGGTAGAGCGAGATCGGGACGAAGGCCGGGTAGGCGACGAGCCACGTGCCCACCCAGTCGTTGACCGACTTCTTGGTGAAGAGGAGCTTGTGGGCCGCCTCGTGCATCAGGATGGCGAACCGGGCGTGGACGGGTCCCATGGCGACGAACACGGCCGCGTAGAGCCAGGGGTTCCCCACCCAGACGGCGAGGCCGACCATGCCCACGACGCCCAGCCACAGTCCGGCGACGCTCAGGGCGTTGCGGGCGTCGTCGATGCGCCGGAGCTCGGCCCGCAGCTCGGGGCGGCACTTCCCGTCGGGGAGCAGCCGCTCGGTCGGCAGCACCTGCGGTCGCGCCGTGACGTCGGGCACCATGGTGTCCACCACCGGACGAGCATTACATTGTGGAGACAGGTGAGTCAAGGGCGTAAGGGTGGACGGAGCAGGTAGGCGGCCGCTGACGGCGCGGTCGGTGCTGGCGAGCGCCCTGCTGGGCGAGGACCCGCCCGAGCTGCCCGTCTCCCACCTCGTGCACCTGGCTGGGCTCTTCGGCGTGAACGAGAACAGCGCTCGGGTCGCCCTCTCGCGCATGGTGGCGGCCGGCGAGGTGACGACCGACGGCACCGGGCGGTACCGGCTCGCCGGCCGCCTGCTCGAGCGCCAGGGGCGCCAGCGGACCAGCCGGGCCGGCGTGGCCGGGCCGTGGTCCGGTCGGTGGGCCCTCGTGGTGGTGGTGGCCCAGGCGAGCGCGGCCGACGTCAGGTCGGCCCGGCGCCGGTCGCTGGCCCTGGCGCGCCTCGGCGAGGTGCGCGACGGCGTGTGGGCCCGACCCGACAACCTCGCCCTCGACCTCGCCGACGTGGCCGGCGACGACGTCGTGGTCGGCACCGCCGAGCTCGACGTCGACCCGCACCGCCTCGCCACCCGGCTGTGGGACCTGGCCGGCTGGTCGGCGCGCGCCCGGGTGCTCGCCGACGAGCTCGACCGCCTGGAGCCCCGGGGACCCGACATGCTGGCCGCGGGCTTCGAGCTGTCGGCCGCCGTCCTGCGCCACCTGCAAGACGACCCCCTCCTGCCGCCCGCCCTCCTGCCCCCGGGGTGGCCGGGAGCCGCGCTGCGGGACCGCTACGACCGCTGGGACGCCGAGTACCGCCGGGTCCTCGCCGCCTGGGGGCGGCGTCGGCCCCGGTGAGCGCGGCCGGAGGACCGACCCGGCCGCGGACCGGTCAGGGCCGCGAGCGGTGGAGCACGGTGCGGCCGCGGCCGTTGCGCTTGGCCTCGTACATGGCGCCGTCGGCGTGGGACAGGACGACCTCGGGGTCGTCGCCCGCTTCGGCGAGCGCCACGCCGATGCTGGCCCCGACCGTGAGCCTCTCGCCCGCGACGGCGACGGGCGCGGCCAGCGAACGGCTGATCCGCTCGGCCACGGCGAGCGCCTCGGCCTCGCCGCCTCGGAGGTCCTCGCAGAGCACGACGAACTCGTCCCCGCCGAGGCGCGCCGCGGTGTCGCCCGGCCGGATGGCCTGGTTCAGGCGAGCCGCCACGGTCTGCAGGAAGGCGTCCCCGGCAGAGTGGCCGAAGTGGTCGTTGACCGTCTTGAAGTGGTCGACGTCGATGAACAGCAGGGCGACGCGGGCCCGAGCCCGCTCGGCGGAGGCGAGGGCGCGGCGCACCTGGTCGACGAGGTGGGTGCGGTTGGGCAGGCCGGTGAGGGCGTCGTGGACCGCCAGGTGGGCCAGGCGGGACCGCTCCGCGGCCAGCTGCGACTGGACCTGCTCGTAGGCGACGTCGAACTCCTTCGCCATGCTCACCAGGCTGGCGTCCGCCCCCGTGCGCACGACGGCGAAGGCCAGCTCGAGCACGTCGGCCGGCGTGCCGAGGGCGGCTGCCTCGTGCCGGATCGCCTCGAAGGTGTGGTCGCGCCAGTAGAGGTAGAGCTTGGTCAGCGTCCCGAGCGCCACGCGCCGAGAGGCGCCCTCGCGCCCGGTCGCGGAGATGGCAGCTGCCTGCTCGTCGGTGGGCGACTGGCCGGTGATGAGGAAGTGGGCCACCGCACGCGTCCCGAGCTCGGTGACGCGGAGGGTCTCGGAGCGGAGGTCCAGCTCCCCGCCCGTTGCATCGAAGCCGGTGCGCGCCTCCCAGTCGGCGGCGATCGAGGCGGCTACCTCGGAGGCACGCGCGAGCAGCGCTCGTCCGAGGGCGACCGTCGCGTCGCTCGAGGACGGTGGCCGCGGCTCCGAACGAGGTCCGGCACCCGGCTCGTGGCGTCGGCCGTCCTCGTCGGGCCAGCGAACGCTTCCCTCGCCCCTCGCGCCGCGCGGTGCCCCGATGGGGCCCGTCGCGTCCCTGCTCATGACAGGAGAGGTATCGACCGGCCACGCCCGTCCCTTGAACGCCCCTGGCCGGCCCCCCCGGGCGACCACATTGCCCCGCCCACGGGTGGAGCCCCACCCACGGGTGGATCGCTCCGGGTGCCCCGGTCGTCCGCCATACTGGTTCGCGCACCGGCGGACGCTCGGTCCGTCCCGGGCGGGGACGAAGGGGGACCTCGTGGTCGAGAGCACTGCCCGCACGTGGCGCCGTCGCGTGGCCGGCGCGTCGGTTGCCGTCTGTGCACTCGTGCTGGCCGCCTGCAGCTCGGGCACGAGCTCGTCCGGCGCGACCGGCAAGGTGCTGCTGGTGGGCTCCTACCACGGCAAGCAGGGCCAGTACCACACCATCCAAGCGGCGGTCGACGCGGCCAAGCCGGGCGACTGGATCCTCGTCGGACCCGGCGACTACCACGAGTCCGCCGACCTCCAGCACCCGCCCACCGCCCAGCAGCTCAAGCTGGGCGAGGTCGGCGGCGTCCTCATCACCACGTCCGACCTGCACCTGCGGGGCATGAACCGGAACACCGTGGTGGTCGACGGGACGAAGCCGGGCTCCCCCGAGTGCAGCGCCAACGCGGCCGACCAGCGCCAGGGGGCGCCCGCCGCCGACGGCAAGCCGATGGGCCGCAACGGCATCGACGTCTACCGGGCGAACGACGTCTGGGTCGAGAACCTCACCGTGTGCAACTTCCTCGCCGGCCAGGGCGGCCAGGGCAACGGCATCTGGTGGGACGGCGGCCAGGGAACGGCGAAGATCGGCCTCCACGGCTACTGGGGCAGCTACCTGACGGCGACCTCGACCTACTACGGCCCGGTCAGCGAGGACGCCACCTACGGCATCTTCGCCAACGACGCCGCCGGGCCGGCCACCTGGGACCAGGTCTACGCGAGCAACTTCAACGACTCGGGGATGTACGTCGGTGCCTGCCAGCAGGTCTGCGACGTCACGATCGACCATGCCTGGATGGAGTACAACGCCCTCGGCTACTCGGGCACGAACTCGGGCGGTGCCCTGGTGGTCGAGAACTCGCAGTTCGACCACAACGAGGACGGCTTCGACACCAACACCCAGATCCTCGGCGACCCGCCGCCACCCCAGAACGGTGCCTGCCCGAACAACGGCATCAGCCCGATCACCCACACCCACTCGTGCTGGGTCTTCATGCACAACGACGTGCACGACAACAACAACCCGAACGTCCCCGAGGCACCGGGCTACGCGGCCGCCGGGCCGGTGGGGACGGGGATGACCGTCTCGGGCGGGCGCAACGACACGGTGATGGACAACACCTTCTCGAACAACGGGGCGTGGGGCGTCCTCTTCGTGCCGTTCCCCGACAGCGACCACCCCTACCCGGGGGTCACCTGCTCGGGCAGCGGCGGCACCCAGATCGCGGGGTTCGGCTGCGTCTACGACACCGAGGGTGACGCCCTCCTCCACAACACGTTCAGCCACAACGGCTACTTCGGCAACCCGACCAACGGCGACTACGGGCAGATCGTGCTGACGGCGGGCAAGCCGCAGAACTGCTTCGCCGGGAACGTGGCCCCCGACGGCTCGACGCCCGCAGACCTCGAGCAGACCCAGCCGACCTGCGGGGCGATCGCCAAGGCGCCCAACGCCCCACCGGCGCTCCTGTCGCAGACACTGTGCGACACCGGGTTCGGCTCGTGCCCGCCGGGTGCCTCCTACCCGAAGAAGACCGTGGTGACGATGCACCCCCTGCCGAAGAACCTCCCGACCATGCCGAACCCGTGCAAGGGGGTCCCGGCCAACCCGTGGTGCCCGGCGGGGTCGGGCTCGGCCCTGCCCCCACCGGGCCACCACCGGGCCCCGTCGCTGGCCGCCGCGGTCTCGGGGCCGGCACCGGTCTTCCGCCACTGGACCGGCCGGCTGACCTGACGCGCCCGGGCGGGGCCCATCCCCGAGGGGCCGGACGGGCGCGGCGACGTCGCGGCGGGTCCCCGGACGGCGCCCCGGGTGCCCGCCGTCAGCCGTCGTGGGTCATGGCGAGCTCGACCGCGTGGCCGAGGTCGAGGAGCGTCGCGTCACGGCGCAGCTCCCGGAGCGTCGTGTCGTCGAGCGCGCCCTCGGCGTCGGCCAGCACCAGCGCGAGACGCTGCTGGCAGCTCGACGGCGTGGGCACGCCGATCCGCTCGTCGAGGTCGGCGGCCACCGTGCCGAGCAGCACGGCCCTCGGCGCCGCCTTCGGGTCGACGAGGACGGTGGCGGCCGGCAGGACGGCCAGCGCGTAGCGGACGACCACCAGGTCGCGCAGGTCCCAGGCCCCCCGCAACGCGACGCGCGCCGAGGTGAGGGCCCGCCGGGCGTCTCCGTCGAAGAGCGCGGCCACGGCCACGACGACGTGGGCGAGGGCGGCGAGCCTCCGGTTCCCCTGGCCGGTGGCGAGGGCGGCGACCGCGCCGGCGAGGTCGATCGCCCGGCCGTGCTCGCCGGCGAGGGCGTGGGCCAGGGCCACCGTGTGCAAGGTGCGGCCGACGCCGGCGACGTCCCCCAGGGCGGCGAAGCGGTCGCCGGTCAGCTCGAGGGCGGTAGCGGCTCGGCGGGCCACGTCGGGGGCACCCGGGCCGAACAGCGACACGATGGTGTCGAGCAGCTCGACGTTGGCCAGCCCTCGCTCCTCGCCGACGGCGTCGAAGCAGCGCCGCGCCGCGGCCAGGTGGTCGCGAGCAGCGTCCCCGTCGCCCTGTCGCGTCGCCAGCATCGCCCCGGCCAGCAGCAGCTGTCCCTCGGCCGGGCCGGGCTCCCAACCGGCGGAGCGTTCCATGCCGAGGACGCGCGACACCCACCACGCTCCGGTGGCCACGTGGCCGGACACCTGCCAGTACCAGCCGAGGGCGGCGGCGATGCGGACGGCGGTGGGGCGGTCGTCGCTCGACACCGCTCCCGACAGGGAGGCCAGCAGGTTGGCGTGCTCGCCGGCGAGGGTGGCCAGCTGGCGTTCGGTCGCCGAACCGAAGTCCACCCCGTCCGGGCCGAGGCGCTCGACCACGGCGGCACGGAGCTGACGGCCCACGCCGTCGACCCGCCCGGCCCGCTGCATGGCGTCGAGGAGGTAGGCGGCCGTGGTCCCCGGCACCACGTAGCGGGTCGGCCTCCCGTGCAGGCCGGCCACGGCGTCGACCACGTGGGTGTCGGCGAGGTGGCGGAGCGTGGTGGCCGCCCGGCGATCGGCGAGGGAGGCCGCCCTGGCGACCAGCGCCAGGTCGGCGCCGCCGGGGAGGTGGGCCAGCACCTCGACCACCCGGCGCTCGTCGTCCTCGAGCTCCTCGACCACCGAGCCGGCGAGCGCGTGGAGCGAGGCACGCGCCACCTCGACGGCTCGGTCCTGCGCCGCGACGGGAGCGGCCGGCCGGCCGCGACTCGGGGCGACGGTCGCCCAGCCCCGAGCGGCGTGCACGATGGCGAGGGGGAGCCCGTCGAGCTCCCGGCACAGCTCGGCCACGGCGGGCGCCCGCTCCGGGTCGGCCGCCAGGGCCGGGTCGCCGGCGGAGCGGGCGAACAGCCGGACGGCAGGGCTGGCGGCCACCTCGTCGGGCGCCGCCCCGGGAGCGGGGACGGGGAGGGGGCGGACGGGCACGACACGCTCGCCGGGGACGCGCATCGGCGCCCTGCTCGCGACGAGGACGGTGAGGTTCGGGCATCGCGCCGCCAGCCGGGCCACGTCGTGCACCCCCGGACCGGGAGGCCTCCCCCCGGCGTCGAGGACGAGGACGCGCGGGACGGCGCCGAGCAGCGCGGCCAGCTCGGGCACGGCGTAGGGGCCGGCCGGGGCGTCCAGCCCGAAGGCCCGGGCCGTTGCGGCGAGGACGTCGACGGGCTTGGTGCGGCCGCCGAGCCGGACGGCGGCGCTCGCGGCGCCCCGGAGCTCCGCCACCCGCACGGCCGCCTCGACGGCGAGACGGCTCTTGCCCACTCCGCCCGGACCCGTGAGGGTGACGAGCGCCGGCATGCCGTCTGTCGCCAGGGCGACCACGCGCTCGATGTCGGTCCGGCGGCCGACGGTGGGCGTGTCGGGCACGGGCAGGAGCGGGTGGCGCTGCCGCAGGGACCGGCGATGGGCGGCGTCGACGTGGGTGGCGAGCCTGCGGACCACCGGCCCGGGCGCCGCCGTTCCCGCACCGGCACGCCGTCGGGCGAGCGCGTCGTAGCGGGCCAGCGCCTGGCCTCCCCGCCCCGAGGCGGCGAGCACCTTGACGACGAGCCGGCAGTCGAGCTCGGAGCAGGGGGAGAGCTGGGCGAGCCGCTCGGCCGCCTCGAGGGCGACCGGCCCGCGGCGGGCGCGGCGGGCCAGCCGGCGGGCCACGCCGGCGGCCAGGTCGCGCAGCTCGGCCCGCCGCTCGGCGGCGAGCGCCGCGAGCTCGCCGTCGTGGCGCACGTCCACGCCGTCGAGGAGGTCGCCGCCGTAGAGGTCGAGCGCCCGGACCAGCTCGTCCACCGAGCCCGGGGCCGCGGGGGCGGAGGCAGCCTCGAACACCTCGGCGTCGATCCACAGGCCGGGCCCGCGCCGGAGGGCGAGCGTGCCGTCCTCGGCGACGAGGTCCGGGCCGAAGACCCGGGTGAGCTCGCCTGCGACGGCGGCGAGCCCCACCGGCACGACGCGGGTTCCCGACCACTCGGCGAGGAGCGCGGCGAGGCGGGCTCGGGACACCGGTTGGCGGACGAGCGCCAGGGCGGCGACGGCCAGCCGGGACGTCGGCGACCGGAAGGCGGCGCGCAGGCCTACGACCGAGACCTCGAGCCCGCCGAGCAGGCGTACGCGAGTGCGGGGCGGCGGGACGCCGGCGACGCCCATGGACGGCCGAGCCTAGCCATCGCCGGGCGCCGCCGCCCGATCGGGGAGCCGGGTCGTCCCCCGTGCAGCGGCCCGGCCCGTCTTCTACCCTGAGCGACGCCTCCGCGCCGCACTCGAGCGGTCGGCCGGCGAAGGGGGATCGATGAGCGACCGACCAAGCGAACGACCCGGCGGGACGGGGCCCGGCGCGGCGAGGGGCGGGGCCGTGCCGGCCGTGTTCGCCCCGGCCGTCCTCGGACCGGTGACCGTGCGCAACCGGATCATCAAGTCCGCCACGTTCGAGGGCCGGACCCGCCGCCGGGTGGTCACCGACGAGCTCGTCGAGTTCCACCGCCGCGTGGCCGCGGGCGGGGTCGGGATGTCGACCGTGGCCTACTGCGCCGTGTCGCCCGACGGGAGCACGGACGGGCACACGATCGTGCTCGCGCCCGAGGCCGCCGCCGGGCTCCAGCGGCTGACGGACGCCATCCACGAGCACGGGGCGCTCGCGTCCGCCCAGATCGGGCATGCCGGGCCGGTGGCCAACGCGGCGGCGACCGGGCACCCGGCGCTCGCGCCCACCCGGTTCTTCAGCCCGCTCGCCATGCGGTGGACGCGCGCGGCGACCGAGGACGACATCGCCCGCGTGACCCAGGCGTTCGCCGAGGGCGCCCGGCTCGCCGCCCAGACCGGCTTCGACGCCGTCGAGGTCCACCTCGGCCACAACTACCTGTTGAGCGCCTTCCTCAGCCCCAAGCTCAACCGGCGCGACGACCGCTTCGGCGGCTCGCTCGAGCGCCGCGCCGCCTTTCCCCGCCAGGTGCTCGCCGCCGTGCGCGAAGCGGTGGGCAGCGAGGTCGCGGTCCTCGCCAAGTTCAACATGGCCGACGGGGTCCCCGGCGGGCTGTGGCTCGACCAGAGCGTCCCCCTCGCCCGGCTGCTCGAGTCCGACGGCGTGCTCGACGCCCTCGTGCTCACCGGGGGCAGCTCGCTCGCCAACCCCATGTACCTCTTCCGGGGGGAGGCGCCCGTCGCCGAGATGGCGGCGACCATGCCGCGAGCCACCCGAGCCGCCTTCCGCCTCGTGGCGTCGAGGATGATGCCCGCCTACCCGTTCGAGGAGGCGTTCTTCCTCCCCTACGCCCGCCAGTTCCGCGAGGCGCTGTCGCTGCCCCTCGTCCTCCTCGGCGGGATCACCCGGCTCGCCACCATCGAGGCGGCCCTGGCCGAGGGCTTCGACTTCGTGGCGATGGCCCGGGCGCTCCTCAGGGAGCCCGACCTGGTCGCACGCATGGCGGCCGGCGACACGGAGCCGTCGCGCTGCGTCCACTGCAACAAGTGCATGCCGACGATCTACCGCGGCACCCGCTGCGTGCTGGTCGAGGGGCCCGAGCCGACGGGGCGCCCCGCCGTGCCCGCGGGCGCCTCAGCCCTCGGCGGCTGAGGCGAGGGTCGCCTCCCCGAGCGCGTCGGCGGCGTCCACGGTGACCACGTCGCCCGCCTCGACGTAGCGGTACTTGCCGCCCCGGAGCCACGACGCCCCTGCGGCCACCAGGCACGCCGTGATCGAGAAGTCGAAGGCGGCGTGCAGCCCGTTGGCGAAGGGCTTCGAGATGAGGGCGGGGAAGAAGCTCCGGCCCGTCAGCACGGCGACCTGGTGGTGCGAGAGGTGGGCGAGCACGGGGGCGCCGACCAGGTGCTCCACCGGGGTGTAGCCGAGGAAGGCGGCGAACAGCGTCGAGACGGGCGGCAGGTGGGCGGCGCGTTCCGCCACCGAGGCGGGGACGCCGTGGGCGACCAGGCCGTGGTAGAGGGAGGCGGGCAGGGTCGCCGACAGCCCCACGATCATCAGCGTGAAGAACACGCCGATGGAGAGCACCTGGGCGGCGTTCTGGAAGGTCGAGTTCATGCCGGCGCCGACGCCCCGGTGCTGCGGGGGCAGGCTGTTCATCACCCCGGCCCGGTTTGGCGCGGCGAAGGCTCCCATGGCGAGGCCGTTGAAGAGGAGGATGGGGCCGAAGACGCCGTAGGAGAAGTCGACCGGCAGGAGCTCGAGGAGGGCGAACGAGGCGGCGGCGGCCAGCATGCCGCCGGTCGCGAACGGACGCGACCCGAACCGGTCGGACAGGTAGCCCGACAGCGGGCCGGCGCACAGGAAGCCGGCGGTGAGGGGGAGCATGTAGATGCCCGCCCACAGGGGCGTCTGGGCGAACGAGTAGCCGTGGCGGGGCAGCCAGATCCCCTGCAGCCAGATGATGAGCATGAACATGAGGCCGCCCCGCCCGATGCTGGCGAGCAGGGTCGACAGGCTGCCCGCCGTGAAGGCCCGGATGCGGAAGAGCGGCAGGTGGAACATCGGGTCGCGCACGCGCTGCTCGATGAGCGCGAAGGCCACGAGCAGCGCCACGCCACCGGTCAGGAAGCCGAGCACCGTCGGGCTCGTCCACCCCATGGTCGAACGGCCGTGGGGCTGGATGCCGTAGGTGATCCCCACCATCACCCCGATGAGGCCCAGGGCGAAGGTGATGTTGCCGGGCCAGTCGAGCCGGGCGGTCGAGCGGCGGGGGACCTCGCGGAGCTTGCGGTAGGCCCACACCGTGCCGAAGAGCCCGATCGGCACCGACACGAGGAAGATCAGGCGCCACTGGATGGGGGCTAGCACGCCGCCGAGCACCAGCCCGATGAACGAGCCGCTGATGCCGGCGACCTGGTTGATGCCGAGCGCCATGCCCCGCTGGTCCTCGGGGAAGGCGTCGGTGATGATGGCCGCCGAGTTGGCGATGAGGAGGGCGGCGCCCACCCCCTGGAAGATCCGCATCACCACCAGCCACAGCGCCGCCGCGGTGCCGGACATCCACGTGACGGTGAGCAGCAGCGAGAAGAACGTGTAGACGGCGAAGCCGAGGTTGTACATCCGGACGCGCCCGTACATGTCGCCGAGGCGCCCGAGGCTGACGACGAGCACGCTGGTGACGACCATGAAGCTCAGGATGAGCCACAGCAGGAAGAAGCTGTTGCCTGGGCGCAGCGGGTCGATGTGGATGCCCCGGAAGATGTCGGGGAGGGCGATGAGCATGATCGACAGGTCGATCGTGGCCATCAGCACGCCGAGGGTGGTGTTCGAGAGGACGATCCACTTGTAGCCGTCGTCGCGGGCACCCTGGGCGAGCGGGGGGGCGGAGGCCATGGGCGAAGTCTAACGTTCACGAAAACGTTGGTTGCCAGGCCCTGCAGGGGCGGGGCACGAGCCCCGGGCACGCGCCGACCGGTCGGCTAGCGTCGGCGCCGGCCTGCCCGGGCAGCCACCTGCCCGCCCTGTCGCGGCCCACCGCCGCGCCGCGTCAGGGCCGCGCCGCCGAAGGCGCCGTACCAGAGGTGCCCCACCTGAGGCGCCGTACCAGAGGAGGGAGCCATGACGACACCGACCCCTGGGGACACAGGGGACGAACTGGTCGTCACGACCGAAGACGGCGTGGCGACGCTGTGGCTGAACCGGCCGGCCAAGCGCAACGCCGTCACCCTCGCCATGTGGCGGGCGATCGCCCGGCACTGCCGACGTCTCGCTGGCGATCCCGAGGTGCGGGTGCTCGTCGTGCGAGGCGTGGGCGGCCACTTCTGCGCCGGGGCCGACATCGCCGACCTGGCTGCCGTGGACCTTGCGGAGTACCACGAGGTCAACGCCGAGGCCGACGCCGCCCTCGCCGCGTTCCCGAAGCCGACGGTCGCCGTGGTGACGGGCGCGTGCGTGGGCGGAGGGACTGAGATCGCCGTGGCCTGCGACCTCCGGCTCGCCGACACCTCGGCGCGGGTCGGCATCACCCCGGCCCGCCTGGGCATCGTCTACCCGGCCATCGCCCTCGAGCGGGTCGTGCGGCTCGCCGGTCCGTCCGCCACCAAGCACCTCCTCTACTCGGCCGAGATCGTCGACGCCGAGCGGGCGCTCCGCGTCGGGCTGCTCGACGAGGTCTACCCGGTCGGCGAGCTCGACGCCCGGGTCGAGGCCTTCACGGCGCTGCTCGCCCGCGAGCGGTCACTCCTCACCCAGATGGCCAGCAAGGAGCTGGTCGACGCGGCGAGCGTGCACGGTACGGTCGACCCCGCGCTCGCCGCCCGGTGGTCCGCCGAGGCATCGGTGGGCCCCGACGCCGCCGAGGGGATGGCCGCCTTCCTCGAACGTCGCGACCCGGTCTTCACGTGGGCACCGGGGGCGGAGGGGGGTCGGGGCCGGTCGGGAGGTACCGGGTCGTAGCTCCGGTGCCGGGTCCGGCGTCGGCGCGCCCCGGACGCGGCGCCCCGGACGCCGCGCCCCGGACGGGCGTCGCGTGCCGTCAGGCCTCGGGCAGCCGAGGGGTGGCGGGCACCTTGTTCACGCCTCGCGTTCGAGCACCCAGCGCGTCGTCACCTGGGGGAAGTTGAGCGGACCGGGAACGGTCTCGTGGCTGAAGCAGTAGGCGAACCCCGTCCGCTGGAGGGTGCGGTTCGGGGCGACGTTCAAGGCGTTCGGCTCGCAGTAGAGGCGTCGGAGCTCGAAGACCTCGAAGTAGACGGCGACCGACTTCGCGACGAGCTCGCTGCCGAGCCCCTTGCGGCGGAGGGTGGGCTCGACGACGTGGAGGTGCATGAACGCCTCGACGCCGTACCTGATGCGGTCCAGCGAGCTGAAGCCGATGGGACGGCCGTCGAGCTCCCAGACGAGCGTGTACTGCTCGCGCTCCCGTAGTGGACGGGCGCAGTCGCGTTCGTGGAACGCCTGCCAGGTGGCAGGGTCGGGCAGCGAGGCCCGGTCCACGCCCATGCGGGCGAGGTGGCTGTCGGAGGCGTCGTGGAAGTACCGGATCCGGAGGTCGGCCTCCGACGGCAGCATCTCCCGTACCGAGGTGCCCATGGGCACAGTCTGGCCCCAACGGTGACGGCGCCGCCCGGCTCGTCCGAGGGGAGCGGGTGCGAGCCCCCGGCTCCGGGGTGCTCTGGTCGGGCTGCCCGGATTTGAACCGGGGACCTCTGCGTCCCGAACGCAGCGCGCTAACCAAACTGCGCCACAGCCCGTCGGCACGGCCGCCGTGCGCGCACGCACCCGGTCGGCGACGGGTCGATGCTAGTCGACCGCCGGAGGCGCCGGCTCCGGCGGTCGCACCCCGACGACCCGGTGAGCGCGGCTACTCGGCTACTCGGCTACTCGGCTGCAGGCTCGCCGGGCTCCGGGTCGCCCGACGGCGGCGCGAGGTCGTCGGGACCGGGCCCGGCCGGCAGCGACCGCCGGGCCACCACCTTGGCGATCCGGCGGCGGTCCATCTCGGCCACCCGCAGGTCCCAGCCGTCGACGGCCACCGCCTCGCCCTCCGTCGGGATGTGACCGAACCGCTCGAAGAGGAAGCCCCCGAGGGTGACGTACTCGCCGTCGGGGATGTCGATGGCGAGGCGCTCGCGGACGTCGTCGACGCCCATCCGTCCGTCCACGAGCCACCGGTTCTGGTCGACCCGGACGACGTCGGGCTCGTCGAGGGGGTCGAACTCGTCGGGGAGGTCGCCCACGAGGGCGGCGAGGATGTCCTTGATGGTGAGGACGCCTTCGACGCCGCCGTGCTCGTCGACCACCACGGCGAAGGCCCGGCGCTGGCGCCGCATCTCGGCGAGCACCTCGAGCACGGGCAGCGACTCGGGGACGAGGAACGGCTGGCGCAGGCGGCGTGAGACCTGGAGCGGCTCGGGGAGCGGTCGCTCGACCCGCTCGCCGGTGGTGTCGTCGGGTCCCCCTCCGGCGGCACTCCCCGGCTCGCCGAGGCGGGCCTGCCCGGGCTCGCCCCCGGACAGCCCGCCGGTCATCCGCCACCCCGCCCGGAACAGGTCGTTGACGAAGAGCACGCCGATCAGGTCGTCGAGGTCCTCGTCGTAGACGGGGAACGACCGGTGGCCCGACTCGCGCACGGCTCGGGTGACGTCATCGGCGGTGACGGGGATGGCCAGCCCGACCACGTCGACCCGAGGCGTCATCACCTCGCGCACGACCATCGTGTCGAGGTCGACCAGTGCGCCCTCGATGACGCGGAGCTGGGACGCGGAGTCGTGGCCGGCCCGCTCCTCGCCGGGGGCCTCGACGCGACGGTGGTGCCCGCGTCGACCGTCCCCCGGCCCTCGTCGACCCCGACGTCCGCGTCTGCCGCCGTCCGCCGCGCTCCTGCGGGGCTCCTGCGGTGTGTCGTCGTGCTTGCCGAACACCGTGCGCAGTGTCGGTCCCGCCCGGCGGCCGCTCAGCCCCCGAGCGCGGTCGCCGAGGTCAGCGGCTGGTACGACGGGTCCTCGAAGGTCCCCCCGGCGAGCAGTGCATCGACGGCGCGCCGGATGCGGATCGGGTCGAGCGGCTTGACGAGCCAGCCCTCGGCGCCCGAGCGCCGGGCCAGGAACACGTCCGGGCGGCGGTCGAGGAGCATGAGGACCGGCGCATGGCCGAGATTGCCGTAGGACTCCTCGAGCCGGAGCTCGAGGCACACGGCCATGCCGCCCATGTTGCCCATCTGAAGGTCGACCACCACCAGGTCGGGGAGCTCCTCGGTGACGGCGGCGAGCAGCGCCGGCCCGGAGTGGACCTCGCGGACCTCGCGGTCGGGCCGTCGCACGACCGAGACGATCTCGGCGCGTACCGAGGCGGTGTCGCTGGCCACGAGGACGGTGGGCACGGGGCGAGCCTACCGCGCCGGCCGGGCGGCCTCGCCGGGCGCGGCGAAGAGGAGGCCCCCGAGCTCCACGAGGCCCGTGACGTCGTGGACGTCGCCGGCCAAGAGGGGCACGCGCACGACCGGAGCCGGCGCCACGGCGGCCACCAGGTCGGCGAGTGCGTCGTCCTCACGGGCCGCGGCCGCGGCGTAGCCCTCGGCGGTGCGAACCAAGGTGCCGAGCGCGCCTGCCCCGTCGGCCCCCGCCACGTCGGCCCCCGCCGGGCCGGCGTCGGGCCCTTGCCCCGACGGCGCCACCAGCGCCTCGAGGCGGGCGAGGTCCTCGTCGGCCACGAAGCGCGGCAGCGTCCGGTTGACGACGAGTGCGTCGACCCCGATGTCGGACTCGGCCAGCTTGCCGGCGAAGTGCACGGCCTCCTCGATCGACTCGCTGCGGGGTGACGCGACCACGACGAAGACCGTCCCCGTCTCCGTGAGCAGGTCGCGCATCCGGGCGGCCCGGTGGCGGAACCCCTCCTCCATCCCCTCGAACGCCTGGAAGAACGTGACGGCGTCGCGGACCACGTCGGCCCCGGCGACCTTGGAGAGGGTCCGCAGCAGGGCCTGGGCGGCCACGCCCATCACGCGCAGCGACGTCCGCGTCGGCAGCATCAGCACCTGGAAGAGCCGGTTGCCGAGGAAGTTGGTCAGCCGGCGTGGGGCGTCGAGGAAGTCGAGGGCGTTGCGCGACGGAGGCGTGTCGACGACGACCAGGTCGAAGTCGTGCTCCTCGACGAGCTCGTAGAGCTTCTCCATCGCCATGTACTCCTGGGTCCCCGACAGGGCGCCCGTCAGGTTGCGGTAGATGCGGTTGGCGAGGATCCCCTCGGCCTGCTCGGGAGTGTCCGCGTACCGCTGTACGAGCTCGTCGAAGGTCCGCTTGGGGTCGAGCATCATGGCGTGGAGGGAGCCCGGCCACGGTCCCTCGACGGCGGTGGGCTGGTTGGAGAGCCGGTCGAGCCCGAGCGCGTCGGCGAGGCGGCGCGCCGGGTCGACGGTCACGACGCACGCGCGGCGTCCGTGCTCGGCGGCGTGGAGGGCGATGGCCGCCGCCGCCGTCGTCTTGCCGACGCCACCGGCGCCGCAGCACACGACGACCGAGGCGCCTCCCACAACGGCATCGAGGGGCGACGGCCCGGCCGGTCCTCCCCGAGAGGCGGGGCCCGCCGCGCTCACGGCGTCACGCCCGCCGGGTCGGGCAGCTCGGCGATGCCGCCGGCCAGGGCGCGGGCCAGCACGGCGAGCTCGTCTGGGCCGATCCGGTCGGTGAACACGTAGGGCACCCGCAGCTGTGGCAGTGGCAGCTCGCGGGCCAGTCGATCGAGCTGCTCGTGCTGGAGGGCGACGCGTCGCAGGTGGAACGCCCGGGCCGTCTCGAGGGCCTCGACGAGCCGGGTCTCGACGTCCCGTCCGGATCGTGCCGCCGCCTCGGCCGCGGGCACGTCGAGCCCGGGGGGCTCGGCGAGGCACCCGTTCACGACGACGGGACCGAGGGCGACGCCGATCCGGTCCTCGAGCTGGTACGCGGCGTCGACGACCTCGTTCACGGGCATCTCCTCGGGCAGGGTGACGAGCACCACCTGGCACCGGACCGGGTCGGCCAACAGCTCGGCGACGTCGGCGGCCTGGGTCCGCACGGGCCCCGAGCGCGCCGCGTCGAGCAGCCCACCGGCCGACGAGAGGAACGTCAGGGCGTGCCCGGTCGCCGGTGCGTCGACGAGGACCAGGTCGGCGACGCCGGCCCGTTCGAGCTGTTTGACCTTGCCGAGCACGAGCACGTCGCGGATGCCGGGGATGGCGCTCGAGACCACGTCGACGATCCCCGACGCGACGAGCCGCTTCGAGATGCGACGGAACCCGTGGTCGACGAGGTACTCGACGAGGGCGTCGTCGGGCGTGACCATCCGGGCCCGAACCGACCCCCGCGCCACCGGTCCGTCGTCGGTGGCGGCGTCGAGGACGACTTCGTCGTAGCCGAGCGACTGGGCCTGGCCGAAGGCCCCCGTGACCCCCGTCCGTCCCTCGAGCTCGACGACGAGCACGGAGAGGCCGGCATCGGCGGCGACGCGGGCGAGGGCGGCGACGATGGTCGTCTTGCCGACGCCGCCCTTGCCCGCCACGATGAGGACCCGGCTCTGGGTGCAGAATCCGCGGACGTCCATGCCGTAGCGGAGCGTAGCGTCCGCGCCCTCCCCGGCTCGGGGCAGCCCGCCTGCTCCGCCGCCCGCCCGTCGGGCACGACCCCGAGCCCGGCGAAGGGCCTGGTGGCGGTGGGTGCGCGGCCCGGATCGTCCACCGGCGCCGCTGCGTCGAGGAGCGCACGGACGCCCACCGACGGTCACGCAGGGGCCGCTCCCTGCCTCCCAGCTGGCTCTCAGCGCCAAACTCCCAGTTCAGAGGCCTTGTTACCGCGCAGGTTGACGGATTACCGTCATCGCCGGGAGAGCCCACGGGGGGCGAAGGGGGAGGCAAGCGATGTCGCAGGCGCTCGACACCTGGCAGATCAAGGCGTCCTGCCGCGGACCGCAGGCGGCGGCGTTCTTCCCGCCGGCGCATCCTGAGCGCAAGGACGAGCGGGCGCAGCGCGAGGCGCGCGCGAAGGCGATCTGCGCGACGTGCCCGGTCAAGCGGCACTGTCTCGAGTACGCGCTCGAGATCCACGAGCCCCACGGCATCTGGGGCGGCCTCAACGAGGTGGAGCGCAAGCAGCTGCTCGAGCGTCGCGCCTGCTGACCCGGCGGTTCCTGCGGGCCGTGCGCCCGCTGCGGGGCCCGGGAGGGCGGTCAGCCCGGGAGGGCGAGGTGGAGCGCCCGGTCGGCGGCCTCGACGCCGCGCGACGTGCAGACCGAGGCCGGCCGCTCGCCGGTCGCGCTGCACACGCCGGCGCTCAGGGCGTTGGCCGCGGCCACGATCCCCTCGGCCGACGGGGTGCTCGGGGCGTCGAGGCCGGCCAGGACCGCCCCCTGGGAGAGGCCGTGGAGGACGGCCGGGGAGAACCCGGCCGCCGTGGCGACCAGGCGGTTGGCCACGTCGACGAACGGGAACGGCTCGGCCGCCTCGACGGGGTGGTCGAACCGGTCGACCAGCGCCTGCTCGGCCGGCGTCAGCGTGGCGATGCGGGTGAAGCCGCCGCTCTTGTCCGTCCGGGTCGAGTACTGCTCGACGCCGGTGAAGGCGACGTAGGGGCTCGTGTAGACGGCGCCGGCGAAGCTGAACGTCGGCGTCCCGGGGTAGGCGCTCGTCCCCGACGAGGCCGTCTCGTACAAGGCGGTGAAGTGGCCGAAGCGCGAGAGGGCGACGACGAGCGCCCACCGCTCGGCGGCGCAGTACGGGCAGTACTCGGCCCCGGTGTAGAAGACGAGCGGCTTGCCGCCCGAGGTCAGCCTGCGCATGCCGGGGAGAACCGGCTCGGGCAGGTCCACGCCGCTCACCGGGGCCGACACGCCGACCGTGTCGAAGGCGCTCACCGGCAGTCCGGCCAGGTCGGCGAGGGTCGAGGCGGGGACGGGCGTCGGCTTGTCGCCTCGTTGGATCACCGTCGTGTGGGTGAGCGCCACGACGACGAGGGCGATCACCAGGGCGACGATCACGATCACGGCGATCCACGCGAAGCGTGCGGTCCGGGTCAGTGGCGGTCGGGCGGCCACCGCGGCCGGGGTCCCCGCCGCCTCGGTCACCGACCGTCCTCGTCCGCGGGGCTGGCCGGGGCGAGGGCGCCGAGGACCGCCGGGGTGCTCGTGACCACGACGACGAAGAGGGCGAACGTGACCACGTGGACCGACGTGCACCACAGGCAGAGGTTCCGGATGAGGAAGAGCTCGGCGCTCACGAGGTAGAGGACCATGGCGACGCCGGCCACGGCGAGCACCAGGCGGGCGAGGTGGACCCGGCGGTCCGGGGACCGCCAGGCGGCCGGCAGGTTGAGCGCCAGCATCGGGACGAAGTAGACGAGGCCGAGGACGGCCACCGGGACGCCGAGGATCTCGGACTGGGGGCTCGTGGTCACCTTCTCGCAGTTGATGAAGCCGCCACCGGCGGGGCAGCTGAGCGGGACGCTCGAGTCGAAGTGGGTGAGGGTCAGGTAGGTGGCGACCCCGAGGCCGAAGAGGCAGAGCACGGTGGCCACCACGGGCTGCCAGCGGGCCCCGGGCGCGCCCAGCTGCCCCTCGCCGGCACTGCGGGTCGCACGCACGCCGGGCGCCCGCCCCTCAGCCGAGCTTCAGCGCCCGGTCGGCGGCCTTCACGCCGGAGCTCGTGCACACCGCGGCGGGCCGCTGGCCGGTGCTGGCGCAGATGGCGGCGGTGATGTAGTTCGCCGTGCCGACGATGGCCTGGGTGACGAGGTCGTGGGGGTTGGAGAGGCTCGAGGCCACCTCGGCGTGGCTCATGCCGGACAGGATGCCGGGGCTGTAGCTCACCCCCGAGATGAGCACCTTGTTGTCGACGTCGACGAAGGGGAACGAGACGCTCCCCGCTTGCGCCCCGGGGACGTACGTCGGCGAGCTGTACTTGGTGATCACCTTCTGCTCCGCCGCGGTCGGGTTCTCGAGCACCGTGTAGCCGCCGCTCGCCGCGGGGACGTTCGTGTACTGCTCGATGGGGAAGAACGACACGTAGGGGCTCGAGTAGGTGGCGTCGCGGTAGCTGAACGTCGGTGTGAACGGGTAGAGGTCGGTGCCCGACGACTTGGTGACGTCGAGGCCGGAGAAGGTGCCGAACCGGGCCAGGGCGGCGGTCATCGCCCACCGCTCGGCAGCGCAGAAGGGGCAGTACTCGGCGCCGTAGTAGAGCATCGCGGGGCTCTTGCCCGACAGCGTGAGCGGCGGCTGGCCGGAGAGCACGATCGGCTTGGCGGGCTGGGC
>CAZSYT010000008.1:0-14472 GCA_964610905.1 uncultured Acidimicrobiaceae bacterium
CCAAGAGCAACGACGAGTTCCTGGCCGAGATCGCCAAGGGTCCGGCGGCCTGAGCCACTCGCACGACCTGGGTGTCGAGGCCGGTAGGATCGTCCGGCCGGGCAGCCGCACGCACGAGCAGGAGCATGGGAGCGCAGCGATGAAGACCGACATCCACCCCGACTACGTCACGACGACCGTCCGGTGCTCGTGCGGCAACACGTTCACCACCCGGTCGACCAAGGCCGACATCCACCTCGAGCTGTGCAACGAGTGCCACCCGTTCTTCACGGGCAAGCAGAAGCTCGTCGACTCGGGTGGACGCGTCGAGCGCTTCCAGCGCCGGTACGCCAAGACGGCCGCTCGGGCCAAGAAGGCGTCGCCGGCGTCCTGACCGGCCGCACGGGGGCATGTGGCGCCCGTCCCGTCGCCGGTCGCCCTCGACCGGTCGGGGACCGGGCCCCCGGTACCCTGTGCCCGTGCTGGACGACCGCCTGCGCGAGCTCGAGAGGGAGTACGACGCGGTCGCCGCAGAGCTCGGCGACCCCGCGCTCGCTGGCGACCCGGCTCGCCTCCGCGTGCTCTCCAAGCGGATGAAGGAGCTCGAGGAGGTGGTGGGCACCTGGCGGCGCCTCGTGGAGGCGCGTGCCGACCTCGAGGTCGCCCGCGAGCTGCTCGCGGAGGCCGAGGGCGGCGACCGCGAGCTCGTGCGGTCCGAGGTCGACGGCGCGGCGCAGAGCGTCGCCGCCCTCGAGGAGGACCTGCGGGTGGGGCTCCTGCCCCGCGACCCGAACAGCGGCCGCAACGTCATCGTGGAGATCCGTGGGGCCGAGGGCGGCGAGGAGGCGAACCTGTTCGCCCGCGACCTGTTCGACATGTACACCCGTTACGCCGCCCAGCGCGGCTGGTCCGTCGAGGTGCTCTCGTCGAGCCCGTCCGAGCGCGACGGCCTGAACGAGGTGACCTTCGTCGTCAAGGGCGATGACGCCTGGCAGCGGCTCGAGCACGAGGGCGGCACCCACCGGGTCCAGCGGGTGCCGGTCACCGAGTCGCAGGGCCGCGTCCACACGTCCTCCGCGACGGTGACCGTCCTGCCCGAGGCGGAGGAGGTCGACGTGACCATCGACCCCGCCGACCTGAAGGTCGACGTGTACCGGTCGACGGGCCCCGGGGGGCAGTCGGTCAACACGACCGACTCGGCTGTGCGCGTCACGCACCTCCCCACCGGCATCGTCGTGGCCATGCAGGACGAGAAGAGCCAGATCCAGAACCGCGCCAAGGCCATGGTCGTGCTCCGGTCGCGCCTCTTGAAGGCCGAGCAGGACCGCCAGGCCTCCGAGCTCTCGGCGCAGCGCCGGAGCCAGGTCGGCTCGGGGAGCCGGGCCGAGAAGATCCGGACCTACAACTTCAAGGAGAACCGGGTCACCGACCACCGCATCAAGCTGACCCTCCACAAGCTCGACCGCGTCCTCGCCGGCGACCTCGACGAGCTCACCGACGCCCTGGTAGCCGACAAGCGGGCCCGCCAGTTGGCGACCGGCTGAGCCGGGGAGCGTCGACGTGCCGGGCGCGGACCGGGCCCTGGTCGGCGAGGTGTCGGCGCTGGTCGGCGACCGGCGCGAGGCGGCGTGGATCGTCGAGCACGCCGGAGCCGCCGGGCTCGGCCCCGAGGGCGCGCGCGCCCTGGCCCTGCGCCGGGCCGCCGGCGAGCCGCTCCAGTACGTGCTCGGGACCTGGCCCTTCCGCACGCTCGACCTGGCGGTGGACCGCCGGGCCCTGGTCCCCCGCCCCGAGACGGAGACCGTCGTGGCCGTCGCCCTCGACGAGCTCGCCGGCCTGGACCGGCCGCGCGCGCTGGCGGTCGACCTCGGCACCGGGTCGGGGGCCATCGCCCTGTCGCTGGCCGTCGAGGCGCGACGCGGGGCCGAGCTCGAGGTGTGGGCGACCGACCGGTCGCCCGACGCCCTCGCCCTCGCCGGCGAGAACGTGGCCCGCCTGGCGACCACCGACCCGGTGGCGGCGGCGCGCGTGCGCCTCGCCGAAGGGCGGTGGTACGCGGCCCTGCCGACCGGGCTGGCCGGCCGTTGCGACCTCGTCGTCGCCAACCCGCCCTACGTCTCCGAGGAGGAGCTCCCCGGCCTCGACCCGGTGGTGCGCGAGTGGGAGCCGCGCTCGGCGCTCGTCGCCGGGAGGGGCCGGTCCGGGATCGGTGGCATGGCCGACGTGGAGGAGGTGCTCGCCGGGGTGGTCCGGTGGCTCGCCCCCGGCGGTGCCGTGGTGGTCGAGCTCGCCCCCCACCAGGCCGAGGCCGCCGTCGAGGTCGCCCGGCGGGCCGGCCTCGAGCGGGTCCGGGCCGAACGCGACCTCGCCGGCCGGCTGCGCATGGTGGTCGCCCACCGGTGAGCGGGCCGGACGTCCCCGTCGTCGCTGCGAGCGACCCCGGTGCGGTCGACGTCGCTCTCGAGGTGCTGGCCGCCGGGGGCGTGGTGGCGCTCCCCACCGACACCGTCTACGGGCTGGCCGCCCTGCCCACGGACCCCCACGCCGTCGCCGCCCTCTTCGCCGTCAAGGCACGTCCGGTCGACGTCGCCCTGCCCGTCCTGGTCGGCGCGCTCGCCCAGGTGCCCGAGGTGGCCGCACCGCTCGCCGGAGCCGCTGCCGCGCTCGCCCGGCGGTGGTGGCCGGGGCCGCTCACTCTGGTCGTGCGCCGTGCCCGGGGCCTCGACGTCGACCTCGGTGGCCCACCGGACCGGGCCCGTACCGTCGGCGTGCGGTGGCCGGACCACGGGTTCGTCGCCGAGGTGTGCCGGCGGGCCGGTCCCCTCGCCGTCACCAGCGCCAACCGCCACGGCGCCCCCCCGTGCACGACGGCGCGCGACGTGGTGGCCGCCTTCGTCGGCGGACGGCAGCCGGACCTGGTGGTCGACGGTGGGACGTGCGACGGCGTGCCGTCCACGGTCGTGGACGCTACGGGGGCGACGCCCCGCTGCCTGCGTCACGGGGCGCTGGCGTGGGGGGAGCTGACAGGTGGCGCCTGAGCCGTCGGGGACTGAGCCGTCAGGAACTGAGCCGTCGGGGACTGCGCCGTCGGGGACTGAGCCGTCGGGGACTGAGCCGTCGGGGACTGCGTGGTCCCGAGGCGCGGCCTCCGGGCGGCGACGCGGTCGGCCGAGCCGTGCTTCGGGGTTGACGCAGTGCGTCGCAGCGGCGACACTTGGTGGGCATGTCGTGGCTCCGAACGACCGTACGCAGCATTCCCTAGGCACGCGCCGACCCGGTGCGTGCCTTCGACCGTCCACGTGGTGGGCGGTTTTTCAATTTCCGACCTAGCGTGGGCGCCTCGGGGGACCTCCCAGCGGCGACCGGAGCGGTGCCGGGGCGGCCGGGACTCGCCGGCACCCCCGGGGAGGACACGAAGCGAACCCGGGCGACACCGCCGTGAGGAGCGCTGGCCACGACGGCGAGGCCAGGACGACAGCAGAGCAGAGAGCAGGGACGAGAACGTGACTACCCACAAGGTCGCCCTCATCGGCGGCGACGGCATCGGCCCGGAGGTGGTGGCCGAGGCCCTGAAGGTCGTGTCCGCCGCCGGTGTCGACCTCGAGACGACCAGCTACGACCTGGGCGCCGACCGCTACCTTCGCACCGGAGAGGTCCTGCCCGACTCGGTGCTCGAGGAGCTGCGCGGCTTCGACGCCATCCTGCTCGGCGCCATCGGCCCGCCCGTCGGCTCGACGGCCGTGCCGCCGGGGACGCTCGAGCGCGGCCTGCTCCTCCGCCTGCGGTTCGACCTCGATCTCTACGTCAACCTGCGCCCCTTCACCGGGGTCCCGGGCGCCCCGGCGCCTGACTGCGACTTCGTGGTCGTGCGTGAGAACACCGAGGGGACCTACGCGGGCGAAGGCGGGTTCCTGCGCAAGGGGACGCCGCACGAGGTGGCCACCCAGGGGTCGGTGAACACGCGTCACGGGGTCGAGCGTTGCGTCAGGTTTGCCTTCCACCTGGCCGGCGGGCGTCCCCGCCGCCAGCTCACCCTCGTCCACAAGACGAACGTCCTCACCTTCGCGGGGGACCTCTGGCAGCGGACCGTCGACGAGGTCGCCCCCGAGTTCCCCGAGGTCTCCCGCGACTACAACCACGTCGACGCCGCCTGTATCTACCTCGTCGAGCAGGCCTCCCGGTACGACGTGATCGTCACCGACAACCTCTTCGGGGACATCCTGACCGATCTCGCCGGCGCCGTGGCCGGCGGCATCGGCTACGCCGCCTCGGCCAACCTCAACCCGGACCGCACCGGTCCCTCGATGTTCGAGCCGGTGCACGGGGCCGCCCACGACATCGCCGGGACCGGGCGGGCCAACCCGGCCGCCGCCATCCGGTCGGCCGCCCTCATGCTCGACCACCTCGGAGAGGCCGAGGCCGCCGACCGGGTGACCAAGGCGGTCCTCGGCTTCGTCGCCTCGGCTCCCGGTCCCTCGCTGTCCACGTCCGCCATCGGCGACGCCATCGCAGAAAGGCTCTGAACCGTGCCCATCACCCCCACCGACAAGATCTGGATGGACGGCGAGCTCGTCGACTGGCAGGACGCCACGGTCCACGTCCTCACCCACACCATGCACTACGGCTCCGGCGTCTTCGAGGGGATCCGCGCCTACCCGACCACGCAGGGGGTCGCCGTCTTCCGCCTGCGCGACCACATCGAGCGGCTCTTCGCCTCGGCCAAGGTGTTCCTCATCGACATCCCCTTCACGGTCGACGAGCTGGTGGAGGCGACCCGGGCCGTCGTGCGGGCGAACCGGCTCGACGACGGGTGCTACATCCGGCCGCTCGTCTACCTGGGCTACGGCGAGATGGGCCTCAACCCGCTGCCGTGCCCGGTCAACGTGTCCATCGCCGCCTGGCCGTGGGGCAGCTACCTCGGCGACGACGGGGTCGCCAACGGGGTGTCGATGAAGATCAGCTCGTGGCGCCGGCACGACCCGAACGCCGTGCCCACGGCGGCCAAGGGCACCGGCATGTACGTGAACTCGTCGCTCGCCAAGGTCGAGGCGCTGAAGGCCGGCTACGACGAGGCCATCCTGCTCGCCCCCGACGGCAACGTCAGCGAGTGCACGGGCGAGAACATCTTCCTCGTGCGCCAGGGGCGCATCATCACCCCGCCGACCTCGGACGCCGGCGCGCTCGAGGGCATCACCCAGCGCTCGGTCGAGACGATCGCCCGCGACCTCGGCTACGAGGTCTCCTACGAGCAGATCATCCGGTCGGACCTCTACAACGCCGACGAGGCCTTCCTCACCGGGACGGCCGCCGAGGTGGTGCCCATCCGGGCGGTCGACGACCGGCCGATGGGCCACGCCGTTCCCGGCCCGATCACCACCCAGGTGCAGCAGACCTACTTCGCCACCGTGCGGGGCGAGGTCGACCGGTACAAGGACTGGCTCGACCATGTCGAGTGACGGCCCCACCCTCGGCGGCCCGCACGACCACGCCCACGCCCACGACCACGGCCACCCGTCGGACCACGCCCACGAGCACGGCCACCCGTCGGACCACGCCCACGAGCACGACCACGACCACGAGCACGGCCACCCGTCGGGCCACGACCACGAGCACGGCCACCCGTCGGGCCACGACCACGAGCACGGGCCGACGGCCGGCCAGCGGTCGCACGCCGAGCTTCGGGCCCGCCGTCAGGCGGGTGGCCGTGCCGACGGCCCGGGAGGCGCCGGTGCCGCCCACGGCGTCGGCCTGCCGGCGCTGCCCGAGGCCGTCGACGTGTTCGACACCACCCTGCGCGACGGGTCCCAGCAGGAGGGCCTGTCGCTGACCGTCGACGACAAGCTGCGCGTCGCCGAGCAGCTCGACCACCTGGGCGTCACCTTCATCGAAGGCGGCTGGCCCGGAGCCAACCCGAAGGACGCCGAGTTCTTCGCCCGCGCCCCGAAGGAGCTCGACCTCGCCACGGCCACCCTCGTGGCGTTCGGTTCGACGCGCCGGGCCGGTGTGCGGGCCGAGGACGACGAGACGTTGCGGCACCTGGTCGAGGCGGGCACGCAGGCCGTGTGCATCGTCGCTAAGTCGTCCGAGGTGCACGTGGTCGACGCCCTGCGGACCACTCTCGACGAGGCCGTCGCCATGGTGGCCGACTCCGTGGAGCTCCTCCGTCGCCACGACCTGCGGGTCTTCCTCGACGCCGAGCACTTCTTCGACGGCTACAAGGCGAACCCGGCGTTCGCCCGGCGCATCCTGCGCGCCGCCGAGGAGGCGGGCGCCGAGGCGCTCGTGCTCTGCGACACGAACGGCGGCACCCTTCCCCACGAGGTCAGCCGGATCGTGGCCGACGTGGTCGGCTCGTTCGAGAGCCAGGTGGGCGTCCACTTCCACAACGACTCGGGGGTCGCCGTGGCCAACTCGCTGGCCGCCGTGGGCGTCGGCGCCACCCACGTCCAGGGGTGCGTCAACGGCTACGGCGAGCGGGCCGGCAACGCCGACCTGTCGGCCACCATCCCCGACCTCACCTTGAAGCTCCGGGTGCGGACCATCCCCGAGGGCCGCCTCGAGCGGCTCACCCCGGTCGCCCACCACATCGCCGAGCTGGTCAACATCGCCCCGAACCCCCAGCAGCCCTACGTGGGGGCCTCGGTCTTCGCCCACAAGGCAGGGCTGCACACGAGCGCCATCGCCCGGCGCTCGGACGCCTACGAGCACGTCCAGCCCGAGCTGGTGGGCAACGGAACGCGCTTCGTCGTCTCCGAGATGGCAGGGAGGTCCACGCTCGCCCTGAAGGCGGCCGAGCTCGGCATCGAGCTCGACTCGGACGCCATGACCTCGGTGCTCGACTCGCTCAAGCGGCTCGAGCACGAGGGCTACCACTTCGAGGTCGCCGACGGCTCCCTCGAGCTCCTCCTGCGCCGGGCCACGGGGTGGCGCCAGGCGTTCTTCGAGCTCGAGTCGTACCGGGTCATCGCCGAGCGCAACGCCGCCCGCTCCACCGAGGCCACGGTGAAGGTCCTCGTGGGCCCGGACCGGATCGTGGCGACGGCCGAGGGGAACGGGCCCGTCAACGCCCTCGACGCCGCCCTGCGGGAGGCCATCGAGCGACGGTACCCGGCCCTCGGCGGCATCCACCTGGTGGACTATCGGGTACGGGTCCTCGACACCCGGGCGGGCACGGGGTCCGTCACCCGGGTGCTCATCGACTCGACCGACGGGGAGCGGACCTGGACGACCATCGGGGTCTCCGAGAACATCATCGACGCGTCGTGGCAG
Organism: uncultured Acidimicrobiaceae bacterium; assembly: GCA_964610905.1. Taxonomy (GTDB): domain Bacteria; phylum Actinomycetota; class Acidimicrobiia; order Acidimicrobiales; family RAAP-2; genus JAJZJT01. The sequence continues at coordinate 7,249 of CAZSYT010000008.1, forward strand.
GCCCTCTTCGACTCGATCGTCTACGGTCTGCTGCGTGCGGGCTCCGCCCCCGTGGGCGTGCCCGACGCGGCACCGCAGGACGCGGGCCGCGACGACGAGGAGTAGGAGCAGCGTGACCCAGCCCAGCTTCGTCCCGATCATCGAGGCCGACCAGGTGCGACCCGCCTACCGGCTCCGTGTCCCGCGTGTCTGGACCCAGTCCCGGCCCTCCGAGGTGCGCTCGACGACCCAGCCACGGGGCCGGCGGATGGGCAGCCCCGGGCCCGACGTCGGCTACGCCCTGAAGCTGGCCCGGCACCTCGAGGGCGCGGTCGAGCTCCAGCCGGGCGAGCACCTCCACGACGCCATGGCCGGCATCACGGCGGTCGCCATGCGCCGGGCCGCCGGGTTCGGCCGGGCACCCGTCCTCGCCGACCTCCGCTTCGCCGCGGCCCTGTGGGGGTTCCTCCCCGGCGCGCCCGCCGACCTGGTTGCCTTCCGGATGCCGGTCTTCCGGTCCGCCTCCCACCTCTACGGCGTCCAGCGGGAGATCGCGGACCGGGTCCTGCCCGACACCTACCGGCTGACCCCCGAGGCGGTCTCCGGGCGGCTCGGCGAGTGGCGGTCGCTCCTCGTCTCCGATGACCCTCCGGGCGCGTCAGCCGATCCGGCGCTCGCCGCCGGCTGAGCTCCCTGCGCCGGCCCTCCGGCCGGCGCCACCCTCGGGCGCAGGCGGGGCGCTCGCCGCACGCGACGACGCGCCGACGTCACGCCCAGCTCAGTGGTGGCGCCGCCGGCCCCGGCGAGTGGCCGTGGCCGCTCCCGTAGGGGCGTAGAAGTCGTCGAGCCCTGCCCCCCCGTCGTGCCGGACGTTCACGGTGTCGGCCACGGCGTTGGCGTGCCGTGCCCGCTCGAAGAGGTCGGGGAACTGGGGGCCGCGCTGGGCGACCGCAGCTGCCGGCGCGCCCGACGACACCGCAGCGGCCGGTGCCGCCTCGACCGTGACGGTCGTGGCCGCGCCTGGCGCGACGGCAGCCTCGGGCTGGGCCCGGACCGAGGGATGCAGCTCCGGCGGGTACCACTTGCCGTCGCTGGCGATCCACCAGCCCTGTCCTTGCGAGACGTCGCTCATGGGGACTCCTTGCTTGGTATCGGCAATGCACAGCATGGCGCCGGTCGGACCACCCGCGGGCAGACGCCGGCACCTTCACGGATCGACCCGTCCCCCTTCGGCCTTGAGCGACGATCGACACAGAGGCGCAACACGTCCACAACGCTGGCCGGGCGGCGCAAGGTGGATGACCGGGCCCTGCGGGATGACTAGGCCCTGCGGGGCCGACGGTCGCGGCGTCGCCAGCCCTGGCTCAGGAGCAGGCCAACGCGTCGAGGGCCTCGGGGCGCCCGCCGCCCGCCTCGAAGGCCAGGAGCGCCGCCTTGAGGGCGGCCCCGCCCCGGTAGTTGCCGGCCGCGCCGTCCGAGCGGACGACGCGGTGGCACGGGAGGACCAGCGGGACCGGGTTGGTGGCGCACGCCGTGCCGACCGCCCGAGCCGCCCGGGGGTGCCCCAGCCGGTCCGCCACCTCGGCGTAGCTGCAGGTGGTGCCGTACCCGATGGCGGCGAGCGAGCCGACGACGTCGCGGCGGAAGCCGCGTGCCAGGCGCAGGTCGAGCGGCAGGTCGAAGGAGCGCCGCCGTCCGGCGAAGTACTCGTCGAGGGCTCGGGCCACGGGGTCGAGGGGGCGGTCGGCCCGGAGCACCCGGGGGCCGAGGTGGGCGGCGAGCTCGGCGACGACCGCGTCGTGGTCCTCGGTGACGAAGGCCAGCCGTGCCAGCCCGGCCGGAGTCGCCGCCACGAGGAGCGTCCCGGCCGGGCTGTCGAGCGTCCGGTAGACGGCGTCGACCACGCCCTCGGCCTGGGCCCGGGCGGCGAGCGACTCGGCCAGCGCGTCGACGCGCCCGGCGTCGCCGGGGACGGCGAGCTCGACCAGGCGTCGAGGCGGGGTGGCGGGACGGGGCGCTTCTCGGTTGGTCACCGGAGCTCCTCGGAGGTCTCGGTCCGCCGGCTCGAGCGGCCCCGTCCCACGGGAGCGGCCGCCGGGGTCGCCGGGGACGCCGGGGACAGCCGCCGCAGGGCAGCGATGCCGTCGGCCGCGTTGCGCCGCGCCGCCGTCTCCGTCGTGCCGAGCACGTGAGCGACGTCCGCGTAGGAGAGGTCGGCGAGGTAACGGGCGGCCACCGCCAGACGCTGCTTGGGGGCGAGCGAAGCCAGGGCGTCGCCGAGCGAGCTCGGGGGGACGTCCCACGCCGGCCCGGGCGCCGCCACCGGGGCCGACGGCTCCGGGACCGTGGCGCGGGGGACCGGACGGCGCCTGGCGCTCCGGAGGGCGTCGAGGGACTTGCGGTAGGCGATGGTCACGAGCCACGCCCGCAGGTCGCTGTCGGGTCGCAGGTCGCCGTAGGCGCGCAGCGCGGCGAGGAACGTCTCCGACCACGCGTCCTCGGCATCGGCCCGACCGGCGACGGCCGCGCAGACCCGCAGCACGGCCGGCCCGTGCTCGCAGACCGCAGCGGCGAAGGGCGGCAACGTCCCGGCATCGCCCGGGCGGCCCCGCGAGCGCTGTGGCCGGCTGCGGGCCGCGGCAGCCGCCCGGGCGGCGGGCGTGGGGCTGCCTGTGACGGCTGGATCGTCTGCTCGGGCCACCGCCCCAGTTAACGCCGGAGCGGGCACGCGTGTGAGGTCCGGACTCCGGGACGAGGTACCTCGGCGTCCGAGCTCGGGGTCATCGGCCATCCCACCACTGGGTAGGTTGAGAGGATGGACTCCGCCGCCTTCCTCCTCTCCGACACCCACCGGCAGTTCCGCGACGCCGTACGCCAGATGGCCGAGGAGCGGATCGCCCCCCACGCGGCGGCCGTCGACCGCGACGAGGCGTTCCCGTGGGAGAGCTACAAGGCCCTCACCGAGATGGAGCTGCCCGCCCTCGCCTTCCCGACCGAGTACGGGGGCGCCGGCGCCGACATGGTCACCCAGGCCATCGCCGCCGAGGAGCTCGCCCGGGTGTGCGCGTCGACGTCGGTGACGTTCCTCGTCACCAAGCTGGGCATGCTGCCGGTGATGAACTTCGGCTCGGAGGAGCTCAAGCGCACCTACCTGCCCCGGGTCGCCTCCGGGCAGTCCCAGGCCAGCTACTGCCTCTCCGAGCCCGATGCCGGGAGCGACGTGGCCGCGCTGCGGTGTCGGGCCGAGCGCGACGGCGACGACTACGTGCTCAACGGCACCAAGTACTGGATCACCAACGCCGGCGTGTCGGACACCTACACGGTCTTCGCCAAGACGGACCCCGACGCCGGCCACCGGGGCATCAGCTGCTTCCTGGTCGAGAAGGAGTGGGGCGTGCGCGTGGCCAAGCTCGAGCACAAGCTCGGGCTGCGGGGGAGCCCGACCGGCGAGGTCGTCTTCGACGACGTACGCGTGCCGGCCAGCCACCTCGTCGGCGAGGAGGGCCAGGGCTTCCACATCGCCATGCACACCCTCGACCGCAGCCGGCCGACGATCGGGGCCCAGGCGGTCGGCATCGCCCAGGGAGCCATCGACTACGCGGTGGGCTACCTGAAGGAGCGCAAGGCGTTCGGCAAGCCCATCGCCGAGCTGCAGGGCCTCCGCTTCATGGTCGCCGACATGGCCATGCGGACCGAGGCCGCCCGGGGGCTCGTCTACCGGGCATGCGCCCTCGTGGACGCCGGCGACCCCGACGGCGACCTGTCGATGGTGGGGGCCATGGCCAAGTGCGTCGCCTCGGACACCGCCATGGCGGTGACCACCGACGCCGTGCAGCTCCTCGGCGGCTACGGGTACACGACCGACTTCCCCGTCGAGCGGTTCCTGCGCGACGCCAAGATCACCCAGATCTACGAGGGCACCAACCAGATCCAGCGGGTGGTGATCGCCAAGCAGTTGCTGGGCTGACGGACGTTTCTCGCGTTCCACCAGCGTGAGCCCGGCCCGACCGGACGCCCTCGACCGCGCCGTGCACGGCCGTAGACGGCCGACGCGAACCCGGAAACGGGCCAGGTCTGGGTCCGTTCGTGGGTCTTCGCGGGTCGTGGGTCTCGTCGGATCGCCTGCGGTCCGACCCCCTGCCCCATGTCAACGCCGCCCGAATCCTGAGCCCTTTCCGACGGTTGAAAACTGACCCCCTCCGGGCCGGCGGTGGGTCAACCGCAGGGCGCGTGCTGGCAGTGACGGCGTGGCTGGGCCCCGTGCACGTCCTGTCGCTGGACGAGTGCCTGGCGCGGGTACACGAACAGGCGCACGAGCCGTGACGCTGCGTGCGTCGCTCCCGGCTGTGCATGCGCCCCTTCGGGGCCAGGCGATCCACGAGCTGCGCACTGCGCAGCAGACGACACCAACCGTGTCGCGGCCAGCCCCAGCCCCAGGCCCGCCAGCACGAGACTGACGGGCGGCTCGGCACACCCCGCGCCCCCTCCGGGCGCGTTGGCCTGACGTTGCCGCTGAAGGCTCGGTAAAACAGAGGCAACGTGCCTCTGTTTTTGATAGGGTTCTCACCGTGGTGGTCGAAGCGGAGGCGTCGCCGTTCCCGTACCAGGGGCCGCTCGAACCGGCCCAAGTCCAAGGACGCGACGAGCTGGTGGCTGATCTGGCCAGGCGGATCCGGGCTCGGAGGGTGACGGCCGTGCTCGGCCCCCGCAGGTTCGGCAAGACCAGCGTGCTGCGGCGGGTGGCCGCGGACCTGGCGGGAACAGCGGTGGTGTGGGTCGACCTGTACGAGGTGACGTCGATGGCGGACGTGGCTGTCCGCTTCGACGACGCGCTCGGGGCGACGACCGGTTCCTTCGCTGCAGCAGCCAGGGGCCTCGCCGCGGCGGTGTCGCTCAACCTCGGTCTGGTGAAGGTCGAGCTCACGGGACCGGCCCGCAGCCGCCCCGAGCCGTCAGTGGCGCTGCACAGCCTCCTCGGGGTGCTCGTCGACAGTGCGCAGCGTGAGCCGACGGTGCTCGTCGTCGACGAGTTCTCCTCCATCAGTGCTGTCACGGGCGCCGCTGGTGCGCTGCGCACAGCGCTGCAGCACCACTACCGGGACCTGGGCATCGTCTTCGCCGGGTCCCAGCCGTCGATGATGCGGGCCCTGTTCACGGATCGTCCGGCACCGTTCTACGGGCAGGCCGACCTGCTCGAGGTCGGGCCCCTGTCAGCTGCCGCCGTCGACGACATCGTTGCCGCCGGGTTCGCTACGACAGGGCGGGACGCCGCGCACCTGCCAGGGCGGGTCTTTGCCTTCACCGCCGGACACCCTCAGCGCACGATGCAGCTGGCCGACGCCTGCTGGCGGGCCACCGCTGTCGGCACGGTCGCCGACGACGAGGTGTTTGCCGCTGGGCTCGGCGATGTCCGCCGCATGAGCGCCGATGCGATGGAGCGGTTGTACTCGGGGTTCGAGCGCGGCGAACGGGACGTGCTGCGGGCCGTGGCCAGGTCCGGGTCCATCTACGGAGCGCACGCCGACCTGCTGGGCCTTTCGGCCGGTGCCGCCTCCCATGCGCGGCGCACACTGCTCGACAGTGGCGACCTGGCCGACTCCGGGTCGGGACTCGCGGTGGTCGACCCGGTGCTGGCGGACTGGGTGCGCCAGCGGTTCCCCCTCTGACCCGAGCCGCTGGTTCGTTCAGATGAGGTCATGCGGCACAGCGGTGGCAGTGGCAGCCGCGGCGATCTCGCGGTGTCGGAGCGCGGCAGCCGGCCCGCTCGGCGAGCCAACCCCGACCGCCAGCTCGCCGGGGTCCTCCGATTCCGGGCTGACCGTGCAGACGGACCGACCTCGACTGGGTCAACGCTTTCGGAGGGGAGCCCGCGGCTCGATCGCGGCATCCGAGGTCGTGTGTACCGCCCCGTCTGCCGCGACCTCCTCGATCAAGACCGAGGAACGCTGGCCAAGTCGCTGTCCAGGCAGGTGCGCAGTACCGACGCGGGACCTCGTGCTTCCCTCGCGGTCGCCTCGTCGACGCCACGTCCCCCCTCGGGCCAGTCACCACGAGGCTGACAGGTGGTTCAGGCACCATCCAGATCCAGCGGGTGGTGATCGCCAAGGCGCCGCCCGGCTCGAGGCCGCCTACCGGCGAGGCACACCCGAGGCCCGCCGCGTGCTGCGAGCCCACCGGGCGAGCGCGGGGGAGACAGCCGTGGCCCCGGCCTTCAGGCGGGTGAGCGGCGGCTGCGCCCCGGAACCGGCCACGGCCAGGCAGCGGCGCCGGGCGTCGGGCCGTCCCTGCGCCACGGCCACCTTGGCCTCCTCGCTCGCGAGGTCGGCCAGAAGCGGTCGAGCCGCTGTCGTGCCAGGCGCCGCTCGTCCGCGCTGAGGTCGTCCCGGTCGAGCACCTTGGTGAAGGTGGCCACGAGCCCCCGGAGATTGCAGAGCTGGTAGTGGGGAAGCGAGCCGGGGCGGACGCGGACGACCGCCAGGGGCTCGGAGTCGAGGCCGGCCCGGCAGCCCGACAGGACGAGACGTACGAAGAGTCGCGGTCCTCGGCACAGGGGAGCGACTCGTCGTACCCGCCGCGGCCGACGAGGCGCTGGCCGCGGAGCGCCGAGCAGTCTCCGATGGAGTCGACGGCGAGGATGCTCTGGCGCTGGTCCTCGCCGTCGAAGGGAGGGTCGTCGGGCGTGCGGCTCACCCCGACGACGGTGCCGCCTCGTTCGACGTACGAGGCGCGCCCCAAGATGTCGAGGTCGGGCCGGCTCGTGGCGAGCGCCGTCCCCGCCTCGAGCAGGCCGGGCAGGATGCGGTCGTCGGCGTCGCAGACGGCGACGAAGCCCCCCTGGCGTGGGCGAGGCCGAGGTTCCGGGCGGCGACAACACCGGCGTGGCGCTGGTGGAGGACGGTGACGCGGCCGGCGAAGGGGGCGAGCGCCCCGGCGAGGTCGTCCGTCGAGCCGTCGTCGCACGCGAGCACCTGGTGGGCCGGGGTGCGCTGGTCGAGGACCGAGGCGACGGCGTCCGCGACGCACCACGCACCCTGGTAGGCGGGGATGACGATCGAGAAGCTGGGCGGCTCGGCCAGGGCGCTGACCGGGCGTTCGGGCTCGGGCACGACGAGCGTCATGGGAGGTCCTCCGGCAGCAGGCGACGCGAGACCAACCTGGCGCCGACCAGCTCCTCGCCGACCGCCGCGACGAGCCCCGGTCGAGCCCCGGTCGAGCCCCGGTCGAGCCCCGGTCGAGCCCCGGTCG